>CAZVEZ010000089.1:0-9882 GCA_964626135.1 uncultured Nitrospira sp.
GCCCTCCACCACCGGTAAGATATTCACGGTTTTGGGAGCTTGCATGATCAGAGCCGCGCAGGACAGCACTGAATGGTCAGGATCAACACAGGGGGGCTCATGGTTCATGACGAGAGTGACCGGCTTGGATTTGAGATCTTCGAGTCGTTCATGAAGCTTGGAAAAATCCGGGGCAAAACGGACGTCCGATAGGTCGCCCTTGGTAATGTAGGATGGCATGGCCCGTTCCAGAATCTGCCAGAAGTTCAACGTCCCGAGCAGCTTCTGTTCTTGGCTGACAACAGGAAATGCCTGAATGCGCAGCGTAGCCATACGCTTGAGAGCGTCGCGGACGGTGCAGTCCGGCGCAATCGTGTGGATCTGACAAACCATGATGTCTCGAGCGATCATAAATACCTCAGCCAGACATAGAGCATACTGATCAGGATTTGCAAGAGCATGAGGGGAAACGCGACTTTCATGAACGGCAGAAACCGGATCGGCACGCCGTTCCGCTCCGCAATACCCGCGACAATGAGATTGGCCGATGCTCCAACCAGAGTCCCATTGCCTCCCAGACAGGCTCCCATGGCCAGCGCCCACCACAGGGATTCCGTTTGCGTAGCAGAAACTCCCGCTTGTTGAAACACCGGGAGCATGTCCTTGATCATGGGGATCATGGTGGCCACAAAAGGGATATTGTCGACGATCGCCGAGAACAGCGCGGACACCCAGAGAATGGCAAGGACGGTGATCGGAAAATTACCGGACGTCACGTTCAACATCCATTTGGCCAATGTTTGCAGGAGACCGGCATGTTCCACACCTGTGACGATGATGAACAGGCCGCAGAAAAAGAAAATCGTAATCCATTCCACTTGCCCGAAAAATTCATGGACCTTGTGCCCTGCCTGTTCGGCAGGCACCGAAAAGGTCACCAGTAACAACAGAAGAGCGGCGCCTCCCAATGCAATCGTGGCAGGCTCCAGATGAAGCGGATGCGCGAGGAGGAATCCGAGAATGACCAGGACGAACACCAGCAGGCTCCGTTTCAGCAAAGCTGTATCGCGAATGGCTTCGTATTCGTTGAAGGCCATGATGCGGGCACGAGCTTCCGGGGTGGCGGACATGGATCGTCCATAGATCCACCACAACGGGATCAGCGTGACGCTAAAGGCCAAAATCCCCACAGGGCTCATATGGACAAGAAAATCGGTAAACGTCAGACCCGTCGCGGAGCCGATCATGATATTCGGAGGATCGCCGATGAGGGTCGAAGCCCCGCCGGTATTCGACGCATTGATCTCGGCAAACAACAGCGGATACGGATTGATGTTCAGTTCGTCTGCAATGAGCAGGGTGACGGGAGCCACCAACAGCACCGTCGTGACATTGTCTAACAGCGCGGAGAGCACCGCGGTCACGATGGAGAGCATGACAAGAATCCCCCAAGGGCTGCCTCTGGCAGCCTTGGCGGCCTTGATCGCCAGGAATTGAAAGATGCCGCACTCCTTGGTCACGCCGACCAGAATCATCATCCCCGTCAGCAAACCGATGGTATTGAAATCGATTCCATGAATGGCTTGGTCCTGGGTGAGCACGCCTGTCCCAATGACCAATGCCGCCCCAAGGAGCGCCACGATCGCCCGGTTAAACCGGTCGGAGATGATGACGGCATAGGCGAGCACGAGAATGGACGTGGCCACCCACAGTGGGGAGAGTCCTAACACCGTGTGAATGGAATTCTCGTGCATGCCTCGGACTCCTGGGCCCCTACCGGGGCAGGAACGAATGGAGCGGCTCCGTTCTTCACTGACCGCTCCCGGTCAGGGGGAAGGCTATCATCTATCAGTGATCGATGCGCCCGGCAAGAAAGAGACAAAACTCACGCCATCGTCTGAGGAAGGCTCTTCTCGGTTTCTCAGGATAGCCTCATCCTTTCAGAAACAGTCCGGTTTGGGAGAGATTCCGATCCGAATACTCCGCTCTCCTCTTCGAGACCTATGGCTCCAACTCTGTGGAGCCGTTCCTCGGCAAGGCCCCGCCGGCATGCCGACCGCGTCGCAAGATCTACTGGCTGGAAGGTTCGATCGCTTCAAGGTCTTGATCGAGTGTAAACACCATGATCCGTTCCCCGATCTGCGTGTCGATATCCGTAAACAGTCCGGTAACCTTGATGCCGACGATACCGGCAATTTCGCCGCACAGATTGTCTTTGCCTTGCGCAATCAGCTGTTGGCGCATACGCCTGACCATCTCCACCCCATCGACGGTCTTGGCCAGTTGACGTTCCGCCTGGGTCAGGACACCCCTCAATCTCACGATCACCATGTCTCGGATAATGAAGGCTCGCACATCCGTCGGTCCTCGCCCCATGAAGTCCTGTTCAAATTTTATGATGGCTTGTCTGATTGCGTTTTGCATATCCCTTTTAACTCAATAGCTCATCCTCATCTCACAGGGCCGCTACGCGCCGTTACGCTCTTGCGGGACGGATTATAGAGGCCACGAGTCGGACAAGGCAATGACGAGCACGGCCCCTCATCCTGATCCGTACCTCCGGTTTCGGTCTGTTTTCTCAGAAAAACAGGCAGAAGGATCCATGGAGACGGCCCCAATGGTCCTAATCGCATAGATCGAAAAATTCTTTGCGTTTGTCTTTAGAATCCTGCTACACATTGCTTTGGGAGACGGTGCCGCCAGGCTGTATGTCTTGAGAGGTCAGGCGGAACCAGTCGCGGGGAACCCCCGCAGGGGTAAACCCGACTCCACAGAGAGGCCACGTACGGTCGCCGGCTTCCCGTTGAGTGGCTGACAATGCGACAAGCCGGTGGACACATTCTTCGACGAGGTCGCGCCCGCTGATTTTTTATTCCGCAAACCCGCTGCTGCCGATGAATCCTCACAAGTCGACCACAGGCTCCGTTATCACTCATATCCGACCGCGCAGCCTCCCCTTACAGGACACCGACCCTGCTCCAAAGATTCCATCCACAGCGCCTTCGATCTCTCGAGGAAGGTGAGCGACGGCATGTCCTTCATCATTCTGGTCCCGCTGTTGCCTCTATTGGCCGCTTTCATTCTCGCGACCGGCACACACAGCTCGCAAGCCCTGCGCGCCAAAATCGCGGCCTATCCTATCGGCGCAGCCTTTCTCGGCGCCATCGTGACCCTGTGGCTCATCACCACAGAGGGACCGATGACCATTCGTTTCTATGATCCATCCTCTCTCTCGATGCTGACCTTTCCGATAGGTTTCTATATCGACCGCTTGAGCGCGGTCATGATGGTGTTGATCTCCGGCGTCGGCACCATCATCTACATCTACTCCATCAGGTACATGTATCAGGATCCCCAGGAACGCCGATATCTCTCGCTGATCGGGTTCACTACCTTCGTGCTCCTCTGCATGGTCTCGAGCGCGAATCTCATGATGCTCTTTGTGTTCTGGCAACTCTTGAGTTACATGCTCTATCTCCTGGCCCATAACCACGCACATGCCGAGACGTTGGAAGGAGCCTATCGAACCTTTACACTCTTGCGGGTCGGCGACGTGGCGTTCTTGGCCGGTATCGTCCTCGCTCACCAGTTGTATGGCACATTGGAGTTCCCCGACCTCTTCGCCAAAGCCACGGACACGATCGTCACGCTGTCGCCGATTTCAGGGTGGGAGATCGATGGCGCAACCGCCGTCACATTGCTCCTCTTTATCGGCGGCATGAGCAAATCCGCGCAGTTTCCACTGCACATCTGGCTGCCCCGCTCGCTCTATGCTCCGACACCGGTGCATGCGTTGCTGCACGCGGGCATCATCAATGCCGGCGGGTTCTTGATCAATCGGTTGGCTCCGCTGTTCGGCATGAGTCCAACCGCCCTGCACATCGTCTTCGTCGTCGGAACGATGACCGCCGTGCTCGGCGCCACCATGATGCTGGCGCAGAACGATATCAAGAAAACGCTCGGGTTCTCGACGATCGGCCAGATGGGCTACATGATTATGGAATGCGGGTTGGGCGCGTTCTCGTTGGCCGTTTTCCATCTCATCGCGCATGGACTGTTTAAGGCGACCATATTCCTGAACTGCGGCAACGTGATCCACAAAGCGCGTCTGGAGCCGCACTTCCCCCACGCGGACCATCAGGAGGAAGAATCGGGCTTCTCTCGTCTCACCTGGTCCACCGGCTTCGTGACCACGCTTTTGATTCCACTCTTGATACTCCTCATCACACACGGTGTGCTGCGCATCCCGTTGCTGGAATCGCAAGGCACCGTGATCTTCCTCTTCTTCATCTGGATCACGTCGTCGCAAGCCATCTTGACGCTCACGCGTCTACGCGCCGTGGCCTCGTGGAAAGTGTCAGCCACCATGTTGCTGACGCTGCTGTCCATCATGTTCGTGTATCTGTTCGCGGTCGAGTCTTTCACGGCGTTTCTCTATCCCGATCCGGAAGAAGTTGCCTCGTATTTCAAAGCGGCGGATCTTCCTGATCGGCTCTTCGATCTGATCATCATCATGTCCACTCTGCTGACGATCGCCGGCTGGTCATACCTCTACATACGCGCCCATGGCCGGACGGTGTGGATGCCGGCCTGGATCGAAGGCGTACGGGTGCGGCTGTATGTGCTGTTCATGAATCGGCTGTATGTCGATGAGTTCTATCAGCTGCTCGGACAGGCCGTGATGCGCATGATCCATCGATTCGACAAGCGCGAAGGAGGGTGGTCTCGATGATGGGCGCCGCCTTTGTTCCATGGATGCTGACCGGTATTCCCCTGCTGGGCGCGTTCGTGAGCCTGGCTTTCTGGTCGAGCCCCGACCGTCTGAAAGCCTCGGCAATCGTCTGGTCCATCATCAGCCTCGGTATGATCGTCGGCCTCTCAGGCTGGCTCATCACTCCTGCCGAAGGCCTTTTGCCGCTCTACCTGCTGCCGCTGGCTGCCGTGGCGTCCATCTTGGGACAGCCGATCCACGAGGACCATCGTCTCTCGTGGATCATGACCCTGGTTTGTCTCGGGTTCGGGGTCGGCGCGTTCACCGGTCACGATCTCGCAGCCCACGTTTTTCTCTTAGGGCTGTTTGTGTCCATCATTATGCTGCTCTATCGCCACCACACGCCGCTCTGGCCAATCTCATGGTGGGGCATCGGCTCGTTCGGATTCGGCGCCCTGTGCGTCAGCATCGCATCAGTGGCTGATCCTCCGCTGTCATCGGTGGCTTTTCTGCTGACCTGCGCGACCCTCTTGCCCTTGATTCCCTTTCACGGCGGCTACCTCACAGCGTTGACGCGATTGCCTGGCAGTCTGCCGTCGTTCGTGGTCGTGTTGCTTCCGGTCGTCGGACTGCATGGACTTGCGTCGGTCATCTCGACGATGCCGGAGGTCGTCGCTTGGACGGCGAGTCTCTTAGCGCTGGCAGGATCGCTCTATGGCGCAATCAAAGCGCTGGCGCAGTCGCGTGTCCGGCTCTTGCTCGCGTACGGCAGTCTCTCGTTCTTTTCGATGCTCTGGTGGTTTGCCGCTGCGACGAGAACGGCAACACCTCGGGCGGCGCTGTCGGTGGGCGCCGTCGGCCTGGCGACGAGCGGGCTCTTGCTCGCCTGGCAAGTGATCCGCACGAGATACGGAGACGATGTGGACCCCAAGGCCATCAGCGGACTGGCTTTCACGATGCCGCGATACGCCTTTTTGCTCTCGCTGCTGGCGCTGGCTGCGATGGGGCTGCCTCCGTTCGGCGTCTTCGCCGGCTTCCTGGGCCTGTTTCTGACCTCGTCGCTGACATCGGCCGTCGGCCCGTTCATCGTGCTCGTCGCCTGGCTTGCCGCTTCGTGGTATATCATGCAGATGGCGCAGCAGTTGCTTTTTGGAGCGAGACGATCCGACCTGCTGTATACCGATCTGTTCCATGCCGAAATGGCCTCGCTGTTGATCCTCGTGCTGGCGCTGCTCGTATTGGGCCTGGCGCCTGCCAACCTGCTCTCGTCCGATCAGACCATACATCAGACCGGCGATATCACGGCATTGCTCCTATGGAACAGATAAATCGCACGCCCGACATCGAATCGAGACGGATGGAATTGCGAGGAGTGGTCCGCCTTGCCGGTGAAGTCGTCGCGCAGTACTGGCCTATGCGCACCTTCGTGCACCATAATCCACTTCACAGCCTGGAATACCTTCCGTTTGAAGAAACCGTCAGGCGCGGCAAACAGTTCATGGGGGGCAACGGCTATCTCCCTGGTCAGCTATATAGCCGCTACCTCAAGTCCGGGCGGATTCAATCCGCGCAGCTTGATGCTGCGTTGAAGCCGCTGGTGCAGGACAAACAGGTTCCGATCGGAATGCGCAGGATCACACATGAAGAAGTCTTGCGCGCCTGTCTGACGGAAGGTCTCTGCACGCCGGTTATGGAACCGCTCGACCATCAGCTGCCCGACCCGGCACACGAACTGATCGATCGCGTCGCAGCCCGGCTCGAACCCGTCTTGACCTTTCCAGACTTGCGCGACCGCATCCGCGCGGTTGCGGAAAGCGACCAAGAAGCGCTCGGTCGCTGGCTCACGCTCTCACACTGGTGCGACGACACGTTGGGCACTCAGATTGTTCGGCAGATCAACGAGCAATTGATCAAATGGTGCGAGGCGTTTCTGGACGAAGGCCATGCGACCTGGGGTATGCCTGAGCGTGAGAAAGGGCTGTACGAAACATGGAGATCTCTCGCTGCGCAGGAATGGTCGCTCTGCGGAATCGAGGGGAGCCGCGCAAAAATTGCGCGGCTCCCCGATTATCCTGAAGACGTCCTCCTCGAGAGCCTGGATGCGCTCGGGATTCCTTCAGCCCTGCGACAGGACTACCTGTCTTTGCAATTGACCGCACTGCCCGGCTGGGCCGGCTTCATCAAATGGCGTGGAGAAGAACAGAATTACCCTTGGCAGCAAGCGCATCCCGTGGGCCTCGTGAAGTTCCTCGCCATCCGCCTCTGGTACGCGCGTGAATTGGTCGACAAGGTCTGCCGAACCGAACTTGGCATCGCCGGCCGGTACGAGGCCGTTGTGTCCTATATGCAGAATAATCCGGAAGAATATTATCTGAGACGGCAACGGGTCGCGGGCCGCTTGCCCGCCCTCTATGCCGAGGAAGTCGATCGGCTGGCGCATAAGAAAGGCAAGGGTTGGACGACCGTGCTTGCTCGCTATCACAGCGAAGTGGTCCCGCGCCAAGAGGCGGCCGCTCGCCGCGGCGCAGCCAAGAAACTCCTTGCTCTTGCGCGATCGCTGGAGATCGATACGGCATCGCTCGCCGACAGCGCTCCAGAAAACCTGAAACAGATCGTCGAATGGATAGAGGCCTTTCCTGAATCCGACCATGGACCTGTCTGGCTCAACGCTTTCGAAGCCGGGTACCACAACCGCTTGTTAGGGCAACTGCGCGCGCGTACGAATGATGCGAACCGTCCGGCGCCGACCCGTCCTTATTCGCAGTCGGTCTATTGTATCGACGTACGCTCCGAGCCGTTCCGCCGGCATCTTGAATCGGTCGGGTCGCACGAGACCTACGGCTTCGCCGGCTTCTTTGCGGCCTTCATCCGCTATAGAGCCTGGGGCAAAGAACACGATACTGAACAGTTCCCGGTCATCATGCGCGCAAAGAACGAGGTGCGGGAGATCCCGCGGAGCTATCTCGATGAGAAGGTCTTGAAGCATGAGGCACGCGCCAAGTGGGTCCATGCAGGACACACGCTGTTGCACGATTTGAAAGAAAATGTGGTCACGCCGTATGTGATGGTAGAGTCACTCGGCTTGTTCTACGGACTTCCCATTTTCGGCAAGACGCTGCTTCCGTCTCTCTATCAGCGTTGGATCGCGTGGTTGCGGCGCTTGTTCGTCCCGCCGCTGGCAACCACGCTCACCGTCGACAAGTTAGCGCCCTCTGAAACGGACGAGATGCTTGCCGCAGAACAACAGGCGGCCGTCGGGAGGGCGCTGCATGAACGGATCGGGCTGCGCAGGTCGCGCATCACGCCCGCGCTCGTCGAGGCGCTGCGGCAGAGGGCCTTCAGCGGAGACGGAGAACCGGAGCCGCCGCTGATCGAAGAAGCCGAGGGAGCGGGACTCTCGATGGAGGCGCTGAACAATCTGGTCGACATCCTGCGTCTGCAGTACCACCTGAACGAGCGGGCGGCCTCTCGGCACAGAGAACGGATCACGCGCACCGGGTTCACCCTCGAAGAGCAAACGCTCACGGTCGACACTGCGCTCCGCATGATGGGATTGACAAAGCGCTTCGCGCGACTCGTCCTGTTCTGCGCGCATGGCAGCACGTCGGATAACAATCCTTACGAGTCGGCCCTGGACTGCGGGGCCTGCGGAGGCAACGAAGGCAAGCCCAACGCCCGCGTTCTCGCGATGATGGCGAACAATCCACAGGTACGAGAATGCCTGATCAAGACCGGCATCGATATTCCTCCCGATACACATTTTCTCGCCGGCCAGATGGACACGACGACCGACGAGATTCAGTTGTTCGACCTGGAAGATATGCCCCAGACGCATCGCGCGGACCTGGCGCAGCTCCACGAAGATCTGAAGAAAGCAGCTGAACTCACGAGTCAGGAGCGCTGCGGACGGTTCCCGGACGTGGAGGACTTAGAGGGAAAGAAGGCGGAAGCGCACGTGCGGCGCAGAAGCGTGGATTGGAGCCAGGTGAGGCCTGAGTGGGGGCTGTCAGGCAATACGGCGTTCATCGTCGGTCCGCGGGATCTCACCAAAGCAGTGGATCTGGAAGGGCGCGTCTTCCTGCATTCGTATGATTATCGCGAAGACCCGGGTAATCGGCTACTCGAAGTTCTGTTGACCGGCCCGCAAGTGGTGGCGCAATGGATCAACATGGAACATTATTTTTCTTCCGTCGACAACGAGATATACGGCAGCGGGAGCAAGATCTATCATAATGTCGTGGGACGACTCGGCATCATGTCTGGACCTTGGAGTGACCTCCGGCTTGGATTGGCCAGGCAGACAGTGATGAACGGCGACGTACCGTACCATGAACCGATGCGATTGCTGACCGTCATCGAGGCGCCGCGCGAACGTATCGAGAAGCTGATCGAACGGCATGACGTCTTGCAGCATTTCTATCACAATGCGTGGGTCCATCTCGTCGCTCTCGACCCCGAAGACCGGGTATGGTATCGGTATCTACCCAGCGGAACGTGGAGTCCTCTGGATCGTCATCCACAACAGGAGCGCTTTTGTACCTGAATATTGGATGGGAAAGGAGTCGTCGATGAGTGGTTTGATCTTGCATCCGATGAAGGAGGTTCGTGTGATCGTCGCAGGAGAACATCGGGCATTCGTGACCCAGATACTGGATCGCGTCAACTGCAGCGGATACACCATCATCGGTAACCTGTCGGGAAAGGGTCACCACGGAGTACGCGAAGCCCACTTCATGTTCAGCGAGCAGGAAAGCCTCGAAATGATCATGACGGTGGTGCCGGAAGAGAGGGTTGAACCGATTTTGTCGGGCCTTCGGCCGCTATTCGAGCGCCATTCAGGCCTCATGCTTGTGGCCGATGTGGTGGTCAGCCGGCAGGAATACTTCGGTAAAAAGGGTAAAGAAGACTGAGCGACCTGTTGCACCCACTCTTGTCTTCACGATCGGAACTTGTCTAGAATGGCCCCCTCTTGAGCGGTTCCACGACGGAGGTATTAGGGTGAAGGGACTACGGTTCGAGCGCATCGGTAAAAATCGCTACTACAACGTGGTATTCCACATGGGGAACAGCTACGTGCCCGTCAGCGACGAGACCTTGGAAGAACTCAAGGAACAAAGTCTACTCCCGGTCGAACGGTTTCTCGACCTCTTGATCGACCGTGTTGGATACTCCTCTTACCTCAAAGACCAAAT
>CAZVEZ010000090.1:0-9728 GCA_964626135.1 uncultured Nitrospira sp.
GCACTGGCTAGTTTCATCCCGTCCGGCGATAGAGTGATGCCTCGAACAGCTGCGGTATGGGCCTTGATTGTTCTGAAACACCGGCCGTTCGACAGGTCCCAAAACCGAATGGTCGCGTCGTCGCCGGCGCTGATGAGCACCTTGCTGTCCGGTGTGACAGCAAGCGAGCGCACCCAGGCCGTGTGGCCTTTCAGCGTCCGCTGCTCTGCCACATGGGGCATGTCGAACAACTTGATCGTCTGATCACGGCTTCCGGTGATCAAGAGTTTGGCATCGGGGGTAAAGGTTATCGCGCCGATCCAATAGTCCATCGGTTTTTGAAATCCGCCGTCATCTTCGACGAAGTACCCGCGCGTTTCACTGGTATCGTCGTCATGTTCTTTCCAGTGTCCGTTATGCAGGACTTTTTCTTCTCCGCTGGGTAACACTTCCCAGAGCTTGATCTTGCCGATATCCGTTCCGCTGGCGAGGTGTATCCCGTCCGGCGAAAAGGCGACACAGACCGACCAGTGGTGGTCGTACTGGTCCTTGCCGAGGAGAGTCATGAGCTCGGTTCCGGTGGTCACCTCCCAAATCTTGATGTCTTTGTTGTGGCTGCCGCGCGCCAGCATGAGACCGTCCGGCGAGAGAGAGAGACTGACAACATTGTGGTCATAGCGTGTGAAGAGGAGCTTCTTCGATTCGCCGGTGTTCGGATTCCACAGCCGGATGGTACGGTCCTCGCTGGCAGTGGCCAAGGTCTGGCCGTCCGGCGTGAAGAGGACGGATCGGATATCCGCGGTGTGCCCCCTGAGCGATCGCAGAAGGCGCCCGGTTTCAATGTCCCATTGACGGACGAGCCGATCGACTCCGCCGCTGGCGAGGGTCAAGCCGTCCGGCGCAAAGACGACCGACCAGACTCCGTGCGAATGGCCGCGAAAGGTTGACAGCTCCCGTGCCGCTGTCTTCCAGTATTCGAGGAAATCGACGGGAGCGGAGCCTGTTCCTATTGCTGCCGGTGTGAGCGGGGAAGAAACGGGGGCAAGCTGGGATGCGGTCTGATCGGCCATGTTCAATCGTCCTTACTGATGGGGTCCGTTTACGTGGATTGCCGCGATGGGGTAGATTGCCAACCGGCGGTTCTGCCCAGTATAATCGGGCTCGGCTTCGGAAGATCGTAAGAGAAGCGTCGTTATCAAGTCAAGCAGGCTCTGAGAGCCGATTTGTGTGTCCTCTCCCGGATGTCCCGGCGCGGGAAAATCAGGTTGAGTGATCAAGGACGAGCATGGAACTTCGTTTTCAACCCGCATTGCTGCAAGAGGTCATTGATTCGTTCGTTGAAAAGACGGAGCGGGAAGGCGATCCGACCTATTATAAGGAGTTCCATGAACTTGCCGATCCGATCTACGAGAAGTTTACGCTTGATGATCGTGAGAGCGAGTTCAAGAAGCTCTACCAGTACCTGTTCGGGATCTGGGGATTTTCCGATATCATCCGCGATGCCTTCAACGAATATCCATTGCTGAAAGAGCGGGTCGGTATTGTGCTCGTCAAGGGGGTGCTCAAGGAGGATCAGGAAGGCGTCGACATCCTCAGGAAGTGGGGGTCCGTCGAACACGAGATGGCTCGAGCGTTCGAGGAACAAGGGTTGAAAGGCGTCGGGATTAAACTCATTCCACGTCGATTTTACGATCCTGCGCTTACGCGCTATTGCCGCCATGAGTTGTTGCATATCTCGGATATGCTGGATCCGGTCTTCGGGTATGATCCGGACACCAAAGTCGGGCAAAATCCAGGAGAGGAAACTCTCATTCTCCATCGCTACCGCATTTTATGGAGCCTCACCGTGGACAGCCGGCTGACTGCAGCCGGCAAAGAGCCGATGCTGAGGAAGGAAGACCGGTTCAAAGAGTTTCGTTCCTGGTATCGCAAGATTCCCGCGCCACAATTGAAATCGGTCTTCGAAGGGTTGTGGCAGACCAGTTTCTTTACCCACTCGGAATTGATTGAAATGGCTTCGGACACCTTGCGGGTGATGGACCGTGCCGTCGATGTCGAGGGAGGCGAGGTTCCGGAAACAGAAAATAAAGTCATGTTGATGCCGGGATTTCCTTGCCCTCTGTGCCGGTTCCCGACCTATTCGTGGGTCGAAGATATGGGCGACAAGCTTGAGACCTATGTGCTCGATTTCATCCGCGAGAATCACCCTGGCTGGGATATCGAATTCGGGGCCTGCGATCGCTGCGTTGAAGTCTACAAGCTGCGCGCTGACGGGGTCATGTAACGGTGCACACTGTGGCCACTGAATCATCATACGGACGTCGCGATTTTCTGAAGGACTCTGTCGTGTCCGTTGCGAAAGCCGCACAGGAATTTGCCAAACGACAAACTGTCGCGCCGGAACAACCGGCTCCACTGCCGGCGCGGACGGATTGGTTGCGTCCCCCCGGCGCCACAGCCGAGGCGCTGTTCTTGGAGCGATGCACCAGATGCAGCGACTGCGCCAAGGTCTGTCCATATGGATCGATCACATTCAACTCTCTAGACGGAACGCCGGTCATTTTTGCCGATCAAACGCCGTGCTACCTCTGCGAGGACATGCCCTGCATCGCAGCTTGCGCCACGGAAGCCTTGATGCCGGTTGACGGGCATGAGCACATACGAATGGGCCTCGCGGTTGTCTCGCACCGAGTCTGTACAGCGGGGCAGGGGTGTCATGCCTGCGCATCGAAATGCCCCACAGATGCCTTGTCGATGAATTTTGACACACAGCGGCTTGTGGTGGAGGCGGAGCGTTGTGTCGGATGTGGACTGTGCGAACATGTGTGCCGGAGCGTGAATGATCATGTCGCTATTCGAGTCACACCGATGAGGTCGATGACGCAGCCGCTTTCGTGACACACAAGGACATGCCTGAATATTAAGAGCGAGAATCTGAGTGCGCTCGTGTCTAGCGCAAAAGAGAACATTTCAAAAATCATCGACGTAGATTATTTCTTCCGAAGGGGAAGATCGCGCTTGACAACTCCTGGGCCTGTACCTACCATACTAGGGCTTGCCCCTGAGGTGTGGCCTTGAATGCCATGAAGATTCATGGGAGCAACAGGGTTAACGGAGGAGCTGATGTCTTATGACGAGTAAACAGCCGGTGCAAACAAATCCACCGGCCGTAGCTGCGGTCATCCCGACTTCGCCGGCCATTAAGGATTCACCCGCAGTCGAACGCGCCCTCAGTCGCAGCAAGCTCTATCTCCTTGTGTCGTGGAGCCTGCTCTATCCTGAAGACGACGAATTTCTTGATTACGTGCAATGCGGAGAGTTTGTCGAGGATGGGCGAGCGGCGATCGACGCCTTGGACACGGCGCTTGACGGCATCGGCGGTGAGCGGGCCAAGCTCAAGCTGGCGTTGCTGCGCAAGCAGTTCGATCAGATCGAGAAAGTCGTCGCGTCAGAATGTGTCAATTGGCAGCTCAGCGATCTGCAATCCGAGCATCGCCGTGTGTTCAGTAACGTCATCACCCTCGATTGCCCTCCCTACGAAACGCTCTTCGGAAACGATCATGTGTTTGCTCAGTCGCAAGTCATGGGCGATATCGCCGGATTCTACCGCGCGTTCGGAGTGGAATTGTCCAAAGACATCCATGAGCGATTGGATCATTTGAGCGTCGAATTCGAGTTCATGCATTTTCTAGCCTACAAGGAATCCTATTCCCGCTGCCACGATGGAGCGGACAAGACGCAGATCGTCCTGGATGCGCAGAAAAAGTTCGTCAAGAATCATGTCGGCCGATGGGTCCCGTTGTTTTGCCGGATGTTGGTCAAGAAAGCGTCGTCCGGTCTTTACAAACACGTAGCGGACTTGATGGCGGAGTGGATGGATTTTGAAACGGCGTTCCTCAGCGTCACTCCTCAACCTTACTCGGAAACCGATTATCGGCCGGCGACATTCAATGCGCCGGAAGGTCAGTCGTATGAGTGCGGCGCGCAGGATCAGGGTAATGAGCTGAGTCTGTTGTTGAACGAAGTCGGCGCGGAATCGTTTTTAGACAAAAAAGATCAAGGAAAAGATAAAGAGCAAGAAGGGCCGGTCGGAACCGCCTGACCATTTGTCCGAATCGATGGTTCTTTCTGCGCCTGTCCATCGGCAGCGATCCTGACGCATCGTTCTTTATTTTTGTGGAGAAGAGGAGTATCCTGCATGGCCACAGAGCCGCAGCCGCCGAGTAATCGTGTGAGGATCGGCATTATTATCGCGTCGTTGATCCTGGGCGTGGCTTGGGCGGTTATCTCTCTGTTACTCGGTCCAGAATAATCCTTGGCGTCAATGATGAACGTAGTCGTTTACTTAATCGTTTAATATGGAGAGGAGGCGTAGTCCTATGAGAGTCGTGCAGACACACAGTAAACGTGTGGTGTTCGGCATTCTTCTCTCTGCGTTGATCGTAGGCGTGATGCTGACGATCGGGCAGGTGCCGTTGGCAGTCAGCCAGCCGGTTACGATTCCAGCAAAAATGGTCAAGGGATCGATCCCGATGGATGGCGCGAATCCGGTCTGGGAGGGTGTGCCCGGGGTGATCGTTCCGTTGAGCGGGCAGCTGATTACCACGCCGATGCATCCGAATATTTCAGTGAAGTCCGTGTTCGTAAAAGCCATGACCAACGGCAAAGAGATCGGGTTGCGCATTGAGTGGAACGATCAGACTAAAAACGATACGACGATTGGTCCTCAGGACTTCCGGGATCAAGCCGCGGTCATGTTTCCGGTCAACACCGCCGGGGCGCCACCTTTCCAGTGCATGGGCCAGTCAGGCGGCACCACGAATATTTGGCGGTGGAACGCGGAGTGGCAGAAGGACCTCGGCAAAGATAGCGCGGGTATCTGGGACGTGGACGACCAATACCCCGGAATTTTTTGGGACTACTATTTCGAAGAGCCGGCGGGCGGCGTGACCTATCCCGACCGGATCGGTCGAAGCCTCGGTCCCTTCAATCCCGGCATCTGGTCAGGCAACATCATGTCCGATCCGACTCTGCGCGTGAGCTCAGTTGAGGATTTGAACGCCAATGGCTTCAGCACCCTCACGACGCAGGCGCATCAGGATGTCATCGGAAACGGTGTGTGGGAACCGTCCGGCTCCGTCAAGGGCGGTGGATATTCCGGTCCAACCTGGCGCGTAGTCGTGAAGCGCGCGTTGGAAACAGGCGATGCCAATGATACGCAGTTTAAGGCAGGAATGTCTGTTCCCATCGCGTTTGCGGTATGGGACGGCAACAACATTGAGCGTAACGGCATGAAGGCGCTCTCCACCTGGTTTACCCTTAAGCTTTAGACTAAACCGGTTTCTGGAGAGATCGTCACGTACGCCCGAATGGTGCACGTGAGAGCGTAGAGAGAAACCCCGGTCAGGCATGGCGCCTGACCGGGGTTTCTCATTTTCTGTGGCAGTCCGTACTCTTGTAACTACCGCCCGGAAGCGGCATTGACGTCAACGCCAATCTTGACATTTCTTTCTTCCAAAGCCCACAGTGCGTACAACGCCGCTTTCTGAGCAGGTTGCAGAGAACGAGAGGACGTTGTCCAAATGGATCGATGGGCCGTCCAATGGGGGGATCAGCTCCGCATCCAACACAAAGTATGGGTGGCACTCCTGCTGCTTTGCGTGCCGCTCGGTATGGGCATTGCCATTCATCTGTATTTTGTCCAACAGTTGCTTGCGCTCCAACAGCAACGGCAAGATATCATGCTGGCCGATGAGCAGGTACATGTGTTGGGGAGACTTGTCGTCGACATTGAAGACGGTTTTCGCGGGTATGTGTTGACCCAGCAATCCGTCTTTCTTGCGCCACTGGCCGCAGCCGAATCGAAGCTCGATCAAGCGTTGTTCGATGCGACAACATCGCTCGCGAAATTGGGAGGGGCTCCGAACGATCTCGTTTCGACCGAACGACAATTGAAAGACCTGCTGCGCTCGAAACATGAACTCATCGCAGACATACAGAAGGGACTGGTGGATAGGGCGCTGGCCTATGTGCGCTCGGGTGAAGGGCTCCGATTGTCCGATCTCCTTCGTGAAGATATTCGGACCGTCGAAGATCAATTGGAGCGGCAACGTAATGTATTGAACGAGCAAGCCGATGCATTGTCGCAACGGACGTTTGTCGGACTGTGGATCACCTTAGCCGGTGTCGTGGCATTGGGATGGATTGTCTCACGCATACTAGCCCGCTCTCTCACGGATCCGATCACACGCTTGCAATCCGCCACGGCAAGGATCGGCGCGCAAGTCGATGTGGCCGGGATCGCAGAGTTATTGGCCAATGGCCGGGGAGCGAAGGACGAACTCGGCCAGTTGGCAGAGGCATACCTTGCCATGGCCCGCCGTATTGAGACGAACATCCGGGAAATCGAGGCGCTCGATATTTTCGGCCAGGAGATCAACACCATCGGTCCGGAAGATCTGGAAGGGGTGCTCCGGCGTATCACGGAACGGGCAGTAGAGTTGGTGCGCGCGGATGTCTGTCTGGTGCTCCTTCGCGATGAGCGAGTGGGTTGTTGGATTGTTGAAGCGGCATCCGGCCAATGGAACGACCGATTGAAGAAATCGGTGATGGCGTGGGATGAGTTGCCGGTCAGTGTTCAAGCGTTTGAGACGCGTCAGGCGGCTAGCGGGGAACGGCTTCGTTCGGACGAGCGGCCGCAGATGATCAGGCGCAATGTGATTGGAGACAGCATTCTGGCCATTCCGCTGTTGTCACAGGGGACTCCATTCGGCGTCCTGTCGTTTTTCAACGAGAGACCCCGGTCCGCGTATGAATGGAATCAGCGCTTGGCCGAAGGATTGGCCCAGGAGGCTGCGCTGGCCATCTCAAACGCGCGGCTGTACGAAGCGGCGCAGCAGACGCAGCGAGGCCTGGTTACACAACTTCGACAGCTCGAACATCTTGCCGAAACCTTGGCGCACGATCTCAAGGGACCGGGGGCTCGCATGGAGGAACTCGCACGGTTGCTGGTTCAGCAGGACAGTGGGCAATTCGATGACCGGACGAAACGATGGCTCTCTCTCATCGAAGAGAATAGCAGGGATCTTGTGCAGCGAGTTGAAGGGATCTTAACCGTGGCCCATGCGGGCGCTGATCGGAAATCCATCACGACTGTCGATCCAGCGGTAACGATCGGCGAAGTAGTAAAAGCCCAGGCTGGTGAGATCGAGCGGCTTCGCGCCGTGGTGCGCGTTGAGCCGGGGTTGCCGCTCGTCGCCTGTCACGGCGACGATCTCCGGCAGATCTTCGACAACCTCGTCTCGAACGCGCTGAAATTCGCTCGACCGGGACAAACACCCTTTGTGAAGATCAGCGGGCGGGTAGAAGGGGCGATGGTGGTGTTCGTTGTGGAAGATCACGGCATCGGGATTCCTTCAACCCAACGCACTCGCGTGTTTCAGCCGTTTGTCCGTTTGTTGGTGTCCGAGGCAGCCGGCAGCGGGCTCGGCCTGACCATTATTCAGCGTATTGTGGAAATGCACGGAGGCGCGGTGTGGATCGACGGAGCTGATGGGCCTGGTTGCATGGTGCACTTCACGGTTCCGGGTGTTCATGAGCATGGAGAGGCGTTGAATGCCGGGATGCAGGCGTCGAAAGTTCCGGATATGGCTGACGCGGCTCAGCGAGGGGTTCTGTGGGGAAGAGGGAAATGATGACACGTGGCGAAGTATCCAACGCGCGATCGGCTAAATCTAAAGTGCCGTTCACGATTCTGATTGTCGAGGACAACGCGACGGATGTTGAATTGATGCTGCACGCCCTTGAAGCGGCGGATCTCAAACCGCTTGGGGGAGATTTCGATATGGAGGTTCGTGCCACGGCCGAAGGAGCCTTACAATTGCTCGGAGAACGGGCCGTCGATCTTGTTCTAACCGACATGGTGTTGCCGGGAATGGATGGGTTGGATCTCGTCAGTCGTATTCAGAGGATCGATCCGAATTTACCGGTGCTGGTCGTGACGCGGATGAACGCAGTTCCTCTGGCCGTGGATGCGATGCGGCGGGGCGCCTTCGACTATGTGCTGAAACCGGTCAATGCGGAGGATTTGGGGATGCGCCTCCATCGGGCGATTCGAATCTCTGAAATCCTGCGCCGGCATGCGGTGTATGAGCAACAGGACCGGCAGGAGTTTGGAGTGAATAGTTTCGTGGGGAGCGGCGGTTCATTCGAGCAGATTATGCGAAGTATTCGCGAGGCGGCCCAGGTCCGCTCGACGGTGTTGATTACCGGCGAAACCGGAACGGGAAAGGGGATGATTGCACGGGCAATCCATCAGCAGAGTCCGGAGTGCAACCGGCCGTTTCAAGTGATCGATTGCACAACTGTTCCCGAGGGGATGATGGAGTCCGAGCTGTTCGGACATGTACGGGGCGCCTTTACCGGCGCGATTGCCGATAAGCCGGGGCTCATTGAGTTAGCGAACGGCGGCAGCGTGTTCCTCGATGAAATTGGAGAGCTTCCTCTTCTCGTTCAAGCGAAATTGCTGCGTGTATTGGAGGAAAACGAGGTGCGTCCCGTAGGTGGAACCAGAGTTCGCCGGATCAATATGCGTGTGATCGCTGCGACCAACCGGAATCTCGAAACGCGCGTGCGTGAGGGAACCTTCCGGAAGGATTTATACTATCGGCTCGCCGTCGTGTCGATTCGAGTGCCTCCGCTTCGCGAGCGTCGCGAGGACATTCCCGTGATTGCGCGCCATTTGCTGAGCCGGCTGGTTCAATCCATGGGCAAGCCGCAGTGCCATTTTGACGAAGAGGCCGTAGAGGCCCTTGTATCCTATTCCTGGCCTGGGAATGGGCGCGAACTCCGCAATGTCGTGGAACGGATGGTCATGCTCGCAAGTGGCGATACCATTCGAGCCCGAGATGTCAGAAGTATGCTTCCGCAGAACGAGGACGAAAGTCTCGCCTCAGTCGATCCGAGTCTGACCATCCTTCCATACATGGATGCGAAGGAGCGAGCGCTCGAAGAATTTACGAAGTCCTATCTGCGAGCCAAACTTGCGCAGCATGGCGGTGTCATTACGAAGGCCGCTGAGGACAGCGGCATTCCACGGCAGCATTTCTCGCTGCTCATGAAACGGTTTCTCGGGAACGAAGGTGTTGAGAGTCAGTAGCATTTGTCCTTCATTCGTAACGATCGTACTCAATTGCTAATTTCTACCCTCCGGCAATTCCCATAATCCGTTTCCTCTTCGTATCATAACTCCCACGCAAAGTGATTTCAGACCCATCTTGCCGATGGTATCAGGCACACAACCATGAACGAGTACGCAGATATGCGAATGTAACGACGTAATATATTTATCGAAATACATTATGAGGCCTGCAGCGCATATCATCATATTCGACTATTGAAGGAATTCCTGTTTCTCTTTCCTCATCTTCTCGCCAGAATTATCCGCATTCTCATTTTATTTCAATATGTTAAGCAGTTCTGTGTTCGCTGCGCCCGGTTCGTTAAAGTTTGGCAGCCCTCTTGCTGTAGCTGCTGCGTGAGTTTGTGTGAGGAGTGTGTGTATGAGCGTTCCTCAGATTATCAGGCACGATTAGAGCGTTGGATCGAGTTTTTAATATACGGCAGTGACATACGGCAGTGACGGAGCGTGGGCTCAAGGGAGCTTTCAATTGGAGGAGGTGGGTGCAATGTTTTTGTCACGGCGGCAATTTTTAAAAGTGTCGGTGGGGACGGTGGCGGCGGTGGCGGTA
>CAZVEZ010000091.1:0-9698 GCA_964626135.1 uncultured Nitrospira sp.
GACAAGCGATGGCGCAAAACCCAACGCGATAAGAAAGAGAACAAGAGTGAAAAACCGTACGGTTCGCGCTTGCTGAGATCGTTGCTGGATGCCGGACAGTGTGCTCATGGTGTGGATGTATTATACGTTACCGGGGACAAAGTGCAATTCATGATGCGCCTAGCCGGCATGATTGATGAACCTCTCTGCGGCGATCTCCGATCTATTGCGATGGTACTGTTCTCCCCCCTGAAAGCTACCACTTATCGGAGGATCTTCCACTCGCATCTTCTCCCCTCATATTATGGAGGATCTGAGCCTGCATCTCGCTCAATTCCTTTATCGGAGGCTCGGCGGAGTCTTCAAGCGCGCCCACGTCGGTCTTGGGTGTGACGGCAGTCCGTTTGAGTAATTCTTCATCCACCGCGTCCGGTGAGTGGTCCATGTCGTTGAGGATGGTGGTCAACCGCTGGAGCCCGAATAAATTCCTGGTGATTTCTGAATGCATGGCATTGGAACTGGCTCCGAAGACAAGCGAGGTCCAGAATTTTACTTCAATCTCCTCGGCCAGACTGCCCCAGACCATGGCGGTCAGCTTGTCGATCAGCGCAGCTTCGGTCTTTTCCAACCCGTCGTAAGTCGAAAGCGAACGCTCAATGGGTCGTCCCGCGAGCACCAAGAGCGTTTCCTTCCATAAGTCCAATGGCGCGGTCGCCGTGGCTGCCGCGCCGGTCTGTATTGCGGCCTGCAGTGCGTGCAGGTATTGGGTGAGGTATTTCACTTTGCGGGCGGCCAGACTGCCGGCGGGAATGCCCCAGACATGTCCGATTTCGTGATCTTGTAGCGGCGCAAAGATCGCGCCCTGCCGCTCGCGTTCCGCCAGGTCAAGTCGTTTGCGATACTTTTCGGCCATGCGGAGTTGGGTCTGGAACTCGATGCTGAGCCGCTGGCGCTGATAGTCTTCAGCCGTGATTTCATCGGCGTCCCAACGCTGCTCCAGCAGGAGAATTGCCGGCCTTGGCAGCGCGTTTCTCGCCGATGCGCGCAACGTGTCGAGTGAGTCAGCGGAGGCAGAGAAACGCGTGGTCAGGAGGGTGCGGGCACGGTCGGCAAATGTGTCACGGAGCTGCGCGAGTCTCCGAAGGCTGTCGCACTGCAGACAGGTCCGTTCCCGTTTGAGCCGCACCTGCCGGCGATACTGGTCGCGCCGGTCTGTGACAACCTTGATCGACTCTTTCGTCATGCTGGTGTTGGTGGGCTTGGTCCCCGCGACGCAGCGGGGATCCGGCCGGTCTGTCACGATATACAGGATTTCCTCGTCCGTCACGTCGAAGTACTGGAGCAGAATCAATCGAAGCATGATCCGCCCCTGCACGGGCAGGGACGCAATCACGGATTCGATCATGTTCACGGTCAGGGGCGATGCCGGTGGCGCGATGGTGGTCATGAGATCGGTCTCGTTATTTGGTTTCTTTGGTTCATCTGGTTTTTTTGGTTTGTCTGGTTGTCTGGATCGATCAAACCGACAAAACTAACCAGATCAACCAAATGAACCGGTTCTGCTATGCCGTGCCGGAATGGCGTGACTCCAGATAGATGGCGACGTATTCACGAATCTCCTGGATGCTTCCGTTGACGAACATCTCTTTTGGTATTTCGACTCGCGTGAGGGTAGCCGGATCGACCCCGCGGTCGATCGCGTATTCCTCATCGATGTACAGGCTCACCGACCCATCTGGAAAACGGACCGCATAGAGTGCGTTGTTGTCGGCCATTTGCCTGGTTCATCTGGTGTATTTGGTTTGTCTGGTTTGTTTAGTTAATTTGGTTTGAAGAACGAAAGAAACCACACAAACCAAATACACCACACAAACCAGTCTCTGTCACTACAGCTATCATACGGGAGATTTCGCTGTCAAAGCTGGGAGTCCGTGCTGGGAGATGGTTTGCGTGAGAGCAGCAGTGATGCTGCAGGACGGCGGCCGCATGCGTCGGCAGGGCAGGTGCGCTCCAAACAGCACGGCATTCGGTCGTGAGACCGAATGCCGTATTCACAGTATTGCTTCGGCGTGATGTCAGCCGCCGAGCGTGTCGAGCATTTCCTTCAGACTCTTGCGAATGCAGGTGAAAATCGGTGTATCGCGCAGCGTGTAGCGAGAGCCTTCGGTTTCGCGGAGCGCCATCACGAGATCCAGGAAGTCTTCCGGCTTATCGCTTTCAAATGCCACGACCCATTCCTGGTCGTCCAACCCGAATGAATAGCTCGTGTTCAGTTTCACCGAAGGGAAGCGATGGCCGACTTCAATGTGCTCATCCATCATGCCCTGCCGCGCCGCCTTCGTGAGCAGGAACCATTCGCGCGTCTTCAGGAACGGGTAGACGAAAATGTATTTGGCTTTCCCCGGCACGACGGTCAGACGCTTGCTCTCTTGGTTTTCGTGGGTGTGATGATCCACGTAAACTGAGCGCTTGGTGATCGAAAGATAGGAATAGGGAGTTGTGAGGTACTGTCCTAACCCCGAGGCTAGGATCTTCGTGGTCATATCCTGGAAGAGTTCCAGCTCGTAGCCGATCCGCCACAGCATGATATCGCAATCGCCTCTGATCCCGATCGAGGAATACGGGACCACGAGGACTTTACCGGTATAGTCCTCGACCGCGCGCATGAACTCTTGCTTGCCTTTGGTGCGTTCGCTCTCAGGGAGGCGCCGCCAGGCCGGGTCGATTTTATAAAAGGCAAAGTTGATATATTGGCGTCTGGGTGCTTGAGGCGCTGGGGTCTGTTCAGGTGTCGGCATTGAAACTCCTCCGTATTACTTCTTGAGGGGGACACTCTCCCGATTATTCGAGAATACCTGGTGCGCGGCCCTCTGTACAAGAAGCCGATGCTGGTGACTTTCCGAGCGTTTCGCAACGGTAATCCTGGATAATCCTGACCCCGTAGCGGCTCGGTTTTTTATCACTTCACCTTTGATATTGTCAACCTCGGAGGGGAGTGAGGGTAGCTGGTTTGTTGGTTCAAGGTTCGTCTTTGGGAGAATCCTCACTCTGTTTTAGCCAGAGTTCGAGCAGTCTTGTCTCGCGTTCAGACTGGGATATGCGCTCCAAAGCGAACGCACCCGTTAAGCGATCTTCATAAAAAGAGCGTTGCTTCGCGTAGGTTTTCTTAAAGGCTTCGGTCTTGAGAGCTTTCCAATTGGCATCTGATATTCCAGCATGTGAACGCAATAGGTCGATCTCGATGGCTTGGAACGCGAAGACTTTAGCTAAAATCTTAATGACAGTCGCATTAGTTATAACTTTTGGAATTTTATCAGCCACGACTGATCGTTTCGGTTATGCCTGGGCAAACAAGTTAATCTTCTCTCCGTCCATCATCCACGAACGCTAGACAAACGGCGTTTTCAGCATTCTAAACGAGGCGCGGTACCAGGTACCTCGAAGTAACGATCAATTTCGCACGCCGCTCCACACTTTTCCAGGATCGATAGACTTGTCAGGATTGAGTTTCTTCGCCTTGTCCAGTAAGACATCCGTCGTTTCCGGATAGGCAGGGTCAGAAATGCAGCAATTGTCGACCGGACAGACCGCCGCGCATTGAGGTTCTTCAAAGTGTCCGACACACTCGGTACAGCGGTCATGCGCAATCACATATATACTGTCTCCCACTCCCTGGCCGTCGCCCACATGATTTCCCTTCGATTCCGCGTCGCCGCGAGTTTCGAAGATGGCCTCGTTCGGACATTCTGGCAGACAGGCTCCACAGTTGATACATTCGTCGGTAATTAGCAACGCCATTA
This sequence comes from uncultured Nitrospira sp., assembly GCA_964626135.1. GTDB lineage: Bacteria > Nitrospirota > Nitrospiria > Nitrospirales > Nitrospiraceae > Palsa-1315. The sequence continues at coordinate 3,780 of CAZVEZ010000091.1, forward strand.
CGTTCCCTCCTTCTTTTCGATGAGTAGCATAGTCTAGCGCCCCAAGGCACCGGTTGGTCAAGTGCTATTATCGCGCCTGTGATAGCTCAATGAGAGGCATCAGATGCAGGTGGAGGTGCATGCGGCCTGCGGTTGCTTTGTTTGCTGTATTCGCTCGATTTGGCAGCAATAACAAGCAAGTGATTCGTTGGTCGAGAAGCGCATCGGACAGGAAAGGAGGGGATGGGGACAGAAAATGGCCCACATCCAGGAGTGAGGCGGTTCGTTGACAGGAGACGAGTGTTCTGGTACTGGCATAGCTATGCGGGTGGTACAATTCCACAAGCATACGAGCCTGCTGTTGTATGTAGGCGTGGTTGCGCTGACGGTACTCTCGTATGTGCCGGCCTCTGCCATCGAGGTGGCTCCCACCACAGAGCAGATTCAGACCGCCCTCGATCAGGGAAAAGAAGCGGCACAGAAGCGGAGGTCTCCGGATAGTTTCTATGTGCGGTTCGGCGTGTCGGACGACGTCCATCCCAGGGGTTTTTTAATCACGAAATTGGGGGCCGTATCGGTCATGGCTGCGCACATGGCATTGCGCGGAGTGGAGCCCAGTCAAGCCGATGTCACTCAGATACTGGAAGACAAGACCATGCTCGTCAGCGCCGTGATCTTGGGCAACCAGCGGAACTTTGCGGTAGACAGTTACATGGTGATTGAACAGGAGGGGAAGATCATTAAGCCCGTGACGGTGCGATTCGATGCGCAGGCCGAACGTAGCGCCGTGTGGCCGCTGACTCCTAAGTTCAAGGCGAAAGTCGTCGCGTCGTTCAATTATGCCGATTTCGATCCAAGAGCCGACACGACGATAACGGTGTATCCGGCGACTGGAGGAGAGGCGAGCTTCTCCATGAAATTCAGCCAGATTCGCTAATCCGGCCCGCTCCCTGCTATCCATGGCCACAGCATCAGCAACCCCGCCGCTCACGGCAGAAACCATCGCAATCGGCACCGAACTGCTGATCGGTGGCCGATCCGATTTCAATTCTCTCTTCCTTGCTGACGAACTGGGCGCGATCGGGATCGCCGTCCGATTCAAATCGGTCGTCGGTGATGAACGGCAGGATATTGTCACAGCCCTTCACACAGCAGTAAAGCGGGCCCGAGTGATTATCATGACCGGAGGGCTCGGCCCTACCGTGGACGATTGCACGAGAGAGGCGGTGGCCCGCGCGACCGGACATCGGCTCGGTCGTCGCAAGGAAGCGCTGGAAGGCATGACGGCCAGACTCGCGCAGTGGGGCAGACAGCCAAACAGAGGGCAGCTCCGGCAGGCGATGATTCCATCCGGCGCCGTCGTCCTGAATAATCCAGTCGGCTCTGCGCCGGGGTTTTGCCTGACATGGAAGAAGGCGTTGATCGTCTCATTGCCGGGCGTGCCGCGGGAAATGGAAGAGATGATGCGGCAGGAAGTGCTGCCGCTGCTGCGCGCAGCCGGCAAGTCATTAGGCCGGCTGCCCGGTGCGCCGATCGTCCGTCAGGTGTTTCATACCTTCGGCCTGGCAGAGGCTGATATCGACGCCAAGTTAACAGGCCTTATTCCAAAAGGAGTCCCTGTCGATCTGGGGTTGCTCGCGTCGCCGACGGGTGTGCTGGTCTCACTGACGACGAAGGGGAACCAATTTGCCTCGGGGAAGAATCGTGATCTGTTGCGGAAGCTTGCCGACGATCTTCGCGCGAGACTCAGCGAGTGGCTCTTCGCCGAAGGGCGCGACACCATGGAAGAAGTCGTCGGGCGTGAACTCACCAAACAGGGACTCGTGCTGGCGGTTGCGGAATCCTGCACCGGCGGATTGATCGGCCATCGGCTCACTCAGGTCGCCGGCTCATCTGTCTATCTGGATCGCGGCGCTGTCTGCTACAGCAATCGGGCAAAGACGGAGATGTTGGGCGTGCCGGCGGAACTGATCGGCCGGTATGGCGCCGTGAGCAAAGAAGTCGCAGCGGCGATGGCCTGCGGCATTCGCGCGCGCGCCGGTGTCTCGATAGGACTCAGTGTCACAGGCATTGCCGGGCCGGGTGGCGGGACCGAGACCAAGCCGGTCGGGCTGGTCTATATCGGGTTGAATGATGGAACGGGCCGGCCGATTACCCGGGAGTTCCGGTTTCACGGCGACCGGAACGTCATCAAACAACGGTCCTCACAAGCCGCGTTGGATTTCCTTCGGCGCTGGTTGCTCGATAAGGCATCGAAATGATCCGCGCGTTTCTCGCTGTCGAACTCTCTCACACGCTGCGCGCCGGCCTTGCGGCTGTTCAACAGGAATTAAAACGAAAAATTGAACCGGATCTGACGCGGGATACGCGCATCTCCTGGGCGAAGCCGGCTTCGCTCCATCTGACGATGAAATTCATCGGCGACATGGATGAGCAGGTCATCGATCCGCTGCGCGCCGCGCTTGAACAGGCGATCGGAACTCGGAGTATCGTGAACGTGCCGCTTGAACGAGTCGGCGCCTTTCCCCGTCCGCAGAGTCCACGCGTGCTGTGGGTCGGGCCGTCGGAGCTGTGGAAGGAGGGAGCAGACGCGAAGCGAATTACGGAGGTCCATGGCGCGATCGAACAGGCCTGTGAAGGCGTAGGCGTTCTCCGCGAGGCCAAACCGTTCAGTCTTCATATGACCTTGGCGCGGATCAAGTCAGGGGAGCGGCACGTTGGAGTCGTCTTGACGAAGGGCGGAGCGCTGGATCGTCCGCTTTTATTGGAATCGCTTGCGGTGGAATCGGTCGCGCTGATGAAGAGTGAATTGAACCCGACCGGCTCGGTCTATACGAAGCTCTGGGATGTGCGGCTGGGTGGAAAATGAGTTCCACATGTGAAACGGATTCAGATGCTTCCGGCATTTGCGAATATCGGCAGGCTGTGACAGAGTTCGTGCGCGAGTTCCCATGCGACCGGCACTCTTGAGAGGGAGGTGACCCATGCGGCATTTTTTCTTCGCGATCTTCGTGGTCATGGCCTGTGCGACAGTTGCAGCCGCAGATTCTTTTGAGGAGGCGTTGTCCGCGTATAAGCACGGCGATTTTGCGCTGGCGGAGCGACTCACCCGTTCCCTTGCCGAACAGGGAGACGCGCGCGCGCAGTTCAATCTGGGACTGATGTATCGCCATGGACAGGGCGTCCCGCAAGACGATCACGAGGCGCTGCAATGGTACCGGCGCGCAGCTGAACAGGGACACGCATGGGCGCAGTTCAATCTGGGGGTGATGTACCGCCATGGGCAGGGAGCCCCACTGGACTATCAGGAAGCCGCAGCGTGGTATCGCAAGGCGGCAGAACAGGAAAATGCATGGGCGCAGGCCAATCTGGGCGCCATGTATGACGTGGGGTATGGAGTCCCGCGGGACTACCGGCAGGCCGCGACATGGTATCGCAAGGCTGCGGAGCAGGGCGACGGGCTGGCGCAGTTCAATCTGGGGGTGCTGTACGACAAGGGACGGGGTGTTCCACGAGACGCCCGGGAAGCTGCGATCTGGTATCGCAAAGCGGCAGAACAGGGGCATGCACAGGCACAGTTCAATGCCGGTCTGATGTACGACAACGGACAAGCCGTCTCACAGGACTATCAGGAAGCTGCGGCGTGGTACCGCAAGGCGGCGGAGCAGGGCTATGCTCGGGCGCAGTTTAACCTGGCGGTGATGTATCGCCATGGGCAGGGCGTCCGGCAGAACGCTCAGGAAGCTGTGACGTGGTACCGCAAGGCGGCGCAGCAGGGACATGCATGGGCGCAGGCCAATCTGGGTGTGATGTATGAAGTCGGGCAGGGTGTTCCCCAAGACCTCGTTCGCGCACATATGTGGTATAGCCTTGCGGCAGCTGCGGCGAGCGGCGAGGAGCGAAGGACCTCCATCACGAATCGCGAGAGTGTGACATCGCACATGACCGCAGCGCAGATCGTGAACGCGCAGGAGATGGCGCGGCGTTGTCAGGACACGAAGTTCAAGGAGTGCGAGTAGCGGTCGGATAATGTGAACGTTCCCCGGCGCACCTGCCACCTGCCGTGCGGGCCATTTCTGGTTTTAACTCAATCGCTTGACGGTTTTCCTAATGGTGCGTAGCATCGTCGTTGAGACGTGCGAGGCCGCACAGGCTGTTCTGATCTCTCGCGTGGCCTGATTCCTTCATGCGCGGACGGTCCCCTTGTCTCCGCTGGTTGTGGCGGTCCGGATTGTTTGACGAGCTGTCACCTGCCTTTCAGGAGAGGCGTCACATGGATACACAGATCAACGGTCTTCTGCAAAGAAACACGATGACGAACACATGGTGGTTGCTGCGAGCCTGCATCGTCGTGGCAGCCGGAGTGGGGCTTGCGTCCTGCACGAAAGTACAGACCACTCAGGTTCTCACTCAACCGGCGGAGACCATTCAGCCGTTGAGTCCCTGCTTTCCGGCAGGAGTCGCCACCACCGGAACGCCGGAGTTTTGTGTAAACGTGACGGAGATACAGCCGTCCAACCATGAGACCCACGTTGATATCGGCCTGTCACTCATGAATCGAACAGGGCACAGGCTCTACATCACGGTGATCGGGCCTGCGACTCTGACAGACAGCAGCGGAAGAACATGGAATACGGGAGAGAGCACCGGGTTTGGCGGGCCCAATACCCCAGTGTCGATTGAGCCGGATGGAAGAATGCAGGGATCCATTTCGTTTGACCAACAGGAACAGATTCTTCCAGGTACGAGCTTCTCGCTGCATGGAGAAATTGGAATCATGAAAATGGACTCTCGCGGGCAAGCGGTTCCGGGTGAAATCGCGATACAACGCGGAATCCATCTCTCGGACATTCGTATCCAGCAGCAGCCACCCCAGTCTATCGGGACGAAGAAACAACACAAAAACACCAAGTCTGCCCAAGCATCTCCCCGGCAGGCCACACCGAAACGGCCTAAGTCATCGACTTCATCCAAGTCATCCGCGCCCGGGCCTGGCGTGGATGCGTCAGCCGGCCGGAAAACGAATCGCCAAAAGTCCGCATCGGTCAACGCAAGCCGTTCACCCGACCGCACAGTGAGTACGATTGATTCTTCGGCGGCCGGCGCGGTGACAAGCAAAACCGGATCGAAGTTCATCGGGAACGGCGGATCGGGCCCGGACGTGATCGGTTTGCGCATCGGCATGACGCCCGATCAAGCCCGCGCGAAGTTCAAGTCGCATGGGTTCGGATCATCGACCAAATCTCCGAATAGACCATTTGACAGTTATACGGAGAGCTCGAACACGCTGACCTATAGTCTTCCCGGACAGGCGCCCCAGCCTGTGCCGAACACAGGATATGTCGCCCAGATATCCGGTGTGATCAGCGATATCAAAGTCCCTGTGACGGAGAATTCCGGTGATATATTGACCATATTCTTTGGGCCGGTTCCCGGGCAGGGAGGAATCGTCTTGCTCAATCGGACCGAGTATATTCCGGCCAGCAAGAGGCCGACTATAGCCGCCTTTGCAAAGATACTCATCGAGAAATACGGGACTCCCACCGAGTTGCTGCCGGATTCTCCCGGTATCTACCGTTGGCGCTATGACGACCGTGGAACCCTGCGCAAGCCATCTCCCGCGACGAGCTTCGCCGGCTGTCCCAGACTGAAGCCGGGCGCCGTCGCATACCAGTCCCTAAGGTCCACCGCGACGATTCAGGAGTATAAACAGTCGGTGTCGAGGTGTGGCGCCATCTTCCTGGAAGTGGACGTGGGGTTCGCGGATATTAAATATACCGGCCCCGGGTCGCTGATCAAAAATTACACCACGCATATGACAGGGCTTGATGCAGCCGTACGTGCGTTGGACGCTGCCAAAGAGATCGTCGAGAAGGCTCAAGAAGAGGCGGGCGGGGCTGCGATCAAGAAGGGACCGTCGCACAAGTCCGATCTGTAGGC
>CAZVEZ010000092.1:0-9587 GCA_964626135.1 uncultured Nitrospira sp.
CTCGCTGCATGATCTTGCCTCGCTCAACCCGTTACTATCTTCCCTCTCTTCCGGCAATCTTTTCCTAGTCCTGCCTCATCATTCCGCAAGGCGCTCCTGATGGCCACCGGATTCATATGAACCCGGTTTGCGCCATCATGCTGTTTTTTCAGCGTGCTTCCAGGCCGGCTGTTCGTTTGATTCGTCACATCGCAGCTGTAGGAGGGGATGGCATATATGTTGCGAAGCGACATGGCGTAATCGCCCAACGTGAAGGAGCACAGATGAATCGAGCGATTTATCCCATTCTTTCCGGCGCATTGGCGCAAGAACGCCAGATGCAGGTATTCGCCAATAATATGGCGAATGTCAATACGGCAGGATTTAAACAAGACGCCCAGACATTTAAGTCGGTCATGGCGCAGGCGCAGATCGGCGCGTCGATTTTCGCGCATACAGCCGGCTTCGGCCAGCAGATCGGCGTTCGTCCGGCGGGCCCGACCGAGCGGGTCTTTGCGGCGCCCCATGCTCTCCGCACGTCATTTGAGGCAGGCCGGATCAGAATCACCGGGAATCCTCTCGATGCGGCGATCCAAGGAAGCGGATTTTTCGAAATCAAGACTCCCCAGGGTATTCGCTATACCAGAAGCGGCATGTTTTCGCTGGATTCTCAGCGCCGGTTGGTCACGAATCTTGGTTATCCGGTGATGGGAACAAAGGGAGAAATTAAGATCCCGCCCGGCTCGGTTCAGGTGAGCGCACAAGGAGCGATTCATGTGGATGGGCAACCGGTGGCGACGCTCAAGGTGATGGATTTTCCCACGGATCACATGCCGGAGAAGCATTTCGACGGACTGTTTGCCTCGGACTCCGCCCGACCGGTGAAGAGCCCGCAAGTTCAGGGTGGCCATATCGAAGAGTCGAATGTGAATTCAATCGGGGAGATGGTCAAAATGATTCAGGGTATGCGGAATTATGAGTCGGCGCAAAAGCTGATTCAAACCCTGGATCATATGGCTGAACTCTCGATTGAAAGTGTCGGTCGAGTGTTATAAGGCGCGACAGGCGGGACACGTAGGAGGGTTGTATGATTCGAGCGATGTGGACGGCAGCTACCGGGATGACGGCCCAACAGATCAATGTCGACACGATTGCGCACAATCTGGCGAACGTCAATACGAGCGCGTTCAAGCGCAGCCGTGCGGAGTTCGCCGATTTGCTGTATCAGGTTCAACGTATGCCGGGCACCAACGCGTCGAACATCGGTGTGTTTCCCGTCGGCATCCAAATCGGGGCGGGGGTTCGTCCTGTGACCGTCGCCAAGGAATGGCAGCAGGGAAACATGCGCCAGACGAACAACGACTTGGATCTGGCGATCGATGGTCCAGGGTTTTTCCAGGTGACACGGCCGGACGGGACGGCCATGTATACCCGCAACGGATCTTTCAAGCTCGACAACGTCGGCAATCTGGTCACCGGAGACGGTGATCTTCTCAATCCTGTGATTACGGTCCCGTCCGGGTCGCTCAAGCTCGATGTCGCTCAGGACGGCACCGTGTCCGTGCTGCTCCCAGGTGTGACGCAAGCGTCGCAAGTGGGGCAGATTCAATTGAATCGCTTCGACAATCCGTCCGGTCTGGTTGCAATGGGAAACAATCTCTTTCTCGACAGTTTCGCCTCCGGCCCTCCGTTGCAAGGGACCGGCGGTTTTTCGACCGGATTTGGAGTTATCCAACAGGGTTTTCTGGAAAGCTCCAATGTGAACCTGGCCGAAGAAATGGTCAACATGATCATTGCGCAACGCAGCTATGAGATTAACTCAAAGACGATTCAAGCATCGGATGACATGATGGCGATCGCCAACAATCTAAAACGGTAAGCGCGAGGCAGGGAGGAGTGTTTCTATGATCATACATCGTTCACTTATGCGGTCAATCCTGGTGGCGGTGATGTGTCTTGTCCCGCTTTTGGCGGAGGCTGGCTCCCTGCAACAGACCAGAACAGTATCCGCCGGAAGAGTGACGGTTCCCCAGCTGCATCCGGAGCAAATCCACCAAGACATCCTGCGATTGCTGGAGCAAGAGATGGCGGGAAAGGTCCGTGCCGTTCATGCGATCCTGGTAGACCCGGTTGATCCGATAAAAATGCCGTCCGGCAGTGTTGACCTGAGGGTCGCCTCGAACGGACGTGAAGAGGGTCTCGGGCGCCGGATTTTTCATGTTCAGATCAACGCGAACGGGAAGCCCTGGCGGACGATTGACGCCATCGCCGATGTGTCGGCCTCCATCGATGCGGTTGTCCCGACACGCGCTCTTCAAATCGACAGCGTTATCGAAGCAGAAGATGTCGCAGTTCATCTGATCAAACTCACGAATTTGGACCATCAGCTGATGACGAATGTGGCGGATGTCATCGGGAAGAGCGCGGTGCGTCCGTTACAGACCAACAACCCGATTCGCCTGGGGATGGTGAAGAAGCCCTACGTTGTGCGCAAGGGGGATCGTGTGTCCATCGAAGCGAGGCGCGGAGGGCTTTCCATTCAGACAGCCGGTGTGACGAAGGCAAGTGGAGAACTTGGACAATCCATCACGGTGGCGAATGTCGATTCAGGCAAAGAACTGCGCGCTAGGGTTGTGGGACCGGGAGCCGTGCGTGTTGAGTATTAGCAGGACGTCGAAACGGGCGCGTCTCTCACCAGCCCAGCCCGGGTGCGCTGCGGCACACTTTCCTCCAGGCGTCGTTCTCGCTTCGCACAGAGACTCAATGTGCCGAAGCGTACGCCGCGCTTCTTCGTTCGCCGCGGTCTTGTTCGCGGAGTGGCGCGTCTTGGCGCGCAGGGGTTTAGTAGATGAGAAATCCAGCCTTGTTGAGCATCCTGCGTGGCGCGCTCACATGATTTTTCCGATGATGACTAAGCCTGGTATTCTCACGATCCGTCCGGCCATGGCGGTGATCATGTTGACGGTGGCGCTCTTTATCCATGGCTGCGCCTCCTCGTCGCCGAAAGTCGTTTCGACTCTCACGGTGCCTTCCTTGCCGCCACCCAAAACGGTGGGTTCTCTCTGGCAAGAAGAGAACGGCCGCGCCTACCTCTATGAGGATCTGCGGGCGATGCGGGTCGGAGATATTCTGACAGTCAGGATTGTTGAAAGTCATAAAGGATCGAAGTCCGCTGATACCTCGGCCCAACGAGAGTCCACGATCCAAAACAGTCTGGCCGGCAGCGCTATTGGATACGTCGGTATCCCCGGTATTCGGCTTGGCGGCGAAGCCAGGCGGGGACTCGGCATCGATGCGAGTGCGTCGAACAAGTTCGGCGGCAAGGGCGCCACGAATCGTGAAGGAACCTTGACGGGCACCATTTCCGTCGTCGTCACCGAAGTTCTGTCCAATGGCGATCTCCGGGTGGAGGGACACCGGGAGGTCACGGTGAATAGCGAGAAGCAAATGATGACGATCGCAGGTCTTGTGCGGCGGGTCGATGTCGATACGAAAAATATTGTGCTCTCGTCCGCCATCGCAGATGCCAAGATCGTGTATTCGGGACTGGGAGTGTTGGATGACGTCCAGCGTCCAGGCTGGCTCGTTCGGGTGCTCGATTGGGTCAGCCCATGGTGATCAAGGACTCAGGACCTATGAAATACGCCAAGAGATGGACAATGGGCATTCATCATCAATCTTGAAGCGCCGGGTTGACTCACCCGCTTCTTTCGCCGAGGGGTCGGTTCACCTTTCACGCATGTGAGACACACGATATGAAACGAGCGCGGATGAGCATCGGGCTATTGGTGCTGGGCAGCCTTCTCTGGGCGATACCGGCGAATGCGGTTCGTATCAAGGACGTCGGATCGATCGAAGGGGTTCGGGACAACCAGTTGATCGGCTACGGCCTCGTCGTCGGCCTCGATCGAACCGGCGATCAGGTGATCGGCGGACAGTTCACGATCCAGGCGATGATGTCGATGTTGAACAAGATGGGCATCAATCTCGTGATCAATCCGATCCAGTTGCTGACACGCAACATTGCCTCGGTCATTGTCACCGCTAAACTGCCGCCCTTTGCGAAACCGGGCTTGACGGTCGATGTGCTGGTGTCCTCAATGGCCAATGCGAAAAGCTTGCAAGGTGGAACCTTGCTGCTGACCCCCTTGAAGGCGGCGAACCAGCAAGTGTATGCCGTGGCGCAAGGACCGGTTTCAATCGGAGGATTCTTGGGAGGAACGGGTGGGGCAGGAGGGTCCACCATTAGCAAAAACCATCAAGCCGCCGGGACTGTCCCCGGCGGTGCGATTATTGAAAAGGATGCAGGCATCGAGGTTGAATCATGGGAGAACGTCTCGGTGCTTCTTCGGCAGCCGGATTTTACGACGGCGATGCGGACGACGGAAGCGATCGACGGGGTGTTCGGCAAGGGGAGCGCGACGGCGGTGAGCGCCGGACTCGTTCGAGCGTCGATTCCGGAAACATTTCGTGGCCGAGTCGTCGAGTACATCGCCACGATCGAAGGGTTGGATGTCAATGTCGACATAGCGGCGAAAGTCGTGGTGAATGAACGGACCGGTACGGTGGTGCTAGGGGAACATGTCCGTCTCTCGACCTGCGCCGTGTCACATGGCAATCTCACAATCTCGATAAAGAACACGCAAAATGTCTCGCAGCCTCCCGCTCCATTGATCGGGTCTACCGGCGGACAAACTACGGTCACGACCGATGTACAGACAGAAGTGACGGAACAGGAGTCCAGACTGATTGTCATGGATGAAACAATTACGCTTGGGGATGTGGTGGGAGCGTTGAATGCGGTGGGAGTGACCCCCAGGGATTTGGTGGCAATTCTGTCAGCTCTCAAAGCAGCGGGAGCCCTTCAGGCTAATCTTGATATAATATAGATAAGACGTTGATATTATATTGATAATATGTATGACGACATAAAAAGTATCGGTTCAATCGGTTCTCTTGGTGAGACCCAGATTGGCTTGCCGTATGTTGCAGCAGCTGGCGTCCAGAGTCGGTCTGGAAAACCGGCTGATCTTAGGGGCGCAGCCCATGAATTCGAAGCCTATTTCATCTCTCATCTGCTGAAAGTCATGAGGGAAACGGTGCCAAAGGGGGCGCTGGAGAATAAGGGGGGAGCCTACTTCTACTCCTTTTATGATCAGGAAATCGGTCGGTTGGCGTCCGAAGCAGGGGGGCTTGGTCTGGCGAAAATGATTCATGAATATATGGAAGACAACGCTCCACCCCTCAAGTTTTCAGACCAGATAGCCGATACGATAGTCGACTAGGACCATTGCCCCGCCTGTCAGAGGGTTTGGGGTGAAGTTGTTAGATACGGTACAGAGAGGAGCGATTGTTATGCAGATCTCCGGTCATGGTAAGCCTGATCAACTTGCTAAACTCTTGCTCGGGGTTCAAGGAACCGATGGGGTCGGCGCAAAGCCGAAGGCCCAGCAGGAGGGACAACACGATCGGGTGCAAATCTCGGATCGAGCAAAAGAGATGCAGAGGATCAAGGCACTGGCTGATGAACCGGATGTTGCACGAGAAGCACGAATCGAGCAGATCGGCCGATTGGTAGACGCCGGCACCTATTCAGTATCGGGGAAACAGGTTGCCGATGCGCTGATACGTCAGACGCTCACCGACGCGGTTCTTTAGCAGGATGCTGCGGCGCGTGACGCGCGGGAAACGCGCGATCGCGAGACAAACACGTGTCGCCACCAGCCGAGTCGCCCCAGTCGCGCACGTCCAGCCTGTCTCGCGTACACCAAGACTGAGGAGTATGGATCATGCCGGACATCGTGACAGACCTCCAGCAACTCGACCGCATCCTGCGCCGTGAAGAAGCGCAGTGCGATGCGCTGGCGCACAACATTCAACGGGAACGGCACGCGCTTCGAGCACTCACCTTGACGGACATGGCCGAGGTCAATCATCAGCGAGCCGGCCTGCTGGACGATCTTCTCCTGCTCGAAACGGAGCGAGCGGCGTGGGTCGCGCGGTTTGCCGATCAGTGGAATCTCTCTCCGTCAGCTATATCGCTGAGCGTCATTCTGGAACGGTTAGAAACCACGGAGGCTCAGCGGTTGGAATACCTCTATACGAGAATGGCCGGGAAGATTCGCGCGCTTCGTCACGAGATATCGATCAATGCCGGCATTCTGAACGGTCTTCAAGCTTTCATCAGAAAAGGGTTGACCGTCATGCGCCAGGCCACGGCGCCTCTGGGGCTCTATTCCGGATCCGGAGAGCCTCGTGAATGCGGTATGGGTGCTCGTATGTTTCAGCAGAAAGGCTAGCGCAGGAGATGGGAATTAACAGACTGGTCGACATCGGTAAATCCGCCTTGTTCACCGCCCAGCAGGGTATCTCGGTGACGGGCCACAACATCGCAAACGTCAATACGCCTGGGTATTCCCGGCAACAGGTCACCCTTGCTGAAAACAGGCCGGAGAACGGATCTCCGGGCCAGATCGGCACAGGCGTGCATGCCGAGAGTATTCGTCGCTCAGTTGATTCCTTTGTCGATGCGCAACTCCTCGCCTCGCGTGAAAGGATGGGAGAATTTACTGCGGCGAGTCAGGCATTGGCCAGGCTGGAACCGCTATTTGGAGACGCCAATAATCAAGGCATCGGGGTTGGACTCAATGAATTTTTCGGCGCGCTTCAAGATGTGGCGACCAATCCGAGCGATCTGTCTGCGCGGACGGTCTTCCTGTCCAAGGCCACGACGCTTGCGGGTCTGTTCAATCGATTCGCCTCGGACTTGACGGCCGCGCAAGGGTTTCTCGACCGTCAAATCGGCCAAACCATTACGGATGTGAACAGGCTGACCAGTCAGATTGCGTCGTTGAACACAAAGATTACTTCGGCCGAGTCCAGCGGGCAGCACGCGAATGATCTGCGCGATGAGCGAGGCGTGGCCCTTGCCAATTTGGGTGAGTTGATCGAGATTTCATCGATCGAAGACGCCACAGGTCAACTGACCATTTTTGCCGGACGCGGACAGGTCCTGGTGGAGAAGGAACGGACCTACCAGCTGGTTGGGGTTGCCAATCTCAGCAACAATGGGCTGCTTGATGTGCACTATGACGCCGGCGCGGGGCCTACGACGAGCTTGAATTCCGTCATCCAGAGCGGGCGGCTTAAGGGACTCCTCGACGTTCGCGACCAAACCATCCCGTCGTTGCAGGCTTCTCTTGACACCTTGGCCTCGGAAATTGTCACGGCGTTCAATCAACAGCATCGATTGGGATTCGGACTCGACGGCTCTACGAACCAGGATTTCTTCGCGCCGGCTGGAACGACCGCGAGTACGATTGCCGTCTTGTTGACGAATGTCCGGCAGTTTGCCGCGTCATCGACTGCGGCAGGAGTCCCCGGCAATAATGCGAATGCGCTGGCACTGGCCGATCTCAGGAGCACGGACTTCGCCTCGTTCGGCAATGTGACGTTTCAAGAATATTACAGCACGATGGCGGGGAACTTTGGTTCGATTGCGCAAGGTGTCGAAGGCAATCTCCGGGCGCAACAGATTCTTCATGATCAATTGACATCCCAGCGCGCGTCCATTTCAGGTGTCTCGATGGACGAAGAGCTCGCCAACCTCCTTCAGTATCAACGAAGCTTTGAGGCGGCCTCGCGCATGATCATCGTCGCGGACGAACTGTTTCAGACCATCTTGTCGATCAAGCGATGATTCGGTCTGTCTTGTTCATTTAGTTTGTTTGGTTGGTCTGGTTTCTCTGGTCAGTTCGGTCAACCGAATAAACCAGATAAACCAAATGAACGAAACAAACCAGAAGAAGGAACCTGATCATGCGAGTCTCTGATCAACAGTTGTTCGGCTCGACGGCGGGGAGTTTGCAGCGTATTAAGCAGCAGATCGTCCGCGCGCAAGAGCAAATCGCCACCCAGCAACGTATCGCCAAACCCTCCGATGATCCCAGCATTTTCGGACAGGTCATCCTTCAGAAGTCCGCGCTTGCCGACAACGATCAATGGATCCGGAATATTCAATTCGGAACCGCGCGCGTTGCGGTGGCCGATCAGACCTTGGGGGAGGCGCAAAATCTGCTCAGCCGCGTTCGAGAGCTTGCGGTGCAAGCGCGGAGCGACACGACGTCTGCGCAAGGGCGGATCACGATTGCGCAGGAAGTTCGCCAACTGCATCAGCACTTGATTCAACTCGCCAATGCTGAAATCAGCGGACAACCGGTGTTTGCCGGAACCGGAACCGGGGCGCCGCCATTCGTATTGGGCGCCGGCGATGCCGTCACCTATCACGGCAATAGCGAGAGTCAGTCGATTGCAGTCGGCCCGAATCAAACCACGCAGATTGTGCTTCCCGGCGATCAAGTGTTTGCGGGCGCCACAACGAATATCTTTGACGATCTCGCGAACCTCCTGGCGGCTTTGGAGTCGAACAATGGGGCGGGGATTGAAGCGGGCATCGGAAATCTCGACCGCGCGGTCGATCAGATCAGTTCAGCGCAAGGACAGATTGGCGCTATTGCCAATCGTCTCGACATGGCTCATGGGGCGTTGCTGGTCGTGTCTGCGACCATTCAGCAGGCGCTCTCAGATCAAACCGATACAGATTTGGCGACGGTCCTGACAGAGCTTCAGATGCAGCAAACAGCCTACCAGGCCACCAGCCAAACATTCTTACGGCTGTTTGATGCATCGCTTCTGAATTTTCTCCGTTGACGGTCGCGTTCGGGTTTTGAGTATTAACGCCGATAGATCGAGCAAATAACTCGGCAGAGAGTGGACTGCACGGATGCTGGTCCTGACACGGAGACGGGGTGAAGGTGTGGCCATCGGTCCGGACATCCGGATCGTGGTGTTGGGAATTACAAATGGACAGGTTCGCTTGGGGATCGAAGCGCCACGAACGGTCGAGGTGCATCGCGACGAGGTTTGCGTCAGGATTCAAGAAGAAAATCAGCTTGCGGCGCGCGCATCAGTGGTCCCGCTCGATGTCTTTCAACGATTACTGCGAACGAAAAGTGCGTGAGCGTAAGGAGCTGTCGTTATGGTTATGAATATTGCGTCAACTCGCTTCGGTCTTTTGGCTGTTTCTTCTGAAGCGTTGCTGACCTTCCCATCAGGGTTGCTCGGCTTTCCAGAATGGACCCGCTATGTAATTCTTGACCATGATACCGATGTGCCGTTCAAATGGCTGCATTGCGCGGAAGAGGCGTCCCTTGCGTTTGTGATCATCGATCCGGCATTGTTTAACAAGAACTACGCTGTCACGATTTCGCCGGAGGCGCGCGGTGAAGTAGAAGGGGATGAGGCCGACGAGCTGGGCCTCGCGGTCATCCTGACCATTCCGTCAGATGATCCGTCCGCAGTGACCGCCAATCTTCGCGGCCCTCTCCTTTTGAATCCGCGCACGAGACTCTGCAAACAACTCGTTCTTTCCGAAGACTATCCCACTCGATATCCGGTGTTTTCTGCTCCACTGCCGGCTGATCGTGGGGTGACCATTCCGCTTGCCGAAGCGATTTCCGCCTAACAGGCTGTTGACAAAGTCCGCCAGCATCGTTCTCGCCGCGCTCAGAGGCTCAACGTACCGCAGAGAGTACGCTTCGCCTCGTCGC
>CAZVEZ010000093.1:0-9507 GCA_964626135.1 uncultured Nitrospira sp.
CACCATGCTGGGCTGGTTGGAGTACGACCAGCGCCTGGCTCACCTCACCTATAACTTCGGCATCGTTCTGATGCTGGCATCCTTCGCCTGGGGCGGGCTGCTTCTCCTGAAGCACTACCGACGGTTGTCACTGTAACTGTGGTCACACGACTGCAAATCGAGATCTCATCCCGCCGCTGATCGAGGCATCCGTAGAAAATCATCAACCGACCCACTTGTCGATCAACAACATCCTGTGCGTGTTCGAAATTCGATTCTGCCAGGGTCTCGTTCATCTCCCATCTCATCTTCGCACGAGTTTTGATCCTTTCTTAACGATCCACCCTGGAGTTTTGACACCATTTTTATGCGGCGGGTAGTACATGAATAGTAGCAAGGAAAGGACTCACGATGGATTTTCTCTATCTCGGTATCACAGTGCTCTTCTTTGCGATTTCCGGGTGGTTGCTCTACAGCCTGGATCGTCTCTAGGAAGGAGAACGACATGCTCGTACTTGTCGGCATTCTTGCGTTCGGGGTACTGGTGTATCTCATGGTCGCGCTGTTGAAACCGGAATGGTTCTGATGACGATCAATGGACTGGTTCAAATCGGACTCTACGTTGCCGTGCTGCTCGCGCTGGTCAAGCCGCTGGGATGGTATATGGCACGGGTGTACGAAGGCCAACCCTGTGGGCTCGACCGGGTGATGGGCCCTCTTGAGCGGCTGATCTATCGCTGCTGCGGAGTGCGTCAAACCGATGAGATGGACTGGAAAACGTACGGGATCGCCATGTTGTTATTCAACGCGATGGGGCTAGTCGCGCTGTATGCCTTGCAGCGGCTCCAAGGATTTCTCCCGCTGAACCCAGAGGGCTTAGGAGCTGTCACCAGCAATCTGGCCTTCAACACCGCTACGAGTTTCACGACCAATACCAATTGGCAGGCGTACGGAGGCGAAACGACGCTGAGCTACCTGACTCAGATGCTTGGCCTCAATGTCCAAAATTTTGTGTCCGCTGCAACGGGGATGGCGATCCTGGTCGCGTTGATCAGGGGGTTGGCCCGACGCAACGTCACGACGATCGGCAGCTTTTGGGCGGACCTCATCCGGAGCACACTCTACATTCTCCTGCCGCTGGCGCTGCTCTTGTCCCTGCTATTGGTGTCACAAGGCGCCGTACAGACGTTCGGGTCATACCAGACCGCCACAATGCTTCAGCCAGCCAGTTACGCCACGCCCATCATGGATGCGAACGACCAGCCAGTGCTGGATGAACAGGGCCAGCCGAAAACAGAGCCCGCGACAGCAATTGAACAGGTACTTGCGGTCGGGCCGGCAGCGTCTCAGATTGCGATCAAGCAACTCGGAACCAACGGCGGGGGTTTCTTCAACGTGAATTCCTCGCATCCGTTCGAGAATCCGACGCCGTGGTCCAACTTTCTCGAGGTTCTCGCGATCCTGCTTATCCCGGCCGCGCTCTGTTACACGTTCGGGATGATGGTCGGAGACACGCGCCAGGGTTGGGCCATCCTTGCTGCAATGACGATGCTCTTACTGTTTTTTATTCCGCTGGGGCTGTGGGCCGAACAAAGCGGGAATCCGGCGTTCACTGCTTTGGGGATCGATCAGGTTTCCAGTGCAGGACAATCCGGCGGGAATATGGAGGGCAAAGAGACGCGAATCGGTATCGCCAACTCCGTCCTCTGGGCTGCGGCGACGACCGCCGCTTCAAACGGCTCGGTCAATTCGATGCACAATTCGTATACTCCTTTGGGCGGACTCGTGCCGCTCTTCTTGATGCAGTTTGGGGAAGTGGTATTCGGTGGGGTCGGCTCGGGCCTCTACGGCATGATCGTTTTCGCCATCATTGCTGTGTTTGTAGCAGGCCTGATGGTGGGGAGGACACCAGAATATCTTGGGAAAAAGATCGATCCCTATGAAATGAAGATGGCTTCCCTGTTGATTCTCATAATGCCGATGGTGGTCCTCGGTTTCACGGCAGTGGCGTCGGTGACGAGCATCGGCACCAGCTCGATTTTCAACCCAGGTTCCCATGGGTTGAGCGAGATGCTCTATGCCTATACGTCGATGGGAAATAACAATGGCAGCGCCTTCGCGGGGTTTAACGCCAACACACCATTCTACAATGTGACCGGCGGACTGGCGATGCTGATCTCCCGCTTCTGGTTGGCGATTGCCACGTTGGCATTGGCAGGAGCACTGGCGAGGAAAAATCTCGTACCGGCGGGGCCCGGAACTCTGCCGACCCACTCGCCGCTGTTTATCGTGCTGCTGATTGGTGTCGTCGTGCTCGTCGGCGCGCTCACCTTTGTGCCTGTACTGGCCCTAGGACCAGTTGTCGAACACATCCTGATGGTGAGCCGATGACGGCATCGATGTGGAGGATTTCGAGATGACGACACACGAAAAGAGAACGCAATTGTTCGATCTTCAGATTGTCCGACAGGCGCTGCTGGAATCCTTCCGTAAGCTTGATCCGCGCCTCCAAATTCGCAATCCGGTCATGTTCGTGGTCTTGGTCGGGAGTGTGCTGACCACAATCCTATTATGTCAGGCGCTGTTCGGAACAGGTGAAGCGCCTGTCTGGTTTATCCTTGCCGTTTCTCTCTGGCTCTGGTTCACCGTGTTGTTCGCGAATTTTGCCGAAGCGATGGCGGAAGGGCGCGGAAAGGCACAGGCGGAATCGCTCCGTAGTTCCCGACGTGAAATGAACGCGAAGAAACTGGGCCAGCCTGAATCCGGCGACCAGTATCTCAGTGCCCCATCCTCCATTGTTCCGGCGAGCGCCTTGACGCGGGGAGACGTGGTCTTGGCGGAGGCTGGCGATTTTATCCCTTGCGATGGAGAGGTGATCCAAGGCATCGCTTCGGTGAACGAAAGTGCCATCACCGGCGAAAGCGCTCCCGTTATTCGAGAGAGCGGCGATCGCAGCGCTGTGACAGGTGGAACACGTGTCCTGTCGGATTGGCTGGTCATACGGGTCACAGCGAACCCTGGCGAGACATTTCTTGACAGAATGATTGCAATGGTCGAGGGAGCCAAGCGCCAAAAGACGCCGAATGAGATCGCCCTCAACATTCTGCTGGCGGCACTCACGGTCATCTTCCTCTTGGCGACTGCCACGTTGCTCCCCTTTTCCCTCTACAGTGTGCAGTCAGCAGGCCAGGGAGCCCCTGTCACGGTGACGGTCTTAGTTGCACTGTTGGTGTGTCTGATTCCGACGACGATCGGAGGGTTGCTCTCCGCCATCGGCATTGCGGGGATGGATCGCATGGTGCAGGCCAATGTCATTGCCATGTCGGGGAAGGCGGTCGAAGCGGCGGGCGACGTGGATGTGCTCCTGCTCGATAAGACAGGCACCATCACGCTGGGCAATCGTCAGGCAACCGCGTTCTTCCCGGCTGACGGGGTGAGCGATCAGGCACTGGCCGATGCAGCTCAGCTTTCGTCGTTGGCGGACGAGACGCCGGAAGGACGCAGCATCGTGGTTCTGGCCAAGGAACAATATGGATTGCGTGCGCGCGACCTTCACGAGTTAGGCGCGACATTCATGCCCTTTACGGCGCAAACCAGCATGAGCGGCGTCAATTTGAACGGGCGGGAAATACGCAAGGGATCTGATGGTGCGATCGGCGCCTATGTGACGGAACGAGGTGGACATTTTTCTCAAGCGGTCCGCTTACAGGTGGAAACGATTGCGAAGCAGGGAGGCACGCCGTTGGTCGTGGCGGAGGGGCCACAGGTGCTGGGCGTGATCTACCTGAAAGATATCGTCAAGGGTGGGATCAAAGAGCGGTTTGCCGAATTGCGACGCATGGGCATCAAGACGGTGATGATCACCGGTGATAATCCACAGACTGCGGCAGCCGTGGCGGCTGAAGCCGGTGTGGACGACTTCCTGGCGCAGGCCACGCCGGAAGCTAAGCTCAAGCTGATTCGAGAGATGCAGGCCGGCGGCAGGCTCGTGGCGATGACAGGGGATGGCACAAACGACGCACCGGCCCTCGCCCAGGCTGATGTCGCGGTGGCCATGAACACCGGCACGCAAGCCGCGAAGGAGGCCGGTAATCTGGTCGATCTGGATTCCAACCCGACCAAGCTTATTGAGATCGTGGAAATCGGCAAGCAACTCTTGATGACCCGCGGCGCGCTCATGACGTTCAGTATTGCCAATGATGTCGCGAAGTATTTCGCGATCATTCCCGCGGCGTTCGCCTCGACCTATCCCGCGCTCAGCGTGCTCAATATTATGGGACTGGCGACGCCAGCCAGTGCCGTGTTGTCGGCGGTGATCTTCAACGCGCTGGTCATTATGGCACTCATTCCGCTCGCCTTGAGAGGAGTCAAGTTTCAACCGATCGGCGCCGCGCGGCTGCTAAGCCGGCATCTCCTGGTCTACGGGTTGGGAGGGATCATTGTTCCATTCGTTGGAATCAAGCTCATCGATCTATTACTTGTAGCCCTGCGCTTAGTCTGAGGAGGCCTACATGCGGACCCG
Organism: uncultured Nitrospira sp.; assembly: GCA_964626135.1. GTDB lineage: Bacteria > Nitrospirota > Nitrospiria > Nitrospirales > Nitrospiraceae > Palsa-1315. Next base: position 4,502 of record CAZVEZ010000093.1, read on the forward strand.
ACTTCGCCCGGCTTTGGTATCACTTGCCGCCCTGACCCTGATCACCGGCCTCCTGTACCCGCTCGTGGTCACAGGTGTCGCTCAGGTGCTGTTTCCACGGCAAGCCAACGGAAGTCTGATCCTCCTCGACGACAAGCCGGTCGGATCATCGTTGATCGGCCAACCGTTCGACGCGCCGAAATATTTCTGGGGCCGCCTCTCCGCCACGGCACCGTTCCCCTACAACGCCGCCGCCTCGTCAGGGTCCAATCTGGGCCCGACCAATGACGCGCTGATAAAAGCTGTACAGGGTCGCATCGATGCGCTGAAGACGGCCGACCCCGACAATCCTCTTCTCCTTCCAGTGGATTTGGTCACCGCATCAGGGAGCGGTCTCGATCCGCATATCAGTCCCGCGTCTGCGGCATACCAAGTGAGACGAGTCGCGCGTTCCCGAGGGATGGAAGAAGCCATGGTTCGCCAACTTGTCTCTCTGCATACGGAAGGACGTCAGTTTGGGATTCTCGGAGAACCTCGGGTGAATGTGCTGATCCTGAATCTTGCTCTGGATACCGTGAAGTAAAGGACTATTCTACCCATCAACTCAGAGGGGAGACACGCAATGGACTGGATCGTAGCTGTCGTCTCCTTCCTGCTCGTCATTTTCTTTCCATCCCTTCTGTTGTGGCTCATGACAAAGAGGAAATCCCGAGTAGAGCGGAAGTGATCAAAGAGGGGACTATATCCCTAAAAAATGCTTTTGGAGAAACACCTTCCTCCAAATCATGGGGAAATACGGACCTTGATTTCATGGGCAAGCGACCAGGAGGGGTTGATATGAACAGACATATCGGAACGATGGCCTTTCTTCTCACACTGATTCTCATTCAGGGGTGCACAGGCAAAGACGATACCACGTCCAAAGAACATGCAAAGAGAGATGCGATAACCCAAGAAGCAGGCTTTATCATCACAACACTCAACAATGTTGCAAATGCTGAGTCACAATTCTCCGAAACGAAAGACTCCGTATCCATTCTCCGGTTCAACGCGCAAGATTATGCAGGAATAAAAAATGGGAAATCAGAAACGGTTAAGGACCACAAAAAGTACCTCGCCGAGGTGTTGGAACAGATTAAGCTTGGCGAACCCATCGGTATTTATCCAGGGTCATGAACATCAAGGCTAGCGTTGCAGGGACATTCGGATGGGCAACCTATGAGTATGAATACAAAGTCATGAGAAGCGGGGTGCTTCAACGTCTTTCACAAGGTCTCTGCACCGCCATCTTCAGAAAGGAAGGGGATTCATGGCTGATACGACACGAACATTGTTCGACGGCACGTCCGACACTTTTCTAACCTCGAAATGATTCGGGAGTTGTCCGACAGGGTTGTCCTAACGCGGCATCAGCGCTCGTTGACCGATTTTGGCATCTCTTCTACACTGATACGCACGTTTCAATATGCACTGCACTCCTTGTTACCGATCGCACACATCTGATGGAAGAACGACGACCTGATCCGGACGTTTTGCTCAGGCGCGTGGAGGCTGAAGAGATCAAGCAGTCGCGCGGCAAGCTCAAAGTCTTTTTCGGCGCCACGGCAGGCGTAGGGAAAACCTATGCGATGTTGCAGGCTGCGCACGAGCAACGGAGTGACGGGGTCGATGTGATAATCGGGTGGATAGAAACGCATGGTCGTGTAGAGACGGAAGCGCTTCTCATAGGACTGGAAATCCTTCCCGCGCGACAGGTTGAACATCGAGGCGCCACGTTCAGAGAGTTCGACCTCGATGCGGCACTCGCCCGGCGCCCGCAGCTCATCCTGATGGATGAGCTGGCCCACACCAATGCCACAGGCTCTAGGCATCCGAAGCGATGGCAAGACGTCATGGAGCTTTTGAAGGCGAGCATCAACGTCTATACGACTGTCAACGTACAACACATGGAAAGCCTGAACGACGTGGTGGCTCAGATTACCAGTGTTCGAGTGAGTGAAACGGTGCCGGACTCGGTGCTCGAACAGGCCGATGATGTCGAGCTGATCGATCTTCCCCCCGACGACCTCCTTCAACGCCTCAAAGATGGCAAGGTCTACATGCCTGAGCAAGCGCAACAGGCGCTCCACAATTTCTTCCGCAAGGGAAATCTGATTGCTTTGCGGGAATTGGCCTTACGTCGGACGGCGGAGCGGGTCGACCAGCAGATGGAGGTGTACCGCCGCGACCATGCCGTGGTCCGCACGTGGCCTACCGCCGAAACCATCATGGTGTGTGTGAATATGAAGCCCAGGGGGCCTCGCTTGGTGAGGGCTGCCAGAACCATGGCGACGGGCCTCCATGCGAAATGGATCGCTGTGTACGTTCAGATTCCCAGGCATCTGCGTATGCCACAAGCCGACCGCGACCGGGTGAACCAGACGCTTCGACTCGCTGAAATGCTTGGCGCCGAGACGGTGGTGCTGAGCGGAGCCAATGTCGTGCAGGAACTGTTGACCTATGCCCGCATGAGAAACGTGGCGAAGATCATCGTTGGGAAGCCGGTGCGGGCACGATGGAAGGAGGTGGTGTTCGGTTCGGTAGTGGCTGATCTTGTGCAACAGAGCGGGGAAACGGACATTTATGTGATCACTGGCGAAGCCGGTGAAAGCCGCCCGTTGGCGAGTCAGGCAATGAAACGGAACAGTACGTGGTCATCCTATGGGCTTGGCGTGGTGGGTGTCATGCTCTCGACCGGACTCGCATGGCTGATGTTCCCGTATTTTAGCGTCGCCAGTCTCATCATGGTGTACTTGATGGGAGTGGTGTTCGTGGCCATCCGTTATGGACGAGGACCATCGGTACTCGCATCAGTCCTGAGTGTCGTTGCGTTCGACTTCTTCTATGTCCCTCCTTTCTTCTCCTTTGCGGTCTCGGACATTGAATATCTCCTCACCTTTACCGTCATGTTGGTTGTTGCGCTGACGATCAGTGGACTGGCTGTCCGTACGAAGCAACAAGCTGATCTGGCTCGTCATCAGGAACGTCGTACGGCGGTCCTCTATGCCCTGAGCCGTGACCTGGCCACTCACCGTGGGTTGGCCACCCTCACACAACTGGCTGTGAAACACGTTCGAGAGGTGTTCGATAGCCAGGCAGCTGTGTTCGTGTCTGATCTCAACAAGCGGCTGGTCCTTCAACTTGACGAGCAACTGTTCTTCGAATTGGATCCAAAAGAGTCGGGAGTGGTGCAATGGGTCTTCGATCATGGTGAACGGGCAGGCCTGGGAAGCGACTCATTGCCTGGCGCCAGTGCGTTGTATTTGCCATTGGTTGGATCAAAAGGTCCTGTCGGCGTGTTGGCGGTCCGTCCCGTCCTTGCGACGCGTTTTCTGGATACGGAGCAACTGCATCTCCTTGAAATTTTGAGCAACCAAATCGCCCTGGCATTGGAACGTGCCCGCTTGGCCGACGAAGCGCAGCAGGCGCATGTCTCGGTGGAGACGGAGCGGATGCGCAATGCCATCCTCAGTTCTGTGTCCCATGATCTCCGGACTCCCCTGGCGACAATTACCGGAGCCGCCAGCGGTCTCCTTGAAGAGAAAGACGAACTTGCCCCCGCAGCGCGTCACGAATTGGTGAAGTCTATCTATAATGAGGCGTATCGACTGGATCGGCTGGTCCGAAATTTATTGGACATGACGAGGTTAGAATCAGGCACAGTTCAATTGCAAAAAGAATGGCATCCGTTCGAGGAGATTGTCGGCGCGGCCTTGACACATTTGGAGAGTCGATTGAGCGGACATCACGTACATGCCAATTTCCACCCAGATCTGCCTCTCGTGCTCGTGGATGGCGTCTTGATGGAACAAGCCCTGATCAACCTGCTTGAGAATGCCCTGAAGTTTGCCCCTCCTTCCACGGCCATTGAGCTGTCGGCGACGGGCTCTGATCACGAGCTGGCTTTTGAGATCGCCGATCGAGGGCCCGGGATTCCATCGGGCGATGAACAGCTGATCTTCGGCAAGTTCTATCGGGCCGGTTCGGCCCGCGAGGGCGGAGTGGGCCTCGGTCTGACCATTTGCCGTGGGATCATCGAGGCCCACGGCGGAAAGATTTGGGCTGAAAGGCGTCCCGGCGGCGGCGCCCTATTCCGGTTCACGCTTCCGATCGAACAGGCTCAACCGACGATCGAGCCGGAAAAGACCGAGCGCCATCCGCTCGTGTAAAGGGATGAAAGGATCGTGCCCATCATGGCCATTCACGAAGCGATCGTCCTCCTCATCGAAGATGAAGCGGAAATCAGGAGGTTTCTTCGGACCTCCTTACCCGTCCACGGCTACCGGCTCTATGAAGCAACCACTGGAGCAGATGGGCTTGCGCAGGCGAAGGCAAGAAATCCAGACATCATCTTGCTCGATCTGGGCCTTCCCGATGTGGATGGGACCGAGGTGATTCGGCAAGTCCGTGAGTGGTCCGCCATCCCGATCCTCGTGCTGTCGGCGCGCGAGCAAGAACAGGCGAAGGTCGCCGCGCTTGATCTGGGGGCCGACGATTATGTTACCAAGCCGTTTGGGGTTAACGAGCTGCTTGCGCGGATGCGTGCCGCGCTTCGCCATGTCGCCGGACCCCCAGGAGAACCGACCGAGTCGGTGTTTACCCTCGGTGATCTGAAAGTAGATCTCGGGCGGCGACAGGTGTTTGTGTCGGCGAAGGAAATTCACCTCACGCCGATCGAATACAAACTGCTCACAACGCTGATCCGGTATGCTGGCAGGGTGATGACTCACCGTCAGCTACTGAAGGAAGTGTGGGGTCCACTGCACGTGGAGGAAGGACATTATCTGCGAGTGTACATGCGTCAGTTGCGAAACAAACTGGAGAACAACCCGGCCCATCCACGGTATCTGGTGACGGAGTTAGGCGTTGGATATCGGCTCCGGACGGAATGACCGCGCGCTCCCTTCTTTACACTTCGTTTATATCCGCTCAGTCGGTTTTGATCCCGTTTTGATACTGGTCAAGGTATAGTTTGCGGGTCAAGCCCG
>CAZVEZ010000094.1:0-9394 GCA_964626135.1 uncultured Nitrospira sp.
GGGTGAGGCAAACTGAATGGCCTGCCCCTCGGACTTCGCCGTCTTCACCGCCCACATGGCCTGTTTGATCAACCCCTCATGCTCCGAGGCATCTTGCGGGTACAATGCCACGCCAATGCGGCACGTCAGGAACAACTCCTGTCCATCCAAGATGAGAGGAAGCCCCACCGTCGCTTGCAATCTTTCCGCAATGGCGGACACATCCTGGATGGAGGTGAAATTGTCGAGAATCATCGCGAGTTGATCCTGCGCCAGCCGCGCAACTGTCTCCGTCGAACGTAAGACACCCTTGACCCTGGCGGCTTGAACGCGCACGAGAACATTACCGTTTGCTTGGCCCTGATTCTCTGCCACCATCCGGAAGTGCTCTAACTCCACCACGAGCAGCGCGACGGGCCGGCCGATTTTTGCCGCGCGACCGATCGATTGTTCCAGCAGTGTCACGAACAATCGCCTGGTGGGCAAGCCTGTCAGGTGGTCATAGGCTGATACACGCTCGCTGGATTTCTTGACGGACCTTTTTCGACGAAATCCGGAAGTCGGATACCAGCTCTTCAACCACCAGCCTCCAAGAGCGAAGAGACCGATGAGACAGGCCGCAATGAATGCCATCAAAGGAGACGCGGCGATACCAAGAAGTCCCGTGCCTGCAGCCGCGCCATCCAGGGAAGACATCTCAGGGTTACTGTATGCAGATAGACCCAGCGCCTTGATCATCATGAGTTCCAGTAACCGATCGATGGAGTGCCGATTAGAGAGTGTGTCGGTTGGTTTCAGGTCAGACTTGAGCGGAGATAAACACACAGAAACCGGCATCAGCGATGTGAAATGAACTGTGAATAGGCTTGCTGCTTCGCCCCCGGCGCAGGACTGCGCCCGGAGCAAGGCATAATCTCACGCGGCTTATTGCAGCGCTTCGAGCTTCCCTTTGAGATGAAGAACCGCTTTGGTATGGATCTGACACACACGGGACTCCGTGACGTTAAAAATTTTCCCGATTTCCTTCATCGTCAATTCTTCATAGTAATACATGGTGAGCACGAGTCGTTCTTTTTCCGGCAATTGTTGAATCGCATCGGCGACACGCTCGCGCTCCTGATCATCGAGGATGATGGCCAGGGGATCGGGATGATGTGTGTCGGCAAGCATATCGAGAATTTTGGGCCCGTCCGGCTCACGCAGGTTGATGTCGTCCAAGCTGACCAAGACGGCGCCGCGAGACCGGACAAGGAAATCGTCCAATTCGGCTGGAGACAGATTCATCTCTGCCGCGACTTCCTCATCTGTCGGAGGACGGCCGAGTCTGTTCAACAGTTTGGTATGCACCCGCTGGAGTACTGTGACGCGCTCATGCACCGATCGAGGAATCCAATCCATGGATCGAATTTCGTCCAACATGGCGCCCCGAATACGAAACTCCGCATAGGTCTTGAATTTCGCTTCACGACTTGGGTCGTACTTATCCATCGCGTCCATCAGTCCGATGATGCCGACCGACACCAGATCTTCCGCATCCATATAGGCAGGAAGGCGGTAGGCCAACCGATAGGCCATTGCCTTCACCACATGCGCGAACTCTTTGATGATCAGCTCGCGTTGTGCGCCGGACTCTGAGCCTGTCCGTTGTTTATGCTGCGTCGCTGTATTACTCATCATCTTTGTGCATTCCCCCCTCAAGACTGCGGTCCTTACGACATGGGGATCAATTGCTGCCACAGAAACTGCACGGTACTCTTCGGCAATTGAGGATCGGGCCACTCCGCGACCCTTGTCGCCAACTGGACAAAGGCGCGACTGGCCGGTGAAGCGGGAAAGCGCTCGGTCACGGCTTTCTGTTCGATGACGGCCATCGGCAGGTAATCGTCGAGAGGAATGAATCCCAGATACTCAAGCCGGATGTTCAAAAAACGCTCCGCTGCCATGTCAAGCTTGCGGAATGTCTGAGTCGCGTCACGTTGACTTTTCACCATATTGACCAGCACCTTGAATCGGTGTTCACGATGTTGCCTGCATAACACCTTCATCAACGCGTAGGCGTCGGTCAGGGATGTCGGCTCCGGTGAGATGACAACGATCGTCTCTTGGGCGGCCGAGGCAAAATAGGTGACATTGGGCGACACGCCGGTTCCAGTATCGATCAACAGCACGTCGGCCGTGTCGGCAATATGTTCCAATTCAGTCTGTAATATCAGTTGCTGCGAGTCGGTCATGGAGGTGAGGTAAGGAAGGCCGGAGCCTGCGGGCAGCACCTGGATTCCGGCGGGACCTTGGAGAATGATATCGGACAGCCTGTGCGTTCCGCGCAGCACATGCTCTAACGTAAACCGGGGCACCAAGCCCAAGAGCACATCGATATTGCCCAATCCCAAGTCCGCGTCCAGCGCCAGCACGCGCTTCCCGGCTCGCGCCAACTCCACAGCAAGATTGGCGACGACATTCGTTTTCCCCACCCCGCCCTTCCCGCTGGTCACGGTAATGACGCGAGTGCATGGGTTCCTGTGATCCATCGCCGGCACTGCTGGCTCCTGTTCGTTGAACATGTTCTTCATACGGAGTCTCCCTACTACGCGTGTTGTGGCGTCGTTCCGTCCATGGACACAGCCGAGTCGCGTCCGATGGATGACGAGAGGCCTGATGGTGTAAACCGGGCTGAGCCCCTGTCGAGTAACAGATCCGCCAATCGCCCCGAATCCGCCGGCTCGATATCTTCCGGTACCCGCTGGCCATTGCTCCAGTACGACAGGGGCAAGGTCGTCTGATACGCCAGTTCGAAGAGGTTGCCGTATTCCTCGGTCTCGTCCAGTTTGGTAAAGAGCAGACGAGACGGAGCGCAGGCGCCGTACCGCGTCATAGCGCGGCGGAGATCCGGCAGCCGCGTGGTAGCGGGCAAGACCAGATGTGTGTCGAGCGATCCGCATCGGTCTTTGAGTTGTCCAAGGTCCATGAGTTGCGCCGTCTCATGGGAATCGAACCCCGGTGTATCGATCAAAATCAGGCTGGCTTGGCGGTGACGGCGAATGCCTTCGACCACATCAGCCGCGCGCTGAGCCGTTTCGAGAGGCACTCCCAGAGCCTTCGCATACATGCGGAGATGTTCGACGGCGGCCAGACGGCAGGTATCGAGCGTAATCAGCGTCACCGATCTGCCTTCTTGAAGGCGATAGTGGGCCGCGAGCTTCGCAATGGTCGTGGTCTTACCTGCTCCGCTCGGTCCGGCAAACAGAGCGACCGTGTAATCCTTCCCCGCATCCAGCAGGGGTCCGCTCACACGAATCTGCTCCCTGCAAAGACGATGCAGGGCCTCCTGAATCTCGCGATCCGACTGGAGCGCCTCCGGTGAGAGATCCCGCCGAAGCGTGAGGCAGAGACGTTCGGCCGTTGAAGGGCGTAGCCCCTGTGCAACCAGAAGACGGCAGGCGCGCGCCAGCGGCGCAGGGAAACCGGATCCTGCCGCCTGCGACTCATCGGGCAACGAGGACGTGAGGAGTTGCTGCAGGTCGAGGAGTTCGTTTTTGAGATGGCGAAAGCGCCCCTGTGAAGTCGATCTCGGCTCCGGCTTCGCGGCCGGCTGTGAAACTCGAACGTTCGGTTCCCCGGACTCTGATGGCGTATGCTTCTTGTAGTGAAGCAATGCGCTCAACGTGTCCTGAAACGCAGGAGGGCGCTCTTGTTGATTCTCGACAGGGAGGGACTCAGCCTGTGCGATCCGATGCGTCGTCTGATGATCGGACACCGCCTGCTCGGCGATCGAATCCGTCGCAGCGGTCACCTCCAAAAGCGGCCGCCCGAACATCGAGAACGGCAAACTTCCCCGCCGCACCCGCTTCGTGGAGAGAATCAGGGCATCCGGCCCCAACTCTTCCTTGATGGCGCGGATGGCATCGTGCATTGTATCGGCATGAAAGACTTTCATCTTCATCGTTCACCTCAAGGTAGAAGCGCGTCTCCGTCCAGCCTGATGGTATCCAACGACTGAAGCCGGACCATCGAGTCGAGTTCATTGAATCCCACCACCGGCACGGCATGCAGTATCCGATCGGTCAATCGACGAATATGGCGGCGGAGCGCCGGAGAACAGAGCAGGACAGGCTGATGACCGCGAGCGGCGACACGTTCCACCGTCTGTTTCATCGTCGCCAGCAAGGTATGAGAGAGACCGGGATCCAGGTTCAGCATACCCCCTTGAGGAACAGCCGCAGCCTGTTCGCTCAAAGATCGATCAAGCCTCGGATCAAGTGTGATCACGGGTAATGTGCCGTCCGGAGCTTGGTACTGACGCGTAATCGTCCGTCCTAACGCCTGCCGCGCCATTTCCGTGAGCAGGTCAGGATCTTTAGTCGTCCCTGCGTGATCGGCCAGGGCTTCAACGATCGACCGGAGGTCACGGATCGGAATGCCCTCATGCAGCAAGTTGCCGAGGACACGAACAACCGTTCCGAGCGGCAGGAGAGCGGGAATCAGTTCCTCAACCAGTTTGGGGTGGACATTCGCCAGTTCGTCGAGCAGCGATTGCACTTCCTGCCGGCCCAACAATTCATGCCCATGACGTTTAATGATCTCGGACAAATGTGTGGCAATGGCCGAACTGGCATCCACGACGGTATAGCCGGCCAATTGCGCTTGCTCGCGCGTGGACTCAGGCACCCACAGCGCCGGCAATCCGAATGCCGGCTCCTTTGTGGCTACACCATGGATGAGGCCGCGCTGAGCGGTTCCCGGATCGATCGCCAACACGTGCGACGGCAATACGTCGGCCTTCGTCAACTCCACGCCTTTGAGCATGACCGCATACTCGTTGGGGCGCAGTTGAAGGTTGTCTCGAATATGAATGGGCGGCAGGAGAAATCCCATCGAATCCGCAAATTGTTTCCTGAGCCCCTTGATCCGATCGAGCAGCGCAGTCCCGTGTTTGCCTTCCACCAACCCGATGAGTCCATAGCCGACCTGTACTTCCATCAGATCGAGCGGAGCCAATTGAGGGGTCGCATTGTCAGCTTGCGGCGTCGTGGAAACCGGCGCCGGTTCGGAGGGCGCCTTCGCCTCCTGCGACAATCGATAGGCGAGCCAGGCGGCGGCAGCGCCCAACCCGAGAAACGCCAGATGAGGCAATCCGGGAACGAGTCCGAGCACCAACAGAATCCCCGCCGCCGTGCCGACGGCTTTGGGTGAAAGCAACATCTGCCCTGTGATCTCGTGTCCGAGGTCGGCATCCGCTGCCGCGCGGGTCACCACAATGCCGGCGGCCGTGGAGATAAACAGCGCGGGAATCTGCGCGACCAATCCTTCTCCAACCGTCAACAGCGTGTACGTCTGCGCGGCCAAACCCGGGCTCATGCCTTGTTGCAACACTCCGATCGTGAGCCCGCCGATGATGTTGACGAGAACAATGATGATCGCCGCAATGGCATCGCCCCGCACAAACTTACTGGCCCCGTCCATCGAGCCGTAGAAATCGGCTTCCTCCGAGATCTCTCGCCGCCGCCGCCTCGCTTCCGTCTCGTTGATCAGACCGGCATTCAAATCGGCGTCGATGCTCATCTGTTTGCCGGGCATTGCGTCCAAGGTGAACCGGGCCGCCACTTCCGCAACCCGGCCGGCGCCTTTTGTCACGACGACGAAGTTGATGACGACCAGGATCGAGAATACGACGAGGCCGACCGTGTAGTTTCCACCCACGACGAAATTGCCGAAGGCTCGAATCACTTCTCCCGCCGCGCCGGCGCCTTCATTCCCGTGCAGCAGGATCAGGCGCGTCGACGCAATGTTGAGCGACAGGCGGAACAACGTCACGATGAGGAGGATGGAGGGAAAGGCCGAGAACTCGATCGGACGACGCACTTGCAGTCCGACGAGTACGATGATCACCGACACCGTAATATTGAAGGCCAGCAGGAGGTCCAGGAAAAACCGTGGAAGCGGCAGGATCATCAGCATAATGATGCCCACGACGCCCAGCGACACCAGAATGTCCGGGTGCTTGATGAACGACGAAGGAGACAATGTTTTGGTTTCGGACGCCATACGCTACGGCCCTTTACCGGGTGACCTGTTCAGACGTGAGTCCACGCGCGCGGAACACAAACGCAAGAATCTCCGCCACAGCGCGATACAGATCGACAGGAACTTCCCTGCCGATGTCGACGAGTTTGTAGAGTGTCCGGGCCACAAATTTGTTCTCGACGACGGCAACCCCGTGCTGTCTGGCCACCGCGCGAATCCGTTCCGCGAGATGACCGGCGCCCTTCGCAACGACAATGGGCGCAGACATGTGTGCCGTGTCGTATTTGAGCGCGACGGCAAGGTGTGTCGGATTCGTCACGACGACATCCGCTGTCGGCACGGCCGCCATCATGCGTTTTCGCATCATGTCCCGTTGAACAGTCCGCACCCGGCTCTTGATCATCGGATCGCCTTCGGCGTCGCGATGTTCTTCTTTCACCTCTTGACGGGTCATCCGCAGGGAACGCTCCCACTCGTACCGCTGATACGCATAGTCCGCCCCTGCAACGACGATGATCGCCCCGGTGATCACGGCCGCCACCTTCAACGTCAGCCATCCCATCACCGTCAGGAATCCCCACATGTCGTAGTGGACAAGTTCGGGAAGCCGTGGAAGGTCCTGCCAAAGCACCAACGCGCCAATGCCGCCGACGATCGCGATTTTGAGCAAGGCCTTGATCAGCTCCGAGACCGACCGGAGCGAAAAGAGACGGCCGAAGCCCTTGATAGGGCTCAAACGGCCGATGTCGAACGGAAAGGACTCCTTCCACAGGAACCCGGTCTGCGCGAGGGAGGCGCCGATGCCGACCAGCGCCAACCCTGCCATGAACGGCAGCATGAGCAGCAGGCTCGTCAGACCGTACTCCATGAGCAGGGCATGAATATGGTCGATCGTCAGGCTGGCATGGACCACACGGTCAAACGACATCGTGAGACTCGACCGGGTCAGGTCGGTCAATTGATACATGCCCGGACCGGCCATCAGCGCGAGAAGGCCGATGCCTGCGCACAGCAGAGCGGCGGTCGTCACATCACGACTCACCGCGACATTGCCCTTCTTGCGGGCATCCGCTTTCTTTTTCTCACTCGCCGGTTCTGTCTTGTTGTCGTTGCCTTCAGCCATGGCCTAGGATCCTCAACAGCCGATCAATCGTGTCGTGCAATCCCGTAAATTCCCGTTCGAACAGCGAGACGGTGTAGGGTAATGCCAGACCTAACACCAGCAATCCCCCCATAATCGTGATGGGAAAGCTCAAGATAAAGACGTTTACCTGCGTGACCGCCCGCCCCAACATGGCCAGCAACAGATTGATGAGCACGATCGCGACAAGCACCGGCGCCGCCAACTGCAACGCGATCACAAACATGTGCCGGGACAGCGCGATCATCTCTTCGCCGATCGCAGGGGAAAGCGCCGCCCCGAACGGTGGAATCGCGTCGTAGCTTGTGACAATGGCGGCCACAACGACCAGGTGCGCATTGATCGAGAGAAACACGAGCGAGGCGATAATGCGAAAATACTCGCTGATCACCGCCGACTGCTGATTCGTCATCGGATCCACCAGTTGTATCGCGCTGAAGCCCATCTGGGTTCCCAACAGATCGCCGGCCACTTCCAGCGCGCCGAACAACAATCGAACTGCCAGTCCGATCGCCAGTCCGATGAGCAGTTCGCTCGCCAGCCCAGCCGTCATTTCGAGGGCGTCTTGAGACATCGGCGGAAGTCGAATCAATGGCGAGAGCGCGAGGCCTAGCATCACGACCAGCGCAATCTTGATTTTGGCCGGAACTGTCCGTCCGCCTAACATCGGGAATGCCGCAACGATGCCGCCGATACGGGACACCAAGACCAGAAACGGCTGGAACTCTGGCAGGACAAGATGAAGCGCGGGCGCCGTATTCATAGTTCTCTCGTGAGTGATCGCATGGATGCCGCGTCACTGCCCATAGAGCGGGATCATCAGAAATACTTTCGCCATAAACGACGTCAGCACGCTCAATATCCAAGGCAAAAAGAAGACGCAGGCGACGAACACGGCCAACACTTTCGGCACAAACGTGAGCGTCGCTTCGTTCAATTGCGTCATGGCCTGGAAAGCGCTGACGGTAAGCCCCACAACCAGGGCGATTCCAAGGATAGGCGTCGCCACGGTCAGCGTGGTTTCGATGGCTTGGCGGCCTAATTCAGTGACCATTTCGGGTGTCATCTCGCTCTTTCCTCCCTTTCGCACGATGCCCGGATCTCGCTCATTGAAAACTTTTCACCAGCGATCCGACGACCAAATTCCATCCATCGGCCAGCACAAAGAGAATGAGTTTGAACGGCAGGGAAATGACGGCCGGAGGCAGCAACATCATTCCCATGGACATCAAAATGCTGGCCACCACCATGTCGACGATCAGAAACGGAATATAGATGAGAAAACCGATCTGAAAGGCGACTCGTAATTCGCTCAGAATGTATGAGGGAATCACGACATGGATAGGCACCTGATCGACCGTTTCAGGTTTAGGAAGCTTGCTGAGATCTATAAAGAGTTCGAGATCTTTGTCGCGCACTTGTTTCAGCATGAAGGAACGAATCGGCTGGACACCTTTCGTCCAGGCCTCCTCGTAGGAAATCTGTTCCGCAAGCAGGGGCTGCACCGCCTGGCTATAAACAGCCTGCCCGACCGGAGCCATCACAAACACTGTAATGAACAGGGCCAGACTGACGAGAACCTGATTGGGCGGCACCTGCGGCGTTCCCATGGCTTGGCGGAGGAATGAGAGTACAATCACGACCCTCGTGAAGGACGTGACCATGATGAAGAAGGCCGGCGCCAGGGAAAGCACCGTCAGCAGCGCGAGAATTTGGAGGACGACGGCGGTTTGTTTGGGACCCGTCTGGCCAAGATCGATCGTGACAGACGGGTTAGCTGCGCCGATGGCATCCTGTGTCATACCGAACAGCAGGCAGCCCAGCATCACGAGCAAGAGACAGGCGGTGTAACCTGGTTGTCGCGCGGGAGACGCCAGCGATGGCCCGATGCGCGCATCAGCCGGCATGGCTACCTCCGGTCTCCGCGGGCTTGCCGGGCACGGCTGATCGGCCGGACGACGCGACGTTCAAAAATTTCTGGACTCGTTCCCGATCCGTGATCTGGCCGAGCGGCACCAATTCCGTCGGCGTCATGCCGACAATGAGAAACTCTCCCGCGACCGACACCAGAGAAATCGTCTTGCGCGGTCCGATATATCCGCTGCCGAGCACCTGGACGATGTGCGTAGATCCAGGAACGGACAACCGCGCGCCGGCGAATCGACGAACCAGGAGAACGAGCCCGCCTATGAGCGCAAGCACGAGGGCCAAGGCGGACACCATTCGTATGAAACTGTCCCAAAAATCGATCAC
>CAZVEZ010000095.1:0-9313 GCA_964626135.1 uncultured Nitrospira sp.
CCCATCGAGAGTCCCACGAACATGGTCTGCTGGATGGCGAGATGGTCCAGCAGCGCTCTCACATCGTCCGCTGATTGGTCGAACGTATAACGCCACAACGGCGCGTCGGATTCGCCGTGCCCTCGCAGGTCAATCGTGATGATCCGGAACTGCGAAGAGAGCGCGTGCGCTTGCGTCGCCCACATGGTCCGGTTCAGGGGAAAGGCATGGAGAAAGACGATGGGGAGACCAGTGCCTTGGTCGCTGTAGGCGATGGTAATGCCGTTGATGTGAGCCTTCATATGCGCTCCAGGATGCACGACCTTCGTAGCATCGGCTGTCGGCAGCGTCAAGAGCTGGGCGATGCTGGTTTGCTCTGATGAGAGGAGGCGTATAGAATTCCCCAAACTACTGAGGACCTGCATGACCACTTCTCGCGATCAGGCTCCCGATTTGTTCGGGACTCCGGAGGGAGGGAAATCTGTTGAAGCTCCGCTGGCCGAGCGTCTGCGGCCACGAGAGTTTGCAGACTTCGTCGGGCAGGAGGACATTGCCGCGCCGGATCGGCCATTGCGGCGAGCTATCGAAGCAGATCAACTCTCCTCCGTCATCTTCTGGGGGCCGCCAGGCTCGGGGAAGACGACGTTGGCGCATCTCATCGCGTGCCACACCAAAGCACAGTTCGTGCCCTTCTCGGCGGTCACAGGGGGTGTTCCCGAACTGCGGGCCATCATCAAGTCTGCAGAGCAACGTCAGGCGATTAACGGCCAACGGACCATCCTCTTTGTCGATGAGATCCATCGGTTCAACAAGGCACAGCAGGATGCGTTTCTGCCTCACGTCGAGCGGGGGACGATCATCCTGGTCGGCGCGACAACCGAGAATCCTTCATTCGAGGTAATCTCACCGCTCCTCTCTCGTTCCTTGCTCGTTGTGCTCACCCCCCTTTCTGATGAGGCCCTGGGGCATATTCTGGATCGGGCGCTCGCGGACCCTGCGATCGGGTTGGGAAAATGGAATGCCTGCCTGTCACCCGATGCCAGGCAACGATTGATTGCCTATGGCAACGGAGATGCGAGGGCGCTCCTGACAGCATTGGATTTTGTAGTCACACAGCAACCGGCCGGGCCGGACGGGACTCGCTCGATCGATAGAACGGCGCTGGAAGCCGCGCTGATGAAGAAATCGATCCGGTACGATAAATCAGGCGAAGAGCATTACAACATCATCTCCGCCTATATTAAAAGCTTGCGCGATTCCGATCCCGACGGTGCGCTGTACTGGCTTGCCCGTATGTTGGAAGGGGGGGAGGACCCGAAATTTATCGCCCGGCGCCTGGTCATTTTTGCCTCCGAGGACATCGGAAATGCCGATCCGATGGGGCTGGTAGTTGCGACGGCGGTCGCTCAGGCCGTACAGTTTGTGGGGCTTCCCGAGGCGCAGATCAACTTGGCCCACGGGACGACCTATCTCGCGACCAGACACAAGGATAATGCGTCCTATCTCGGACTGCTTGAAGCCATGGAAGATGCAAAAACCCATGGAAGTCTTGGGGTTCCGCTTCATTTACGAAACGCCGTGACCTCGATGATGAAGGGGCTTGGGTATGGGAAGGGATATCGCTATGTCCATGACGATCCCCAGGCAAAGGGACAACAAGAGCACCTCCCGGACTTGCTCAAGGGGCGCCGGTACTATCGGCCCAAGGATACCTAGGGGCTGGATGGGGTGGTGGACAAAGATTTCTAATCGGTTATACTTAGATGCATGAAGCGGCAGGGTCCGAAATCGGTTGACTCGATAGCCGTCACGAATGAACGTCGCAAGTTTGTTCGGGCGACCCTGGTCGGTTCTGCGCTGATTTCACCCAAGAGTGGAGGCAAAGCGATTACGGCCGTATTGGACAACGTGAATAAAGTCGGCGCAGGGTTGCACACGAGAGAGAAGCTGGCAATGGCCCAGCCGGTAACCGTGTCGCTGGCGTTTCTCGATTCGGATCGTGCGGAGCAGATGGAACGGCTCGACGGGAAAGTCGCCTGGGTGAAGCCGTGGGAGAAGGGGTTTCTGATCGGCGTGGTCTGGGACGAGCTGGTCACGAAAGAGAAGAACCGCTGGCTGTACTACTATCTCGAAGAAACCGTCAAATCCTCCACGTAGCAGACAGTTTAAAAGACCGTTATTTCGTGTGTCTTGTTTGTTTGGTTGAACAAAATGAACCAAATAAACAAAACAAACTATTCAACCTGTCCGTCCCGCGAGTCTCGCTTTTCTCGCGTTGCCTTCTACGCGAATGTCGTCAGTTTTTGTTTGACGTCGTCCAGTTCAGCCGAGAGCGTTTCCCAGCGAGCGGTGAGCCGCGCGAGGTCCTTTTTCCAGCCGTCGTATTCCACCTGGAGCACGCTCCACTTGGTGGATTCATCTTTGTAGAGCGCGGGGTCGGCCAGTTCGAGATCCCGTGTCTTGATTTTTGTTTCGTATTCGGCGATCTCCGCTTCGGCCCGTGCGACCTGCTTTTCCAGTCGAGCCTGAGTCTTGTTCAAATCACGGCGATTTCCCGCTGAGGACTTGGCTGGAGCCTGAGACGCCATCGCCTTGGTCGGCGCAACAGCCTTCCCGCGATCCGTTCCCTTCAGGTCGTCACTCGACTCCTTGATGGACTCGATTTCCTGTGCTTTCTTCCACAAGTAATACTCGTAGTCGCCGGAGAAGCTGCGGGCCTTGCCCTCTTCGATTTCAATGACGCGCGTGCAGACTCGGGTCAGGAAGGTGGGATCGTGGGAAATGAAGATAATCGTACCGGGGAAATCCGAGAGCGCATCGGTGAGCATATCAACTGAGGCCGGGTCGAGATGGTTTGTGGGTTCGTCCAGCAACAGCGTGTTGGCCGGTTCGACCAACATCCTCGCGAGTGCGACACGATTACGTTCTCCCCCGCTCAACGCCTTGATCGGTTTTTTTTGATCGTCCCCGGTGAACAGGAACGCGCCGGCAATCCCGCGGAGGAAGTTCGTCTCCGCCTGGCTGGAGATCTCAGAAAGTGAATCGAGGATGGTCTGTTCAGGGTTCAGGGTTTCTGCCTGGTGCTGGGCGAAGTAATGCAGGGTGACACCGTGGCCGACCGTTCTGGTGCCTTTGTCGAAGGCCAATACGCCGGCCAGCATCTTGAGCAGTGTGCTTTTCCCGGCGCCGTTTTCTCCGACCAGGGCCACGCGCTGGCCGCGTTCGACCGAACAATCGACTCGTTCATACACGACTTTTTCGCCATAGCGTTTTGCGACACCCTGGAGCTCTAACACCTGACGGCCGCTTGCCGCAGGGAGGGGAAATTTGAACTTCACCCGCTTGGGATCGCGCTTGATTTCGATCATCTTGACCTTTTCAAGCTGCTTGATGCGCGATTGGACCTGACTGGCTTTGTTCGCCTGATAGCGGAATCGATCCACAAATGTCTGGACTCGCGCAACCTCTTTTGCCTGGCGCCCGGCGGCCGCCTCGCGCTGAGCATCCCGTTCTGCTCGAACCTTTCGGAACAAAGTATAGTTACCGCGGTACTCTTCGATCTTATGGTGTCGGAGATCCCAGACATGGGTAACGACGCGATCGAGAAACGCCGTGTCGTGGCTGATGATCAACAGCGTCATCTCCGAGTTCAACAGGAAGTGTTCAAACCAGCGTTGCGTCGGCTTGTCCAAATGGTTGGTCGGTTCATCGAGCATGAGGACGTCAGGGTTGGTTAACAGTAGGTGCGCCAAGGCCACGCGCATCCGATAGCCGCCGGACAACTTTTCGATCTCACGGCTGAAGTCAATCTCAGAAAATCCCAACCCCATGAGAATCCGTTCGGCTTCGTGCTCCGGGTAAAGATCACGGTGAGTGGCATCCAGCACGGTTTTGCCCGTGATGGTTTCGAGTTCCTGCGGGAGATAGCCGATACGAAGGCGAGGACGCTTACGGATCTTGCCCTTGTCCGGGGACTCCTCCTCAAGGATCATCCGAAAGAGGGTGGTCTTGCCCGCGCCATTCGGCCCTACCAAACCGACCCGCGAACCGGGGCGGAGATGCGCCGTCGCACCCTCAAGCAAAATCCTCGTGGAATATTGTTTATAGACCGACTCGATTTGAAGCATGCGTGTTTAGTGAGCCAGACGGATTGCGTGTACCGGAAGGAGCCGATGGTCATTCGGTGATGAGGTGTGGCTGTCGAGATTCACGGAACCTACATGATTTAGGTTGGTGGAGCTGGCCGGGATTGAACCGGCGACCTCGTGAATGCCATTCACGCGCGCTCCCAACTGCGCTACAGCCCCACATCGTTGACTTGGAAATAGGCGAAAATCCTTGTGAAACAACGAGCATGCTAACATGGCCCTCGCGACACAGTCAAGAAAACGGGAGCGGGAGCAGCCAGATCATCCTTCTTGCTCGCAGAACGTGCACGATAAAACTGTGCTCGCTAGGGAGAAGAGCACGTCTTGGCGCGCTTGGGGTTGGGCGGGTGAGAATGTCGCGCGCAGTGAAGGACAATCTGGCTGCTCCCCTTAAGGGTGACGAGCAAGCTTGGAAGGAGCATGTATATCGTCCGATGTGCGGAGTGAGAGACCGGTGGGGTTTTCCTTCCACACTTCTTGACAAACTATAGGAGCGTCCCTACCATGACGCTCCAGCCCTGGCCATGAGTCACGCCAGGGCGATTTTTTGGGAGCATGTCACGCGATGGGAAATCTTGTGGTAATCGGGGCCCAGTGGGGCGACGAAGGCAAGGGCAAGATCGTCGATATCTTAGCCAGCGACGTCGATGCGGTGGTCCGCTATCAAGGCGGGTCCAATGCGGGACACACCGTGATCAATGAACGGGGCACCTTCGTGTTTCACCTCATCCCGTCGGGCATCCTCTATCGCGGGACGCTCTGCGTGATTGGGAACGGGGTTGTCGTGGACCCGGCTTCGTTGATCGAGGAGCTGGACCATCTCCAGACCCAAGGCGTGAAGATCGGGAAGAATTTCATCGTGAGCCAGCGCGCCCACCTCATCCTGCCCTATCACAAGGCCATCGACAAAGCGGCTGAACAGTCGAAGGGTTCTCGCAGAATCGGCACGACTGGACGGGGGATCGGCCCGTCGTACGCCGACAAAATGTCGCGGATCGGGATCCGGATGGGAGATCTGCTCAACCCGAAAGCGTTTCGCACCAAACTCGAAGAAAATGTCGTCGAGATCAATTGGTTTCTCGAGCAACTGTATAAGCTCGAACGGTTCGAAGTCGACAACGTGTTCAAACAGTATATGGGCTATGCCGATCGGCTGAAGAGCCATATCGTCGATGCCGGCATGATCGTGAACAAAATGATCGACGGAGGGAAGACCGTGTTGTTCGAAGGGGCGCAAGGAACACATTTGGATGTGGACTTCGGCACCTATCCCTACGTCACCTCCTCCAGTTCAACGGCCGGGGGCGCTTCAACAGGAACGGGCGTGGGACCGACGAAGATCGACGCGGTGCTCGGGGTCGCCAAAGCCTACACGACGCGTGTCGGCAGTGGGCCGTTTCCCACTGAACTGACCGATGCGGTAGGGGACGGGCTCCAGGCACGAGGAAAGGAATTCGGATCCACGACGGGGCGTGCGCGCCGCTGTGGCTGGTTCGACGGCGTCATCGTGCGTTACGCCACCAAAGTCAACGGGCTCGCCTCACTGGCCGTCACGAAGCTGGATGTGCTCGATGGCTGCAAAGAACTGAAGGTCTGCACCGGCTATCGGTATCAAGGAAAACTGTATCGAGACATGCCGTCCGATCTCCAAACGCTGACCGACTGTGAGCCCGTGTACAGGACGTTCAAGGGATGGTCCGGGACAACCACCGGTGTGTCCACCTATAAACAGCTTCCCGTGGAAGCCAAGCGTTACCTCCAGTTTCTTGAGGATCTCTCCGAGTGTCCGATCGATATGATCTCCACCGGTTCGAAGCGCAGTGAAACCATTATCCTCCGCAACCCGCTCAAGATCCGTCCACGCGGCGTTCGTGAAAAGTGAAACGTCTGGTTCCAACGGCGAACCACACGACAGGGTAACTCGCAAAGATGACTCGTCCGACCCGTCCCGCTTTTCTCGCAAGTCACGCAACTCTCGCGGCCTGTGGTCTAGGCACAGGCCGAACGTCAGTGCTACAATCCGCGTTCTTCGCTCGGTGAGCCGGTAGCTCAGTTGGTAGAGCATCGCCCTTTTAAGGCGAGGGTCCTGGGTTCGAGTCCCAGCCGGCTCACCACTTTTCAATAGCATGGACTCCTCAGCCTCATCAACGGGAAGTGGGAACCGATGGTTTTCTTCGCTCTGGCCGGCTACGATTGTCACGTCAGTGATCCAAGCGCATCATGTTTCGACGATGGCAATACGTCCAAGCCGGGGATTCGCAGCGCTCCTATGGAGCCGGCGATTGCCTTCAGCGCGTCAGGCCGGACAAATCCCTTTCTCCATGCCAGTCCAATTTGTCTTGCCGGGACCGGATTAACGAAGGATACAACGGTGAGCCGCTTGTTGTGATACCGAGGTGTGAGGGCACTGCAGGGTAACACGGTGATACCGAGCCCTGAGGCGACCATCTGGCGAATCGTCTCCAGTGAGTTTCCCTGCATTCCTTCCGCATCCGACCGGCTGAGTTCCGGGCAGGCTTCCAAGACCTGTATGCGGAAACAATGGCCGGCATGGGGAAGAAGCACCTTTTCGCTTCCCAGCTTCTTGGGATCGATGGACTTCTTCTTTGCCCAGGCGTGACCGGGTGGGAGCACCAATTTAAACACCTCTTCATAAATCGGGTATGCGGTGATGCCCGGTTCATCGAAGGGAAACGAGATGATGATGGCATCCAGTTTTCCATTTTTCAGCATGGTTGTGAGACTTGCTGTGAGGTTTTCTTCGATCTCTAAAGGCATGGCGGGCGCTCGTGTATGAAGGAGGGACACCAGATCTGGAAGGATATAGGGCCCGACAGTGGCGATGACGCCCAATCGAAAGAGACCGACCAGTTGATCTTTCCCCTGGGCCGCAATCTGCTTGATGCGATCGGCTTCCTCCAGCACTCGCTGCGCTTGATACAGGATCCGTTCACCCGTCGACGTCAGCACAATCCGGCTCCGCCGCCGTTCAAAAATCGTTGCGCCTAATTCCTCCTCTAACTTTTTGACAGCCAGGCTTAAGGCGGGTTGAGTTACGAATACCCGCTCGGCGGCGCGGCCGAAATGGTGTTCTTGCGCCACGGCGACGATATATTGAAGCTCTGTTAAGGTCATCCCGCGGCTCTCCGTCTTATAAGAATTATTTATCGATCTCGCAGATATTATCAATTGGACTTACTGTCAAACCGCTGAGTATCCTCCTCTTGCGCGTGACGATTATTCGCGGCGAAGGCCACTTCTTAACAAGGAGGGCGCAATGAGCCTGTTGAAGACGGGATTTGTGTCTATCATAAAGCGGACCCACTAACCAAGGGAGTACGGCTATGAGCACAGACAAGAAATTGACCACCAACGCGGGCTGCCCGGTTGCCCACAATCAACATATTATGACTGCTGGTCCCCGAGGTCCTCAATTGCTGCAGGACGTCTGGTTCCTGGAAAAACTTGCCCACTTCGACCGTGAGGTGATCCCCGAGCGCCGCATGCATGCGAAAGGGTCTGGCGCCTACGGCCGGTTCACCGTCACCCATGACATCACCCGCTACACGCGCGCCAAAATCTTCTCAAAGATCGGGAAGCAAACGGAACTGTTTGCCCGGTTCACCACCGTCGCCGGCGAGCGTGGCGCTGCCGATGCGGAACGTGATATCCGGGGGTTTGCCCTGAAGTTTTATACCGAGGAAGGCAATTGGGATCTCGTGGGCAATAATACGCCGGTGTTCTTTTTGCGCGATCCGTTGAAGTTTCCCGATCTCAACCACGCCGTGAAACGCGACCCGCGCACGAACATGCGCAGCGCGAAGAACAACTGGGATTTCTGGACATCGCTGCCGGAGGCGTTGCACCAGATCACCATCGTCATGAGTGATCGTGGTATTCCGGCGACCTACCGGCACATGCATGGATTCGGCAGTCATACCTTTAGCTTGATGAATGCAAAGAACGAGCGCTATTGGGTCAAATTCCATTTCAAAACTCAACAGGGCATCCGCAACCTGACTGACGCCGAAGCTGAAGCCATCATCGGCAAGGACCGCGAGAGCCATCAACGTGACCTGTATGAGAGCATTGAACGGAGCGAGTATCCTCGGTGGAAGTTGCTCATCCAAGTGATGCCGGAGACCGATGCGTCACGGGTGCTCTACAACCCTTTCGACCTGACGAAGATTTGGCCGCACAAGGACTACCCGCTGATGGAAGTGGGTCTCATGGAACTCAATCGCAATCCTGAAAACTTTTTTGCCGAAGTCGAGCAGTCAGCGTTCAATCCGGCGAACGTAGTGCCGGGCATCGGCTTTTCACCCGATAAAATGCTCCAGGGCCGCCTGTTTTCCTATGGAGATGCTCAGCGCTACCGTCTAGGTGTCAATCACCATCTTATTCCGGTCAATGCTCCTCGATGCCCGGTTCACAGCTATCACCGCGACGGACCTATGCGCGTGGATGGGAACCATGGAAGCACACTGGGGTATGAGCCCAATAGCGCTGGCGAATGGCAGGAGCAACCCCAGTTCGCCGAGCCACCACTCGACCTCAACGGATCCGCGGATCACTGGAACCATCGGGAGGATCGGGATTACTACTCGCAGCCGGGCGCTCTGTTCCGTCTGATGACTTCAGCGCAGCAAAACGCGTTGTTCGAAAACACGGCTCGCTCGATCGGCGGGGCACCGAGGGACATTCAGGTCCGCCACATTGGCCATTGCCGGAAGGCCGATCCGGCCTATGGTAAGGGTCTAGCCGATGCATTGAAGATTCAATTGAGTGATGTTCCTGAATCCACATAGGAGACAGGTACAGTCGTAGCGAAGAGCGCCATCGTGCGGGGATGACTCCTGATGATGGCGCTCATTATCTGTGCAGAAAGCTCTCACCGCCCGGCTGTTTCTTGAATGATCTCCTGCAGCGTGCAAAAATCCTCTCGGAATGATCCGACGAAATGAACCGGCTTCACTCAGACACCATATGTAGCGTAGCCACACGTGGCATATTTGCAAGACAAGTTTGCTGTCGATCAGTAGATCGCAAACACTGTGGCAGTGTGCTCTTTCTCCAATGCGATCTTTCCAGAATCACAAGTGTGGCAAAACATTCTTGACAGGCTACGGAGACGCTGTGTAAGGTGCGAGATCCTAGAGTCTTTTTCTGCAGTGAATTCTAACCAT
>CAZVEZ010000096.1:0-9294 GCA_964626135.1 uncultured Nitrospira sp.
CCGGCTGGCCGACCGTCATCTCCGGCAACGTCATTGTGACCGCGTTCGTGTTCTCGCTCGCGGTCGGCCTGTTTTCCGGACTGTACCCTGCCAATAAGGCCGCACGCCTCAATCCTATAGAAGCGCTCAGGTACGAATAGGTCCGGCTAGGCTGCGCGGCTCCCTTTCTCTGATTCTGCTGTCATCACACGCTCAATGGCGCGCGTGGCGGGGCGCTCCTGGTTCGAGAGATCGACGGTGGGGCGATGTCGGTAGGGGAAGCCTGCCTCATCATAGATTAATTCGACGATCGGTTGATGCAACGTGTCGGGATTGATCGCGGTGATCATTCCCCGCTCTTTCGTGTTGAGCTCCACGAAACTGTAGACGGGGTAGATGCCGACAAGCTTGATGAACAGGGACACGAGTCGAAGATCGAGGCGTCCGAATTCTCCCTCTTGGAACAGGTGCCGAATTGCCGCATGGGAAGGCAACGGCCGAAGCCCTCCGAATCCGGTCAGTAGCTCATCGTATCGATCCGCGATCATCACAATGCGACTCATTTCGGCTGTGGATCCTGCCGATGTTTCGGACGGATAGCCCTGTCCATCGAGTGTGACATGGTGCTCAGCGGCGATTCGGCGAACGATCTGGGGAAACTCGTGCTGTGCCTCAATCGCCACGGCGCCGAGCCGCGGGTGATGGTGGAGGGTTGCCAGGTCTTCTCCGGAGAGAGGTTTCGAGATGCGAAGCAGATGACGGGGAAGCTGTAACAGACCGATGTCGTGCAATAACGCGCCGGTCGCCAATTCGTGAAGCTTCATCAGATCATAGCCGAGCGTTTGCCCGATAATCGTCGCCAGCGTGCAGACGGCGAGGCTATGGTTATTGAAGGAGGCGTCGAGTTGTGACCCGTGGCTCAATGCCATGAATGTGGCATGAGTGCTGAGAGTTCGCGTGACGATGGTGATTTCCTGAATCGCTTCGTTGACCGGTCCCGGTCTTGGAGCGCCCGTTTTGCTGATTTCGTCGAAGAGGGTTTTGACCGACTGCGCGAGTTTGTCGCGTGCGTCTCGAGCGACGACCAACTCTTGCTCCAGTATTTCGCCGGAGGGAGTTGCTGTCTGTACAGGAGGTGTTTGGATGGAAGTGGGTAAGCCGATCGTATGCAGGGTGTCTTCTGCAATCGGAAAAGATGTGACGTCGAGTCCTTTGGAGGGGTCAATGTCTACAGCATGGACATTGGATCGCCGCAAGCGCTCGATCTGCTCAACGGATTGAACCAAAAACCGGTGTTTTAAAAAAGGAGTCCGGAACCACGAGCAGTCCATACCTGCCACATACATTCCGACCCTGAGTTGTACGAGAGGGATACGTCTATGCACGCCACACCCTCGATCATAAAGAAAGGGTTGAAGACAAGAACCGCCACTCCCTTATCGGTTGCCCGAGATCGAATCATAAATCCTGGCTGCCTGCGCGATTCATGATGGATCGGGCAGAAAATGAAGAATCGTATGGATCGGGCTAGGAGCTGGACGCAGGGGTCAATTGCACTTCGATGCGAGGGTTGTCTTTATCGACGTGTTTGTAGAGGTGGGTTTCGACGATGCGGTTGTCATTGATACCGAGGCCTTCACAGATGGCATCCTGCGCAATCTTGAGCCCGCCATCGACGTCTCGCCGGAGGGCTGAGGTGAAATAGAACCGGATGGATAGGGCGAGCCACTCCGACTGGAGTCGTGTCAATAGGGCCGTCCGGTGAGTGGATTGTGTCAACGTCAGCCATACGAGTTGCTCCACCTGAGCCTTATAGGCGCGACCAGCCGACGAGATCAGTCGTCGGCCGTTCACTGTAGCATATTGGTGGTTCACGCTGGGAGGTACAGGGAGGGTTACGTTTACCGCATGATTTCCTGTCGGTGGGTGCGGTGATGAGGATGCCGGCATGCGGGAGATCGGAACCCTTCTCGGGGCAATGCGTAACACATTGCCTTTCTTGCCGGTGTTTCGGTAGGAGGTTGTGCGAACGGCTCGTGGAGAGGAGAGAAGACGAGTCGGGCGCCGAAATGTAGGCATGCGCGTGAGTCTATGGGTCTATAGGAGATTGAGGATCTTGGACATGTTCTGCTCGTAGCGCTCTTCAGATTGGGAGATATACCGACGCCATGTGCTCGGATTCCAGATCTCCATGCGATGGTACAAGCCGACCAGAACAATTTCCTGGTCATCGTCCAGCGGAATAATTTTTCTGAGCCGACTTGGAATGAGAATACGTCCGGCTTTGTCGATTTCCGACGTGCCGGCTTCGGATACAACGAAGTGCATGAACAGGCGACTCTGGTCTTCATCGAGCGTGGTCTTTGTCCGTTCGAGGACCTTTTCCCACTCTTTCATGGAGTAGATGAGTGTCGATTCTTCGGGACCTTTGAGGAAGACGACCGCCTGTCCCTCCGACTCGACTTGCTCTCGAATCGGTGAGGGTACAATAAACCTCCCCTTCTCATCTACTTTGCAAAGGTATTCCCCGGCGAACATCAATGGATCATGTCCTTTACGACGCCAGCGTGGTCCTGGTGCGATCGCGAATCCACTGTTCCAGATCCGAGCGCACGAAGCGCCATTCTTTTCCAAGCTTGAAGGCGGGAATCTGGCGACTCTGTAAGTAACGATAGAGCGTGCGCTGAGTAATCTTGAGATAGCGGCAGGTTTCCTCCGCCGTCATCAGCTCGCTCTTGGGCTCTTTGGCCATTGAAGAACCTGGTTCGATAGGGGCCCATATGCCTCACGAGGCTTTGAATACTGCTGTCAGGGTATGGAAATTCAGACGATCTGTCAAGTGAAAATACATGACAGTGCCTGTCACAGGCTGTCAGTATCGTCCGATTTTCTACTGCCGGTCTCTCCTGATTCCATGGCTTCTGAGATATCGTCGCCGAAGTCCTCACCCATCTCCTCGCCCATGGTTCTCATAAATCTCGCCATGCTTTGTGGGTCATTTTCATCGAGTCCGGCCAAATTACCGGGGTCTGCCAAGGCTTCAAGCCGGGCTTCTTCTGACTTCGGCGAGGCAAATCGAGACAGGATTCGTTCAACCCGAGCGCTCTTACAGTGAGAGCAGGCCACAGATGCATGCGTGGCTGGGCTTAATACAAGAACAGTGCTGCGCCTCCGGCAATCAAGACAGTGATATTCATACAACGGCATCGATCATATTCCTATCGCCATCTATTCATCTCCTCGCCCAGTGTGTTCGTATATCGCGCCATGCTCTATAGATCGACTTCATTGAGGCCGGCCAGATTATTGAGATCTAAAGAGGCATTAAGTCGAGCTTCTTCAGATTTCGGCGAAGCAAATCGAGATAGGATTCGTTCAACCCGTGCACTCGCGCAATGAGCGCAGCTTGCCGGCGATTGATTGGCCAGGTTTAATATAAGGACTGTGCCGCGTTTTTTACAATCGAGGCAGAGAAATTCGTACAACGGCATCGATTATATTCCCAAGGTCGTCAAGGGCCGTATGGCTTGTTCAGCAAAAACACGATCTGGCACCAATGCCGTATCAACTGTCCTGGCGAGCGTCAGCGCAAAGACAGGTCCGGCACCGGCTTGCCGTAGAGTCTTCGCACATTCGTTCAGAGTCGTGCCGGTCGTGAAGACATCGTCCACGAGGAGGATACGTTTTTCCGTAAGGTCCTGGGGCCTGCGGACGTCAAAGGCATTCCGTAGATTCCGTAGCCGTGCCTGTCGTGTTAACGTGGTTTGAGGGTCGGTGGCTGCGACTCGGACGAGGTGTGCGGGCAAAACCGGGCGGACCAGATGACCGCTGAGTTGATCGGCCAGCAGCAAAGATTGGTTAAATTCACGCGCGCGTAAGCGAGCCGGGTGTAAAGGCACAGGGACAATGAGATCGACGTCGATTCCGCTCGGCAAGGCGTTGATCATGAGGCGCGCGAGCGGCCGTGCCAGTGTATGCTTGCCACGATACTTGAATGAGCAGATGGCTTCTCGCAGTGGAGAAAGATAGGGGAAGAGAGTCCAGGCTCGCTGAAAATCAGGTGGCTGCGTCTGACACTGTTGGCATTGATGGTTGGGAGTATGGGATGTCGCTGCCGGCGAAACAAAGGGTTCGTCGCAGCGGGCACAGCCCGGTTGTTGGAGCGGGCGGATGGTATGCCAGCACGCGGCGCAGAAGAAGGGGATCGCATCGGCACTGAGTGCCTGGCCGCAGGTCGCGCATTCAACCGGCAACACGAACCGGAGGGCCTGGCGGCACCATCCGAGAAGTCGATCCTGTCGGTCTTCACGGAACATCGTAAGGGAAACGTTCCAACGAATGTGTGGGGCCTCTTCATATGGGAATCTCGCGCGTCTGTCAAGGTTGTTGCTCTGTAAATGGTTGTGATATACGTGACGCGCGAGGCATGCGCGACGAGCGAGAAAGGCGAAACCAGCAAGAATGGTGACGTTCGATCAGGTATCGAAAATTTATGAACGGGGTGGCGACACCATTACCGGGCTCGATCGGGTTACCGTCGAAGTAAAGAAGGGTGATTTCTGCGCGTTCATCGGTCCCAGCGGCTGTGGGAAGAGCACGTTACTCAACCTGGTTGCCGGATTGGACGTGCCGACTTCCGGGGATATCCTTCTCGGAGGGCGGTCGACCAGTCGATTTACAAGCAACGACTGGACAAGGATCAGGCGGGAAACAGTCGGGATCGTGTTCCAGGCATTCCATCTGATTCCGGGGCTGACGGCTGCGGAGAACGTCGCATTTCCCTTGTTGTTGCGCGGGGAGCAGGGGGCATCGGTCCACTCTCGCGTCGAGGACATGCTCGAGTTGGTGTCGATGACCGCACGACGGCACCATCGGCCCAGCGAGCTTTCCGGCGGTGAGCAGCAGCGTGTCGCGATTGCGCGAGCGATCGTGCATCAGCCGCAGATCCTTCTCGCCGACGAGCCGACCGGCAATTTGGATTCCCAGCATGGAGCCGAGATCATCGTCCTCCTTCGATCGCTCGTCCAGCGCTTTCGCCAAACGATACTGTTGGTCACCCATAGCACCGCGGCTGCAGAAGCCGCCGATTATATCTGGACGATGAAGGATGGGCAGCTCGTGTCGAGAACGCAGCATACACCTGTCACGGTCGTTGCCTGATGGATCTTTCGACCACCATTGCCGGAGTGCGATTTCCCAGCTGCTTTATGAATGCCTCCGGAGCCCTCTGTGTCACGCGTGAAGAATTGCTGGCCCTCGGTCGATCTCGTGCAGGGGCCATCGTCACCAAGTCAATGACGGTAGAACCTCGCGACGGCAATCCGGCACCCCGGTACTACGGATTTCCCGGCGGGTCCATTAACTCTATGGGATTACCGAATCTCGGGTATAAGGCGTATGCCGCGCTCATTCCTGAATTGAAAACGCTTGGTAAGCCGGTCATTGCCAGTGTGGCGGGTCTTTGCGAAGACGATTTTCCGACGATAGCGGCCACGATCAATGCGGCAAAGCCCGACTTGATCGAAGTCAATCTGTCATGTCCGAACATTCCAGGAAAACCTCAGATCGGATATGATGCCGAGGCCTCCGAGCGTTTGCTGAAGCGGGTTCGCAAGGTGATCACGGTTCCGATGGGGGTCAAGTTGCCTCCGTATTTCGATCCGGCCCATCATGCAGTGATGGGAGAGGCGATTCTTCGTTGCGGAGTCGATTTCCTCAACCTGATTAACTCGGTCGGCAACGGGCTCGTCGTCGATCCAGAACGTGAGGCGGTCGTCATCAAGCCCAAGCGCGGGTTCGGCGGGCTGGGGGGCACGATCATCAAGCCAGTTGCGCTCGCCAACGTACGGGCTTTTTGGAAGATCTTCGAAGGGCGATTGCCGATTATCGGGACCGGCGGCGTGGTCAACGGTGTGGATGCGTTTGAGCATCTGCTCTGTGGCGCGTCTGCCGTGCAGATCGGGACGGTCCTGGTCGAAGAGGGAGTCGACGTGTTCGTCAGATTGGAAGCGGAATTGACGGCTCAGCTCCGCAAGAATGGTTATACGAAGTTGGAAGACTGCCGGGGGAAGCTGAAGGAGTTATAGGCCTATTTGGCCCCGAATGTTTTGGCAAGGAGACCCAGCTGCAGCGCCCGTCGAAGGAGCTGCGCGACATTTCTGACATTCAACCGCCGCATCAAGTTGAATCGGTGCACTTCGACCGTGCGCACACTGATTTCCAGCACTTCGGAAATCTCACGGTTCGTGTGCCCGATCGACACCAGGCGAAGGATGTCATGCTGCCGAGGCGTGAGGAGATCGGCGTCGATCTCTTCCTGTAGCGGCTGGACTTTTCGGTTCAGAGCAGTTCGTGCACCCATCAATGACCTCTCATCATCAACTCACGCGAGTCTAGCAAAGGTGTGTAGAGCTGTAAACCAAACTGCCGATTTGTGCAGGACTCTGTGAGCGGCCAGGCTGATTTGATTTGGCTGGACACTCTCATCGACGGTAATTATGTTTTGTACATTTCGTATTCCAGAGTATAGCAGGTTGTGACATGCGCGAGAAGCACGATCCGAAGTTCGCAGGCCTGGATTGGGAGTTCCGAGACCCTCGAACTTGGGACCTCGACCCCCTCCCCACTTGCTCGTCCCGTCTCACCGGTCACGGTGTATGGCGCCGGCGGACTGTTCCAACATCCTGCTAGGCCCTAGATGACTATACCACTCCTGCTCCCGATCGCTCTGATTCGCGCTCATGCCCTCCAGCGGCCGTTTCGTGCGCTCCTCAGTGTCGCCGGAGTGGCGCTAGGTGTTCTGGCTTCTGTGGCGATCGGGACGGCGAACTCACAAGTGCTACGGTCCTTCGAGCAAGCGGTCACGACGGTTGCCGGTTCTGCCTCATTGGAAATTTCGGGTCATGATCTCGGAGTCGATGAATCGGTTATCAGGGCTGCCCGAGCGGTTGAGGGTGTGGTGAGTGCCGCTCCGGTCATTGAAGAAGCGGTCGTCGTTGCTCAGGGAAATGCGCGTGGCCAAGCGCTTCAGATATTGGGGTTGGATCTACTCGCGGAAGCCAGGACGCGTGGATTTGAGATCGCGCAGGCTGATACCGACGTGGCACTGGAGGCGCTTTTGGCTCCGGACGCCCTGTATCTCGGACGGCAGGTTGCGGCCGACTGGAATGTGGGGGTCGGGAGTGCCATCGAGGTGATGGTGGGGGAGCGCATTGCGCTGCTGCGGATCGCAGGGCTTATTCATAACGAAGCAGCGCAGTCGTCCCTTTGGGATCGGCTTGCTGTCATGGACATTGCTGCGGCGCAGCTGTTGTTTCAATCGATTGGACGGCTGGATCGGATCGAGCTGGTGACGACGCCCGATCGACCGCTCGACGATATCATCTCTTCGCTGCGCGCGGTTCTCCCTCCTCACCTTGTCGTACAACGACCGGCTCAGCGGACAAAGCAGGTTGAAAACATGGTGTGGGCCTTCCAACTCAATCTGGCGGTCATGAGCTGGGTCGGGCTGCTCGTCGGGATGTTCTTGATCTACAACACGATCGCCTTTGTCGTCGCGCAACGGAGGCGCGAGGTCGGTATCTATCGCGCACTCGGTATGACGGAGTGGCGGGTGGCCGGCCTGTTTCTCATGGAAGCGGGGTTACTCGGTCTTCTGGGCGGGCTGTTGGGAGGAATTGGCGGAGTCTGGCTTGCCAGAAGCTTGGTGTCGCTTGTGGGCAGAACCATCTCGGACCTGTATGCGCCGGTGACATCCGGCGGGTTGATCCTGTCGATGGACATGTTGACGCTCGTGGCCGTGGCGAAGGGGGTTCTGCTCGGGACCGTGGTCTCAATGGTGGGGGCTTTGGGCCCCAGCGTAGAAGCCGGAAGGACTGTGACCGTCCGTGCCCTGGCACCCGGGGACTATGAATCGACGCATCGATTGAGGGTGGGTTTGTGTGGATGGATCAGCCTTGTGCTGCTGGCGCTGGCAGGCCTCTGTTCGCTGATGGGCCCGGTCGGAGACCTGCCGCTCTTTGGCTATCTTGCGACGCTCTGCGTCTTGGGGTCTCTCTCATTTCTTGCGCCGCTCTGCATCCGGGCGTTGGGCCTGCGGCGCTCTCGACTGGAGAGTCAGACCATGATGCTCGGGGGGAGTATTCGGCACATTGCAGCAGATCAGGCGGCGCGTCACACGGGGCGGAATTCGGTTACCGTGTCGGCCCTGATGGTGGGATTATCGATCATGATCGGTGTGGCCGTTATGGTCCGAAGTTTTCGTGACACGGTCGAAGTCTGGGTCGATGAGACCGTGATGGCCGATCTCATCGTAGCGCCCCAATCCTGGCTTCAGGGGAAGCAGGCCGGGCAAGCATCGCGCGCGTTGCCGGGGGCCTGGCGTTCGACTCTGTCGGAGATTGACGGCATTGCCGCGGTCGATGCCCTTCGGGATGTCTATGTGGACGTCGAGGGTCAGCCTCAGCCGGTCGCGTTGGTATCGCGGGATCTCCGGCTCCATGCGCAGCGCAGCCAGTATCGGATGATTCATGGAGATTCGACCACCGCTCTGCAGCGAGCCGCAGAGAATGGCGGCGTCCTCTTGTCGGAAGTGTTGGCGACTCGATTGCATATTGGTGTAGGGAGCCGGATCTCAATCATGACGCCGGCAGGACCCGTTCCTGTGTCTGTCGAAGGGGTCTTTTACGATTACGCGACCGACGGTGGAAAGATAGTCATAGATCGAACCTGGTACCAACAAGAATGGCACGATGACCGGGTGACAGTATTTTCCATTTACCTGGATGCCGGGGCCGATGCAGAGCGGGTTCGCCAATCTATTATCACGCATGTCACCGGGCTTGACGGAGTCGCAATCCCGCCGTTGGTGATCAGAAACTATGAGTTGCGGAAAGAGATCCTCGAGATCTTCGACCGTTCCTTCGCGCTGACCTATGTTCTTGAAGCCATTGCCGTGCTCGTGGCCGTGCTTGGCATTGTCAATACCCTGGTGACGGCTGTGTTGGAGCGGCGGCGTGAATTCGCTACTTTGCGGGCTATCGGCGCCGGCACGAGACAGGTGGAGCGATTAGTCTTGTGGGAAGCGGCCTATCTTGGGTTGATCGGCGCCGTGCTGGGTGTTGTGGGAGGCATATTGCTTGCCCTGCTGCTCATTCACGTAATCAACAAACAATCCTTTGGCTGGACGATTCAGATGACGGTTCCAGGCGGACTCATTCTGCAAGCCGTGGGGCTTGCACTCACGGCTGCCCTGGTGGCCGGCTACTTTCCCGCCCGCTGGGCCGCGCGACAGCCGTTGGTGGAGGGGCTGAGGGA
>CAZVEZ010000097.1:0-9294 GCA_964626135.1 uncultured Nitrospira sp.
TGCGTCAGCCTTACTTGCGAGAAGCCCCGGCGGGCTTCGGTCTCGAACGCCTCGCAACGGCATTCATGAATAATCCTGGCTTGCGTTTCCTCCGTGAAATGTACATTGGCTCTCCTCTTCCTGTGCGAGAGCCAACTGCATTTCAACTAACAGAGTGTTGACACACTACTGGAGCAGAACAGACACGCAAGGTCTGGATTCTCACAGACTTCTTCAGAAGTCACCGCAGGCTGTTCAGAAAGGCTGTCCAGCAAGGCCGCAGCACGCGACGAGGCGAAGCAATACTCTCTGCAGTACGTTGAGCCTCTGAGCGCTGCGAGAACGATGCTGGCGGACTTCGTCAACAGCCTGCTAAGGAGGAAACACGCTACTTGATGGTGCCTTACGCAGGGGAATGGCTAGGACACGGCGCCACCCTAGAACCAGCCGTCGCATGAACACTGAGAGGTGGGATGTTCTCAACAGGCTACTGTTGTTTGTTGGTACTCTCTGGAATACCGGCGAGGTCATAGCTCGTGCTGCGGCCACCTTCAGGATTCCGGACAAGGATGCCGCGCTCAACGAGCGCCAAGATGTCACGCAACGCGGTGTCATGGGAGCTTTTTGCGAGCTTCGCCCACTTGGATGTCGTGAGTTTCCCCTCGAAACCGTCAAGGAGCCGGTTCAGCACAAGACGCTGGCGGTCGTTTAGTGAAACATCCGCGAATGTTTCCCAAAAGCGCGCTTTAGAGAGGACAGTCGAGAGCGTGATTTGCGCGCTTTCAATGGCGCGGCCAAGGCACCCCAGGAACCACTCCATCCAGAGTGTGATGTCCATCGTTCCCTTTTGTGTCGTCTCCAGGACATCGTAATAGGCGGTGCGCTCCTGTCGGATTTGCGCCGACATGCTGTAGAAGCGTTGCATGCTCTTTTCTGAGCGCGCGAGCGCCATATCAGTAATAGCCCGGGCGATGCGACCGTTGCCGTCGTCGAACGGATGAATCGTGACAAACCAAAGATGCGCAAGCCCGGCCTTCGAGACCCAATCAGTTTCCATGCTTTCATCAAACCAATTGAGGAACACCTGCATCTCTCGGGTGAGCTTTTCGGCGATCGGTGCTTCAAAGTGTACTCGCTCCCGGCCGATGGGCCCTGAGAGGACCTGCATAGGACCGCTGCTATCATCGCGCCAGGCGCCAACCCTGATTCGCCTTATCCCGCTCCGACTCGTCGGAAACAAGGACGCATGCCATCCGAACAGCCGTTCTGCAGTGAGCGGGTGATCGTAGTGGCCCGTGGCGTCTAACATCATTTCAACGACTCCCTCCACATTCCGGTCAACGGGCCTCAGGCCACCAACGTCCATGCCGAGACGGCGCGCAATTGATGAGCGGACCTGTTCTGCGTCTAGTTGTTCCCCCTCGATTTCGCTGCTCTTGAGCACATCCTCCGTTAAGGTTTTGAGGACCGCTTCCTGACGCAGCTTGAAACCGAGCGCTTCCATTCGTCCGAGTAAACGGCCTTGTTCGTGGCGAACAACGGACAGGCGTTCGCTGAGACGGTCTCGGTCCCAGTGAAATCTTGGCCAGTCTTGATGGTTGTGTATATAAGGACTCATTCTACGCACCAATTGCGTATATTATGAACATCATTCAACGCAAAGACAATATATTATACGCATATGCTGCGTCGAATAATGAGGCGGGGCGACACGTCACAAAGATTGTGCTTATTCCAGACTGTCTCATCCGAGGGGTTCACTCCAACCGGTGTGTTGGGTCCATATATAACTTTGTACTCAAATTCTTCACAAACGACCGAATGAGATCGAAGCCATGGAATCAGTAGAAAGCCAGCACGCTCTTGATGTTCACCGAGAAACGGGGAAGCCTTCGCAACATCGAGCGGTTCGAATCATTGGCCTTCTGCCACTCTTCATCAGTGGGTCATAGATACGATCCCAGAGCGCTGGGCCGCTCCCAAAGCTCCTGTCTGTTTACCTTTCTGATTTTCAACCGTCATAGAGCAGTGCGGTATTAAGAGGCCTACACAGTTTCACTTATTTTGAACAGGGCCGGGACGGAAGCGCAGCAGAACGAGAAGTTGTTGGCAGGAATCGATGGCGGTGTCTAGCCACAAAACTCTGTTTTCTAAGGCAAGTTTTGCAAGTTTTGATAGAGACCGATGGCTTTAGCGCTTCGTATCATGAAGTGGACCGGTAATTGCGCAGAGTGCGACCAAATGGCATGGGGTTTGCTCGGTGCAGCAGGGTCTATCCTGTGAAAACAATTGAGAGATATCGCGTTCGGGATGTTGTTTCACGAACGTGAGGGTCCGATTGTCGGTGTGGTTCAATTCTTTTCCTATCGACGGGAGGCATATATGAACAGGTCCAAAAGCCATTTCAGACAGCTCACGTGGCTGATCGGATTCATGTTAACTGCTGTTGTGGCTGGATGCGGCGGCAGCGACGGTGGGAATACTCCCGGCGCCTTAGGGACTCTGAGTGTTTCGCTGACCGATGCGCCGGCTTGCGGCTTCAACGCGGTAAACGTCACCGTCAGTAAAGTTCGAGTGCATCAAAGTAACAATGCAGACGACAATGCCGGCGGATGGACTGATATCACCCTCAACCCCGCGCGGAAAATCAACCTGCTCGATCTCAACGATCCGACGCAGCCTAATTTTGCGCTCGAACACCTTGGCGAGACCCCATTGGGAGCCGGCCATTACACGCAACTGCGTCTGGTGTTGGTCCTGAACAGTCCCAGTAATCCCTTAGCGAATTCGGTTGTCTTGTCCAGCCCACCCAACACTGAAATCCCACTCGCTACGCCCAGCGCCGTCCAAAGCGGGATTAAATTGATCCACCAATTCAATGTGGCTTCCGGGCAGCGTGTCGATCTGTTGCTGGACTTCGATGCCTGCAAGTCTGTCGTGAAGCGCGGCGTGCCTGTGAAGCTCGGCCTGCCTGTGCAGCTCGGCCTGCCTGCGTCGTACCTGCTCAAGCCTGTGATCAAGGTCATCCCGTTCGAACTGAACGGCATCGAAGGCTTTGTCGACACCGCGCTGTTTACCAATGAAGTAAATGTCAACAATGTCGCTGTGTCGGCGCAGATAAACGGTGAAATCGTCCGTGCGACGATGCCGAACACACAGACTGGAAAATTCTTTCTGGCACGTCTTGATGCGGGTGCGGGTGTGATATACGACGTTGTCATTACCGCAGACGATCATGCGACAGCCGTCATTTCCGGAGTTCCGGTCCCAACGACCACCAGTATTACAGCAGTCAGCACCAGTGGCGCACCCATCCCGGTCGTCACGCCCCCGACGTTGGAACCCTCTGTGACCCATAGTATCAGCGGCACGGTGACATTGGATCCAGCCATCGATGACGAAACCGTTCTTGTCGCCGCGAAGCAAGCCTTGAACGCTGGTCCAACCGTGACCGTGAAATCGCAGGTCGCCACCGTCTTGACGGACACCCCGGATCCCGGCGACTACGGATACAGTTTGATGCTGCCCACTGGGGCGCCATCGCTCGGCCCATACGGACCCTTGCCGATCGTGTTCGACCAGCAACCTCCTGCGATTGCGGGTCAATATACTGTCCAGGCCTCTGCGACCGGGTACACATCCAAGTCGGCCGATACGAACATCTCTGCAGGCGATGAGACGCAGAATTTCGACTTGATACCGTAAACGGCTCTTGATACCTCGCGGAGTAATGGATCAGGGAGAATGTGACGATGAGGACAAGGCCGGGCTATGCTCGAATGAGGAGCTGGTCGATGTGAGCAGACTTTCCAATATGCATGGCTGTGCGAGTCTGGACAAATCGTTTCAATCTTGACCGATCAGTTGGGCTCACCCGAATCACACCCACCGTGATCCAGGGTGCGCGAACTTGACTGACGACAGCCAGAGAGATCTCTATAAGATTTTCCTCTCCTTCCAACCATAATTGGACCTTTACAAGATCCCCTGCCCTCAGATAATCGGGGGGAATGAGCTTATGCCCATCCTCTACGCTTTCAAGCACGCATCCGTCCGCTTGAAGTTGTGTGCTTGCGAGCGGAAGCACACAGTCAATGGTAAATCTCGTATTGAATCCCGGACTGCTTTCCTTAGCGAGTTGTGCCCCTTGAGCCATCCTCTAATAGTAGCGCAGGATCGATATCTAGGTGGAATGGGGTTATTCCTCAAACAACGCGCGGACTTAGAAAACCGTGTACCCCTCGAACCATAGGAGAACAGTGCCCTTTGTCCGGTGCCTTCCATAGTTGACCTTTCAATGGGGCATTGAATAATGTCAGTGAATGTCTTCGCCTTGTACAGAATGGAGGCCGCTCACATGAAACCAGGACGAGTGTCGTATGGTGCCGCCTGTGTGTTCCTTCTGGCCTCTATACAAGCCTGTAGTCAGCCACAACCGGTGATTCACCCACCATGCACAGTGCCACAGGCGACCATTCACGTGAAATCGAGCGCCGATCTATCATTCACGTTTGGAAATGATGCCATCCAAACTGCTTTAGACACCATGGCGCGGCATAGGAGCCAGCATGAAATTACATCGACGACTGAACTGACAGGTTTGGGAACAGATGCGGCTGTTCGCGCGGCAGAAGCCAACGGTAAAACTCTGAAGCCGCAAGACAAGGCGATGCTGGAAGCCTATTTGCGTGAAGATGTCGTTCCCGCGATTCAACAGAGCCCCACATGCGGCTTTAGGGTGAGCGCGCCGACGAAGAGAGATGTCAGCGTCGAAGATGTGTATCTCGAACACAGCGGGGACAAGCAGATAGTCAAAGTCAGAATTGCCAATACTGGCCAAGCGGGAGCTCGCTTCATCAACGTGATTGTCCGGAACATTCTTGATGGAATGAAACCCCTCAGTGGTCAGGCTGACATGGTCCTAAGTCCCGGCCAATGGCGTAATGTCAGTAACCCGCAGGCGACATTCTCGCTGTCTGAAATTGGATCTGGAAAGAAAAAACTGGTCGTCATTGTTCAGCTCAGTTACGCCAAAGAAGCCGGCAGTCAACCTGTCGCATATCAGGAGGAATGGGAATACGATCCGCTGTCTCACGCTTTCAAACAGTCTCCAGGAAAATAGACTTCGCATCGGCGAGCGCTCTGCGACTTCGCTGGCACTCGCACAGGGCAAACCAGCCCTATCAGGCCACACTTCGAGCGTATGGATTCTACCCTGTTTCGACGGACGGTTGAGTGACGCGTTGCTCTCCCTGGCGCCGCCATTTCAGTCTCCAGCGCTGTCGAAGATTGTGCCGGCGGTTCACTCGCTCACGTGTGAACACGTTTCATAGCCATTTCCATCACTTCCATCACTCTGCCTGACGTATAGGATCTATCCACAATTGAAGTGGGGGCAGTACGTGCGTCCCCTAGCCCCCTGCTCATCCCGGTCAGTGGGTGTAACCTTTTTCCTTATTGGAGCGACTTAGTGAGTGAGACAGTGAAGTAGCCGTCGGGTCGAGTCGGTCTCACGGGCGTTCTCTTTCACCAAGGAGGTTCCTATGAATGGGGGAATGAAGATGCTTTTCGGAGTCGCAGCAGGAATATTGTTGTTGGGAATTGCCAGTCCGTTCGCCTGGGCGGATGGAGGGACATCCTGCAGAGGGAGCGGCCATGCGACGGGCGTAGCTCGACATAACATGTCGGGTCACAGAGGCATGACTTCACCTGTCCTGTACAGGCTCTTGCGGCATCAGCAGGACCTTGGTCTGACGGACGACCAAGTCACCAAGCTGAAGGCCCTCGCTCTTGACCAGGACCGCGCAAAGATCCGGGCTCGCGCGGATGTCCAGGTGGCGAAACGGGAACTCAGGACGCTCGTGGCGGATGAGAAGACGGAGATGCCTGTCATCGAAGCCAAGGTCACAGAGCGCAAATCGCTCGAAGCCAAGCTGAGTATCATGAGGATCAAAGCCAAACGCGATCTCTACGCCGTGCTGACTCCCGAACAGCGTGAGAAACAGAAGGCGCTTCGTCACCAGATGCGGCACATGCATCGCGCGCGCCTATTCAGCAGCCAAGGGAATGATGCCGGGATCGGAGGGTAGGACACGTGACGCTGAGAGACGTCTGCGGACCGGTTGAGCCGCGGGTGGCGTGACCACACGACGAACGGGTCTCCGTGATTGCGTGTGGTCACGTCCGTGGATGAGATATGATGCGATGCCTGGACATGCGGCGGCAGGATCTTCCGGTCTCGTTGGAGTGCAGACTCTGGTGTCTGATGATCTTGAGATTATCCGGCGGGTATTGCACGGAGAGATCGACTCTTTTGCGGAGCTGATCGCGCGGTATCAGCAACACGTCGCGAAAATCACGAATCGGCATGTGCCGTCAGATCGTGTGGCGGAGGTTGCTCATGACGTCTTTGTCCGCGCATACACCAACTTGTCGAGTTTTTCGGGGCGAACCCCGTTCGAACATTGGTTGTCCGGTATCGCCGTCCGGACATGCTATGACTTCTGGCGAGCAAGGCGGCGGGAGGAATTACCGGTGAGTTCGTTGGCCATGGAGCATCAGGCGTGGATGGACCATGTGCTGGCGGCGGAATCCGACGATCAGTTTCGTGATCAGGCCGAGCGTCAGGAGGCGGCGGAGTTGCTGCAATGGGCGTTGAGTCACCTTTCGGCTGAAAACCGCCTCGTGCTGACGCTGGTCCATCTTGATGGCTATTCCGTTCGCGAAGCCGCAGATCTGCTGGGGTGGAGTATCGTCAACGTCAAGGTGCGCGCGTATCGGGCGCGACAGATGCTCCGCGCAGTACTCCTCGAAAGGAAACGGCAGGACGATGACACGACGCAATGATGAACACCTCAAGAAAGTAGAGCGCGCGTTGATGGAAGTGCATCGATCGCGCCAAGAGCCTTCGTTCGGCGCCGACTGGACATTCCGTGTCATGCGGGATATCCGCCGGGTCGCCGCAGAGCACGGGCAATCGATGATGGCGCTGGAGCTCGATCGGCTCGTATGGAGAACCGCCGCAGTGGCTGCCGTCCTGTCCCTGGTCTTCACCGGTTCCGTGTTGCTCAATACCGACGGGGACACCGTCGAACTTACGGCGCTGTTGTCGAGCGATCTCGATGCGACGTCGCCTTTCATAGAATAGGCAAACGTACGGAGGTGCCTGCCATGACATCGGGGAAATTGTGGGGCGCGCTCATTGTCTTGTTCTGTGCGGGAGTGCTGACGGGCATTGCCGGAGCGACCCTGTACCATCGATCCGAACAGGAACATCGATTGGAGCGAGGCCCGGCCGCGAAACACGAGAGAATCATGAAGCGTCTGACCCACGAGTTGTCCTTGACACCGGCGCAACGATCTGCGATCGAGCCGATTGTCAGCCGGACTTATGCAGAGCTTTTACAATTACGCTTCTTGCATCAGCCGGAAGTCGAACAGGCTCTGACCCAAGGAATGGCCGAGATCAAGGCCACGTTGTCTGCGGAGCAGCAAACAGAGCTGGATACGCTCTATGCCAAACTCCAACGGCGCTGGCAGGCGTCACGCGACTATTTGCACACCACCGGAGAACGTCTGAAACGGACGGATTAGGAATTGGACCTGCCGCGCACGCCCCTTGCCGATCGTGTCTGTCCAGCAACCTGTGAATGCGGGTCACTATGTTATCGAGGCCTCTGCGAAAGACTTAGCAGGATGCTGACAAAGTCCGCCAGCATCGTTCTCGCCGCGCTCAGAGGCTCAACCTACTGTAGAGAGTACGCTTCGCCTCGTCGCGTGCTGCGGCCTTGCTGAACAGCCTGCGATCACTTCTGAAGGGGTCTGTGAGCATCCAGACCTTGCGTGTCTGTTCTGCTCCAGTAGTGTGTCAACACCCTGTTAGCCCGGATTATGTATGCAGGACACACCGTGCCTGATCCTGCTGCCGCTTTACACACAAGTGCTCATCGCGGTGGCCTGTGGATTGGATCATCGCCAGAGCCAGCTCGGGCGTCAACGTCATGAGCGACATGCCCGTCGCCATCCTCCTCGATGTAGGGCGAGTCACACCAGCCACCGAACCAAGCGCGATTTAGTACGAATCAGACGGCAGTCCTTCCTCACCCGCGGTTGACTCATAACTTGACTCATACTTGACTCATCGTTTACCCTGAATACCATGCCGTATCAGCCTGAATTTACCGTCTCCGCTCGAGTCGTCGGCGAACTCGAATTGATCGCCGTGTTACGGGAACGAATTCTGGCGGCCACCGTTCAGGTTCCCTGGATGCCCAGCCTCCAACGCGACGCACGCGTGCGGAACACCCATAGTTCCACAGCGATTGAAGGCAATCCCTTGACGTTGGAGCAGGTCCGGCTCATCGAGGAAGGGCATGGACTGTCTGCCGAACCACCTCGCGCAAAA
Source organism: uncultured Nitrospira sp. (assembly GCA_964626135.1). GTDB lineage: Bacteria > Nitrospirota > Nitrospiria > Nitrospirales > Nitrospiraceae > Palsa-1315. The sequence goes on from CAZVEZ010000097.1 coordinate 8,384, forward strand.
CGGGAAGTGCTGAATTATCTCGCGGGGCTTCGCTATATTGAGCGCCATACCAACAAGAAACGACTCACCCATCGGGATGTCTTCACCCTCCACAAGATCCTCGCCGCCGGAGTCATGGACCAAGGCGATGCCGGCCGGTATCGCGACATCCAGGTCTATGTGGGCCGATACACGCCGCCCGCGCCGCAATTGGTGAGCGGATTGATGGCGGAACTCCTGGCATGGTGGAATGAACAGTCCCGCCAGTGGTCGCCGGTCATCTCCTCGGCCATTCTCCATTACCAGTTTGAGGATATCCATCCGTTCGCAGACGGCAACGGACGCACGGGGCGAGCCCTGGCACTCTGGGAACTCTACCGCCGGGGATTCGATACACACCATATCTTTTCAGTAGACGAAGTGTACGGAGAGGATCGACCCGCTTACTATGCCGCACTGGCGAACGTGCGGAAACAGGGGAACAACCTCACGGCATGGCTCGAGTATTGCGCGCAGGCCTTGCGTGTGACCCTGGAACGTGTCTGGACGCGCATTCAGCACCTCGGAGCGAGCACCGCACCGAAGAAGGTGATGTTGCGTCCGCGGCAGGAACAATTACTGAGATTGCTCAAGGACCGTCGGTCGATGACGCCCAAAGAAATTCGCGAGAGCCTGCGAGTCTCCAAACAGGGAGCCATGGATCTGCTGAACCCGCTCCTGGAAGCAGGGCTGGTCCAACGCACCGGCACCAAGAAATCCGGGCGGTATCTGCTGACCTGAAAGCTTGTTCATCTGGTTTATCTGGTCTGTCTGGTTCCTTTGGTTGGTTCCGATCCGGCCAACAAGACAAACCAGATCAACCAAACCAACTAAACAAACCAGAGAAACCGTCTCTCCCCTCCTCGGAAGGCGGGGTGATTTCTCTAAGGGAA
>CAZVEZ010000098.1:0-9284 GCA_964626135.1 uncultured Nitrospira sp.
GCTTGCTGCGGCCTTGCTGGACGGCCTTTCTGAACAGCCTGCGATGACTTCTGAAAGGGTCTGTGAGTATCCAGACCTTGCGTGTCTGTTCTGCTCCAGTAGTGTGTCAACACCCTGCAAGTTAACTTGTCCGGTTTTTGTAGCACATGATCTGTCCGGTGTTCCCTCTCAACTCGTTTCAGCGCGGAGCCGAACTTGTTGTGTGCCTCGGGCCCCAGGATCAACGATTGGCCTTCGAAAATCCCCGTGGAGAATCTCCTTGCGTTTTGTAACGTAGCGCGGTATCCAGGAGAAACACGAAGATTGCTTCGATGAAACTGCAACCGTATTAGATGAATGCGTCACGCTACCATGGAGTGGATCGCCACGTCGGCAACACCCCACTGATCCGCCTGCGCCGCCTTTCGGAGCTGACTGGCTGCGAAATCCTCGGCAAGGCCGAATTCATGAACCCCGGTGGATCGGTGAAGGATCGCGCGGCGCTTGGCATCATCGAGGACGCTGAGGTCAAAGGGCTCCTGCAGCCAGGCGGCACCATCGTCGAGGGCACGGCCGGGAATACCGGCATCGGCCTCACGGTCATCGGCCACGCCAGAGGCTACCATACTGTCATTGTCATTCCCGAAAACCAGTCGAGGGAAAAAATCGATCTCCTGCGCGCACTGGGCTCGGAGGTTCGCGTCGTGCCGGAAAAGCCCTATTCCAATCCGGACAACTATAACCATATCGCGCGGCGGCTGGCTGAGGAGAAGGGCTGGTTTTGGGCCAACCAGTTCGACAACATTGCCAACCGCCTCGTGCATTACCGCACCACCGGACCGGAAATCTGGGAGCAGACTACCGGGGAAGTGAGCGGCTTTGTGTCCGCAGTCGGCACCGGTGGAACCCTGGCAGGAACTACGCTGTATCTCAAGGAGCGTAATCCGCGAGTCGTCGTCGGTTGTGCCGACCCTTACGGCGCAGCCATGTGGTCATGGTTCACCAACGGCAACACGGACACGAACGACGGCGATTCCTTTGCCGAAGGCATTGGTCAAGGCCGTGTGACCAAAAACCTCGAGGGCCTTGCAGTGGATTGCGCCTGGCGCATTCCCGACCAAGACGCGCTCATTATCCTGTACCAGCTCCTGCACGACGAAGGGCTCTTTCTCGGTCTGTCTTCCGGCATCAACATCGCCGGCGCAGTGCGGCTGGCCCTTGAACAAGGACCGGGCCAGACCATCGTGACGATGCTCTGCGACTCCGGCGCGAAGTATCAATCGAGGCTTTTCAATCCGGAATGGCTTGCGGCCAACGGGCTGAGAGCGGATTTGTCCGTCGATACCCTTCTTCAGTAACGAGTGCCACTCTCAGCAGCCACATCCGAAACACTTGACTGGAAGCAGAGAGATGAAGGAAGAATCCGGAATCATTCCAAAAAGATCTAACCCAAACGACTGTTACGTCTTCCGGTCTGTGGGCTGGGCATCGCTCGGTTTCGGTTGAATGGTCGCTGAGGTGCGCATTTGCGCCTGGATCACATGGCTTCGTGCAGGCACGCTTTGAGTCAGCCACACGTTCCCGCCAATGACGGATGCCTGGCCGATGGTGACGCGCCCCAAGATCGTGGAGCCTGCGTAGATCACTACATCATCCTCCACGATCGGGTGGCGAGGCTCTCCCTTGATCAGGACGCCATGCTCGCCTTCTGGGAACCGCTTAGCTCCAAGAGTCACCGCTTGATAAAGACGGACACGCTGTCCAATGACGCTGGTTTCACCAATGACGACACCGGTCCCGTGATCGATAAAGAAGTGACTGCCGATGTCGGCAGCCGGGTGAATATCGATGCCGGTGGATGAATGCGCGATGTCCGAGATCAACCGAGCAACCAATGGCGCGTCCAAGCGATGCAATGCGTGGGCGATACGATAGTAGATGACGGCCGTCATGCCGGGATAGCAGAGAAGAATCTCTGACGTGCTGGTGGCTGCAGGATCGCCTCGGTACGCGGCTTGTAAATCGGTAAAGAGTAATGCCCGGATAGTCGGAAGCTGGCCTGCGAATTCGCTCATGATTCTGCTCGCTCTGTCACTCAGCGAGCTCTCGTCCTGTTCGACTGCGTGTGACGCAAGCACCAATCCTCTGCGGACTTGATCCTGCAAGAGAGGCAAGGTCTGATTCAAGGTGTGTCCGACAAAATCATCGATGTTCGTCTCGTTCAAATCCGCCCGACCGTAGTGCGTTGGAAACAGCGCGGCACACAGGCCTTCCACAATGCCGGTGAGGGCTTTCCGTGACGGCAACTTGTGAATCCGTCCCTGATGCCTGATGTTGTGCGTGAGTTCACGTGAGGCGCGCAGCTCCGCGACGATCTGATCCAGGTTCCAATCAGTCACTGAAGTGTCCCGCGGGCGCATCATGGCGTCGTCCATAACGCGAACAATACCACGCTAGCCTCGGCAGAAGCCATTCCGGTCGGGCAGAGCCTGCGAACGGACATACGCGCCCGTGTCGCGCACGCCATTAACTCATGATCCACATACGTTTCCTGAATGTAACCTCACAGTGCTTTTGGTAACCGAGTCCGGCAATTCTTTACCGCCCGATTCAGTCAAGCCGCATCACGTCAGTAACCGATCCCCCCTGAAAGGTTTCGCTGTTATCGACCGTTGCGTTGACATATTCCGCGACCAAGACTTGGATTTATGCTGGGGAATGGTGTGAGCGGATTGAGCGAGTTGAAAAAACAGGCGTATAATCTTATATCCCATCGAGCCGCTTGCTCGGCACAGTAGCAGCGTTATAGTACGATGGCTTCGGAAGCGAATCGTCAGTACTGGAGCTGTGGTTATGAGGAGTGGTGTCCCCAACGGGATTTGAACCCGTGTTACTGCCTTGAAAGGGCAATGTCCTAGGCCAGGCTAGACGATGGGGACGGCACAGAATCGCAAAATGAGCCAGATTTTTACCATACTTCAGACTCATGTGTCACTAGAAGACGAGGATGGTCCGACGGCGCCCAGTCGCGTTTCTTCTTCGAATTCGGTAGGATGACCTGACTCCGATGTATCGAGGCTTCACCCGGTGCAAGTCCAAGGCGTGCGATTCATGACAAGACTTCAATTCATATCGTACCGATCCACGATAGTAATGGCCTGCGTCTTGATACTGGCCAGTTGCGCCCACGATACCTACCAGGAGCGGGCGAATCTGATTAAAAATCATGCCGAAGCGTTCTATGACAACCTGAAAACCAACCGAGTAGAATCCGCGATCCGGAGCAATGAGCGGATTGAGGCGATGGCGAGCGAGATGGGAAATACTGTCAGGAAAAAGGCCAGCCAACAAGGCACGACGTCGGTCGAGAGGGAGTTTGCCTTGATGAACACTGCCAACGAAGCCGCAGCCACAAACTGGCTCGCGCTGGGCCAATACTTCACTATCAAGCGCCAGTACCCACAAGCTCGCACCACCTATCAACGTGTGATCGACACCTATACGAATGCCGCAGACCGGCCATACCGTGAACAGGCGCTGCGCGCATTAAGGGATCTTGACATGCTCAATCCACCGACTACGACAACGACAAATCCGTGAACAGCGACCGTTTCTTCTGCCGATCCGCCCGCATATTTCTCGGCGGGCTCTTGTTGCTCAGCTTGGGTTGCGTCCACCGGATTCACGTTGCCCCTGCGCCTCCAGCCGTTTCACCTGTCACCATCGCACAATCAGTACAGGTTACTGTGTCCTTCCTCGCATTGGAAGGAGCCGATCACAGGACAGGCATCGTCTTGCTTGAGTGGCCGGCAGAGGATCTTCGTTCCGCCACGATCAACTATATCCAATCGCGCCAGACATTCGCCTCAGTGGGCGACAAGCCGGCCGATCTTACCTTGACTGTCAAAGCCTGGCTGACGCTGCGATCCCGTGACAATTACCACTATCGTTTGCGCCTGGAATCAGCCCTAGGTTTTTCCGAAAAGTTGCCGATCAAATCGTATCTGGTGGAAAAAGAAACGGTGGGGTCGAACGTCAGATGGATCACGGCTTCAGATCAGAAGCCCATTGCTGAAGTTGTCCAAGCCGCGCTGGACGACCTACTCATGCAGATTGAGGCCGATCACTCACTGTATCGAAAAGGACCGGGCTAACGACAGCAAAAATCAGGCGGCTACGAACAATTCTTCGGATCTATCCTGTCTATTTGGTCTATCTGATTTCTAATGAACGAAACAACTGTCTTCTAGGCCGGCGGAACTTTTCAGCAGACGAATATTAAGAGGTCCGAGACCGCCGGTCGAAGAGACGCATCGCAAGACACCCGGCTGCCACACCAGTCGCAAACATTACCCCGACGATCCAACCGGAAGGTAAACCGATCCTCCGCGGTTCACGACGTCGAAGTTCTCTGTTTAGATTCGGCATATGGGATTCCGGCCCAAGCCATTCATCCTCTGATGAATGGCTCGAGCCTTTCTTGAAGAGAATAGTCGCCCTCTCTTTATTCATCCCTCACCTCGTTCCCCTACAGCCCGCCCAAACCAATCACAATCAACGCAGCGGGCTAGGCAGTGCGGAAACCGGAAAAGTTTGCCCAAGTTTTATTGACCTGTGCGGTCGAAGCCGGCTCGTACACCTGGCAATTCAGACGTAATGCGGCATCGCCAAAAGGAACTTTCAGGTAGTCACAGTGATGCGGCCGATCGGCATCCGTGTGCTGATTGGGGTGAAAATACTGACATGACACACACATTCTCGTGGAGGAAATCTCACCCTGTTCCTGGAGACTACGAATCATCTTCACCAAGGACGTAAGGAGGACAACTTGTTCCGGGGCCGAAAGTGCCTCCGCCGCAATAGCGAGCCGATTGGGCATACGGGAGGAAGGCGTGCACGATCGATTCCCTTTGGCCGTCAACTGCGCCACCACAATCCGTCTATCACTCATGTCTCGACGCCGCCGGACCAACTGCTTCCGTTCAAGTGTGGCGATGACTTCTGACGCAGTTGGAAGCCTCACGGCCAATTCGTTCGCTATCGTGGAGACCGTCGAGCGTTGCTCAGGTTTGGACTGAAGAAGTGTGAGGACTTGTCGCTGTAACGGGCCAAGACCTGCTCGACCTTCGCGCCGCCACGTCCGGCTTTTCATCGCAAGCCCAATCTTTTCCAGACCAGCCGCCAACTGAGTGGGCAACGTAGCCGCATCTTGTGACCCCGACGACTTCTTCCCGCTAGTGGGCACGCGCAGTTCTGCCATTGGAACTCCTCCTTAAATACCAGTATTTCCTAAGTGTAGTGTGCGAACGATCCCCACGTCAAGATTCCTAATGGCGCTTGTAGATAGCACATCATCAGTCCGGGTTTTGTAGCACGTGATCTGTCTGGGTTTAGAGTGGCGCCTCAAGAAGTGCCACGCTGACAGAGGTGAAACAGATGCGGTTTGAGGAGTTGTATGAGCGGCGACAACAACGGACACGCACGATGGCGGAGGGGGCGGACATCTTGGGGATCACCGAGCAGACGTTTCGCCGCTGGAGTGGCCGCTATGAAACCGAGGGGGGGAGCGAAGATGCAGGATCGACGAATCGGCCGAGCCTCGGCCCACGCGGTCCCCGTGGATGACGCCCTGCGGATGGTGACGCTGTATGAAAGCCGGTATACCGGCTGGACCGTCACACATTTCCTGTCAAGCCATCTAAAAACCTCACCGAAGCCGGAGTCGTTGCGTCATCTGCAGCTGTCCTCCCGTTTCGGCTGGAGCCTCGCCAACCTGGTGGCGCTTCTGCGCATGACGCTCTTTACCCACCGCGATCTGATGGCCTGGCTCGACGAACCGTTCACCCAGTTACCTCATCAACAGGACAACCCCCAAGCCCTCTTGGCCTTCGCCTGATCTTGGACAGCATCTGGAGACACGAACTTGAAAACCCGTCATAACCCGTCGCAAACCCGTATCAGATCAAGGGGACACCCATCGGGTTTTGGCTATCGTGGCCAGCAGTGTTTCCACACCTAAAGATGATACTTCGCCCCAGGCGATTCGACAGGATAACTGGCCCGAGTTCCTGGCCGACCGATTTGTGAGCTAGCCCGCATTACTCACGAGGATTCGTGACGAAACCGCTGAGACGCGTCATGAGACGGGCACGCGCAGCCGAGAAGGAAGGACGTATACTTGAACAGTATGTTGACCGACTGAATGGCGAGCACATCCGTCGGAACAGCGTATCGGCGGTTGTAAGGGCGCACCAAACAGTCAGAAGTTCTTCTTTGATACCGTCTCCTTGACCGGGAAGCTTACGTAGCCTTCTTCACTGAAGGTGAATCTTTGAGCCACATCCACGATTGTTATCGTGCTCTGGGTCATGCTCCCAGAAGACCAGCCACTCATAAGGAGGGATACTACTTGCAGCACGAGGCAATTGAACTTGCGCTTACTGGCTTTCTTGCATCAAGACCATATCTTGAAGCCGCGAGAAAGCTCTTCTCCATGGTCTGTTGCAACCCGTCGCCGAGTTATTTCTTCAGGCTTGAATCGGTTCAGTCAATTGTACCGGAGTTGTCTGCTCACAGCCAAAACACGGAAGAGGGAGAGGCACTGCCTCTCCCTCCCGTTGATTTGCACGAACTTGGAAGCAACCATGAAATCCGTGACGCCCTGACCGCCACTGCTATCCGGATCGCTTCCCTCAAAAAAACCCATCCTCAAGACACGTACCGGCAAATTACTTCAGACCTTCGTAGATGCTCTTATCTGCCGTGCCCTCTACCTTCAGCAGGCCAACCGCGCCCTTTGCAATGCGGAAGATCGAGTGGTCAACATTGATGTAGGTTCCAGGGTACTCGACCTTGAACTCCGCCATAGAAGAGCCGCCTGCAGGCACCACGGTGGTTTGGAGATTCTGCAATGGAGCTGTAATCAAGGAACCCTCGGGGTACACGCGGTCAAATATTTCTCCGATGACGTGCCATGAGGCGACCAGGTTTGGCCCAGCGTTGATGTAGTACATCCGAACGGTGTCTCCCACCTTTGCCGTCAAAGGATTCTTGACAAGTGCGCCCGCCATTCCGTTAAACACGACATGTGACGGATGCTCCATTAACCCGTTTTCCATAGAGAATTCCAAGACCTCACCCTTTTTCCCGGTTCCAGTCTTGGTATAGAACTCACTTTGCACGACGTAAAATTCTTTGTCGACCTTCTTAAGCCCACCGACCGGCTCAACTAGGATTCCGCCGTACATACCATTGGCAATATGTTCGGGAATGGATGGAGATGAGGTCGCACAGTGGTAGAAATAGAGACCGGCGCTGAGGGCTTTGAACTTGAGCTTGGTTTCTTCCCCTGGCTCGGTATTGAGCATTGCGGCTCCACCACCTGGTCCCGTGACCGCGTGAAAGTCAATATTGTGACTTTCCTTACTGTCCTTCCTGTTCTTCAGATGGATCTCAACCGTATCTCCCACCATCACCCGGATCATGGGGCCCGGTACGGTTCCGGGATTTCCTGGGGTTCCAAAACCCCAGAATCTATAATCGCTATCGTCGCTAAGGTGACCGACCCACTCGCTAGCCTCAAGGTCTACGATGACATGGGCAGGCGTGGTTCGTGTGATAGGAGGGGGAACATTGGGCGCAGTCGTCACGACTGCCTTGATGGTCTCCGCTGCAAATCCTGTATTGGCAAGAAGACACAACGCCATAACAGATGCGCCGAGCAATCCGGCATTACGCACACTACGAGAAAAGCGAATAGACATGGGGCCTCCTTTTATTTTGAACTGCACTAACGGTTTCCTCTATCATCATGCTTGTACGCCTATCGAATAGCCTTAGCCCCAACTCAGGGCATGTGGATTGTCCTCCTGCTTAAGGTTTGTAATCCGTATGTTCAGACGGTTTTCCCCCGTGCGAAAACTGGTGCTCAAACGCCATCACCTGCCAGATCTGCTCTTCCGACAAGAGGCTTTTCCAGGCCTTCATCTTCGTCTTCGGGACACCTTCCGCTATTCGCCAGTACCAAAAACTATCTGAGAAACGTCCAGTATTTTTCGGATCACGAAGATCCCTAGCCCCTTTTTTCACGGGTTGCCCATCCTTACCGTGGCAACTACCGCAGTTGACTACCGGATTAGATTCGCCGCTGTAAATCTTCGCTCCCTCTTCGATAGCTTTTGGATCTGTCCACCCGCCAGCCGGCATATGTTTATCTGCATATTCGGCTGGTACTGGGGGCAATGGAGGCGCATCTTGAGCGAAGGCCATGCCTCCCGATAAAATCAGCGCGCACCCCATCATCGTGACCGATACCCCGACTTTCCTTCCCGTCATTCACGCCTCCTTTTCCTAAATGGTGAGTCTCTTGCCGCTCGACTATATCTTGATCTTGCCTCATGAGGCTTAACACCGGTCACTACTCGAGTCGATCACATCCGTAGACCATCAGAAACCTGCTCTCAGCATGGCCAACCCCAACATCGAGCATGGGACTCGGAATTTATGATGCCTATGCTCGGACTTCATGCCCAAATAAACCGAAACTGCGAGCCCAATTCCTGCCTGACACAGTGTTTGACACTGGCCGCCAAACACGATCATTCACAACGGCTTGACTGGCCGATTTCCCACTCAACCGTTGATGTTGATAATGTGCGGGTGATTGTGTTGGAGAAGATCCGCGTGTCTCGAATGATACAACCATCGAAGAGATGATACCAAACATCGCCGGCAAATGAAAAGGTTGCTGCTTAAGGCCCATACCGCCCTTCACTAATCGATACTCCCTACATCCGCTTACGCGATGATTCATGTGTATAGATAGACAGTAGTGACATTCAGGTGAGGGACAAGCTTTACCCTAGGTCATCATCTTGAACCTGCGGCTCTCTTCAGTTGGATCAGACCCGTTAGACGCAACCATTCGTCAGGAAAACTGTCGAGCATGACAGTCCTTCTCTCGATCTGTGGGGGCCATTTACACATACGAATTATCTAGTGTCAAGGGGTTTGTGCACGGGTGTAGAGAGCACATCATCTGTCCGGTTTTTGTAGCACGTGATCTGTCCGGTTTAGGGTGCGCCCTCAAGGAGGGCCATCATGACACGGGCAACCGTCCTACAGGAGGTGAGACAGATGCGATTTGAGGAGCTGTATGAGCGGCGACAACAACGGACGCTCACGATAGCGGCGGCCGCCGAGATGCTGGGCGTGACGGAACGGACGTTTCGCCGCTGGAGTGGCCGGTATGACGCCGAGGGGGCGGCGGGGGTCCAGGATCGGCGGATCGGTCGCGCGTCGGCCCG
>CAZVEZ010000099.1:0-9273 GCA_964626135.1 uncultured Nitrospira sp.
CCTGCCGGACAGGCATTCTGCGCTGGTATGCGTAACTCTTACCTGCTCCACTGAGCGTAGTCTTCACCGCTAACCCGGTTTCGTCATAAAGACATCGATGCCGGCCCACACCTCCGCCGGGGTCCGGCCCTGCAAATGATCATGCAGGCGTTCGTGGTTGTACCAGGTGCGAACCTCCTGCAACGTCCTTGTCAGCTCTCGCTCGTCTGCAATGGATTCGGCGGCCAGTGCCCGCTTCACCGTCCCGATGAACCGCTCCACCCGTCCATTCTGCCAGGGACAGCCGGGATCAATCCGCCGCTGGCGAATATAATCGCCAGCGGCTCCATCAGAGCTTGGGGTATGTCAGTCCGCTGACGTTCGAGCGACGGATCAGTGAGTCTTAATCTGGTGTTCTCAAAACTCGGGCCAGCTCAATCAGCGAATAAAGAAAGAGGCCTGCGATTGTACAATCGCAGGCCTCTTCAGAATCGGAGGGGACAGGAGCTAGTAGCCGCCCTTTTTTTCGTCCTTCTTGTCATCCTTCTTGTCGTCGCCATAGACAAGGACGTGGCCGCCCTTCTTCTCATCTTTCTTCTCTTCCTTGCCTTCATCGGCAAAAGAAGGGGCGCTGAATGTCACTGCCACTGCGACTGCCATGATTGCCATCAACATGCTCTTCATCTTACAGTCCCCCTATGAATGTTAGTATTAAGATGCGCATTGTCCATGTAAGGTAGGACAATCTTGAAAAACCGTAGCCAAAAATGGGTTCGTGTGTCAACTGCCCATTTCCTCTCTTCTACCACCTCACGGGAAGCCGCTGCACACAAGCAGCTGCCGCGTCTGCCAGTCCTGTGATAATCTTAGCACCACGGACCAACGATGAATGATACTGGGCCTTATTCCAACTACCGCCTGACCGTTCGCCTTGAACTAGCCAACACCCCGGGCATGTTTGCTAAGGTGGCTGCCATCCTGGCTGAGGAAGGCGCCAACTTGGGCGCAGTGGATATCGCCTCCGCTACGGCCGACCGTATGGTGCCAGACGTGACCTTCGACGTCCAAAGCGAAGCGCACGGAGAGAAAGTGCTTGCTCGAATTGCCGCACTACCGGACGTGAAGGTGCTCTCGGCCTCCGACCGGATTTTCCTTTTGCACCTTGGCGGAAAGATTCACATCCAAAGCAAGTTCCCCATCACAACACGTAATTTATTGTCGATGGTCTATACGCCTGGGGTCGGCCGAGTTTCGCAAGCGATTGCGAAGGAAAAAACCAAAGCCTACGCGTTTACCAGCAAGGGCAATACAGTCGCCGTCGTCACCGACGGATCTGCAGTGCTGGGGCTTGGCAATCTCGGCCCAGAGGCCGCGTTACCCGTTATGGAAGGCAAAGCCATGCTGTTTAAGGAGTTTGCAGGAATCGACGCATGGCCGATCTGCCTCAAGACACAAGATCCTGAAGAGATCATTCGCACGGTTCAGGCCATTGCCCCAGGGTTCGGCGCCATCAATCTCGAAGATATTAGTTCGCCCCGTTGTTTTGAGATAGAACGCCGCTTAAAAAACACCTTGGATATTCCGGTCATGCATGACGATCAACATGGCACAGCCGTAGTCATTCTGGCGGCGTTGACCAATGCGCTCACTGTCACGGGGAAACGGATGGAGGACATCCGCGTGGTTGTCAATGGTCTCGGCGCAGCCGGCACCGCTTGCTGCAGAATGTTGCTGGCCGCCGGTCTCTCTCACCTGGTCGGGTGCGAGCCGAATGGTATTGTCTTGCGAGGGGACGGCGAGCATCTGCGGCCCTGCCGGACAGATCTCGCCCCCTGTATGACAAGAGACCGTCCACAGGGCACCCTTCGGGATGCGCTCAAGGGAGCTGACGTCTTTATCGGATTGTCCGTCGGCCATATTGTCACGGCGGAAGATCTCGATCTCATGGCGGACGATCGCATCGTCTTTGCGATGGCCAATCCGGACCCTGAAGTTGCTCCTGAATTGGCTGTCTCGCACTGCCGGATTTTTGCCACAGGGCGCTCGGACTACCCGAATCAAATCAACAACGCGCTGGCCTTCCCCGGCATCTTCCGTGGCGCGCTTGACGTGCAAGCCAGCGACATTAATGAAGCGATGAAACTGGCTGCCGCAAAAGCCCTGGCAGAAACCATTCCCGCTGCGGCATTAAGCGAGGACTACATCGTTCCAAGCGTATTCGACAAGAAAGTCGTACCACGTGTCGCAAAAGCCGTGGCAGCTGCCGCGCGGGAATCGGGCGTGGCCCGACGCCGCACCAAACTCAGTGACGACTTCGTGTCACACTGACTATTCAACTCGCAGATACACAGACATTTTCTCAGCCCTTCTGGCACAGGGCCAGGCTATGCTACAATGCCTCCCTGGAGAGAGCGTCTGCTCGACATGCCATTTTCACAATATAAATTCATGAAGTTTCAGAGCGGGATGAGACGACGGATCGAGTCGTTGCGCCCAAAAGCTGAAGAAAGCCTGGAACTTGCCGTCGATACGATGATGCAGGAGCGAGTCGACAGCTTTTTTCGAATAGAAGAAGGGTTGGAAGAAATTCTCAAGTCGCTGGGCCAGATTGAAGACGAGCTGACAGAGATTCGCGATCTGTCCGGCGCAATGCGCTTGGAGTCTCGCCTTGAGTTTGTCGAGGACCGATGGGACGATTTCGACAGCGAGATTCGAGAACGCCCTCGCCGCCGGCGCAGGAAAATCAGTCTGGCTGATATGTTGAAAGCCGCTGGCGGGGGAGGCGGCGATCTTTCACAAGGATCGAGCAGCGTCAATAACGCGATGGATGCGTATGCCGCGATGGGCGTGGAGTTCGGCAGCTCGCTCACCGATGTCACTGCCGCATTCCGTCAAAAAGCTAAGCAACTCCATCCTGATTCGAACAACGGCGACCGCAGCGCCGAGCCGGAATTACGCCGAATGTTGGAGGCGTACCAGTTCCTGAAGGAATACTTGAGCCTCAGCAATGTCGAGCCGCCACGGCCACCGGACGCCGCCTACCGTCCGACAGAATGAGCTACCTGTGACATCTCCCAAATCACCTCTACTCTATGTGACAGACCAGCCTGCGCTTGAATCGCTCTGCCACGAGTTACGCCACAGTGCGCGATTGGCTCTCGATACGGAATTCGTCGGGGAAGAGACCTTTATTCCGCGGCTCGAACTGATCCAAGTCGCCACTGCGACTACCGCTGCCGTCATCGATTTTCCCGCCGTGCAGGCCGGCGGATCACTCGACGCGCTCTGGGAACTCATCTGTGATGTCAACATTGAAAAAATTGTTCACGCCGGGCGACAAGATCTCGATCTATTTGCCATCCATGCGGGACAGATTCCAAAACCATTTTTCGATACGCAGATCGCCGCCGCCATGGTCGGGTATGGCGCCCAAGTCGCCTACGCGAACCTGGTCCATCGGCTCCATGGCATGAAACTGGCCAAAGCCCATACCTTTACAAATTGGAGCGCTCGACCACTCTCGGACGATCAAATTGCGTACGCGTTGGAAGATGTCGAATACCTCCTGTCAATCCATACGCATTTGCAGGATCGCTTACGAACACTCGGACGCTCGGAATGGATTATGGAGGAATTCGCTCGCCTCGAAACGGCGATCGGTGAAAAAAGTCGAGAGCCCCAGGAACGATACCAACGGATTCGAGGGTGGGACACACTGAAGCCTAAAGGGGCTGCGGTGCTTCGTGAGTTGGCTGTCTGGCGAGAAGCGGAGGCACGCCGCCGGAACGTACCGCGCGGACGCGTCATGCGGGACGAAGTGCTCCTCCAACTCGCGCGTCATCCACCTCAATCACTCAAAGAGTTCAAAGGCCTCCGCGGCGTCCATTCCTCCGAAGTCGAACGGCATGGAGAACAGCTGCTGGCCATTATGACTAGGGTATTGGCTCTTCCACCATCGGCATGGCCCAAAGTCCCTTGTGAACGAAAACCGGAACCTGATTCGACCGGCATCGTCGAGCTTCTACAAGCTGTGTTGAGGGCCCGCGCAGCAGAGAAGGGGATTGCCCCCACCATGGTTGCCACCAGCGCTGATCTACAAACGCTCGTGGAAGCCAAGCGCGATCGAACAGCCCTCGATCTACCAATTCTCCGTGGTTGGCGACGACAATTAGCCGGCGACTTACTGCTCGATGTCTTAGATGGAGCGGTGACTATCACCGTAGACAGAACATCCGGCGCCCTTCGAATGACACAGGGAGGCTCGCACACATCTCTCACTCATGTCCCGTCTTTCACTTCCCCTACCTGACAAGCATCTCAGCGATTGTTCAAAAATGCCCTGACTCAACCCCCCGCATTCTTGTCTTGACAAAAGGTAGAGTGCTAAATCCAGAAGTCATTAATAAGCCAATGAAATTACAGGACTATATAGGTCTGTCCACCTGAGTGGTCTCCCCCTGATCAAGGCCGACTGGTACGGATCTGGCACTGAGGTAGGAGCCCCATCTGTATACACTGTACACATCATGCTAAAGCCAATTGGGAACTCCTTGCTTGCAGTGCTCTTCCCCGGAGGGTTAATTTTTCTCCTCGCGATCGGGTTTCTTCGCCCTCAAGGACTTCCACTATGGCTGCTACAACCTGTGGCAGCCTTGCCATATATCGTTCTCCTGTTCGGGCTCATCTTTGGCTGGTATTTTTCCAGTAGTCGCATGATTCTCTCCTTGCTCGTACTGGCACTCGCCGATCGAGCCTTGGTGTTGTTTCCCGCCACCGATGCGAATCAGCCCATCCTCGACCAGACCCTGGTTGCAATGACCGCGTTTCTCCTTCCGCTCAACCTCTTGGCCTTTTCTATCCTCAAAGAAGATTCTCTTTCGACGCTTCGCGGGATAGCGCGTGTCGTGCTTGTCTTGGTCCAACCCTTTCTATTGCTCTGGCTCTGCCTTCCGAATCAACAAGACCTGACCTTCCCCTTCACACGGGACTACATTCCTTCACAATACACGGACTGGACACCGATCCCACAACCGGCGCTTGTAGCCTTTGCGTCAGCGCTACTGCTGCATTTCGTACGATTCACCCTTCATCGCGACCCGCTGGAAGGAGGGGCAATCTGGGCATTGTGCGCCGTGTTTGTGGCCTATCATACGAGCCGTTATGGCTGGCAACCGACGAACTTCTTCGCGACGGCCGGACTCATACTCTTTGTCACGTTGCTTCAATCGTTCCATCAACGAACCTACCGCGATGAGCTGACCGGTATTCCCGGTCGCGTAGCCTATGACGAAGCAATCGGGCAACTTGGGAAGCAATTCTCCGTCGCGGTCATCAGCATCGACCAACTGACTCAGTATGCCAATACACACGGGAAACCTGTCAGCGAGCAGATTCTAAAACTGGTTGCGCCCAGACTTGAGGCCGCATGCACTGATGGACAAATCTTTCGTACGACCGGAGAGGGCTTCACCGTGCTGTTCCCTCGAAAATCGGCCACAGAAACCTTGAGCACGCTGGAAACCGTCAGGAAAACGGTCGATGCCCTCAGTTTCTTCCTCCGAGGGCGTGATTGGGTTTGGGAAACACAGCGAGGAGCCAAGAAGACCGGATCACGAGACCGAGAACTTCCAATCACCCTGAGTATCGGTGTGGGGGAAAAAGTGAGCGACAGTGCAACGCTCAGTCAGGTGATAACGTCAGCCTATCACGCCCTCTATGAAGCGAAAGGGAGCGGGGGGAATGTCGTGAAACGCGGGCCGGCGGCGAGTGCTCACGCACAGCGGCCCCGTAAGGAATCAGGCAGGATTGTGCCGAGCGGAGAGTATGGAATGTAGGGGACTGGCTCCACCGTTTGCGACGGCGCCTGTCCCACTACGAGAGAAGTTTTTTCACCGTCTCCGCCGGCCTCGCCAAGATGACCGTTTCCCCTTTTTCGACAATCGGGCGCTGAATGAGATCCGGATGGGCAACCATCATATCCAGCCATTCATCGTCCGAAAGATTTTTCTTGGCTAAACCGAGGTTCGCGAAGATATCTTCTTTGGTTCGCACGATATCCTTCGGCGAGAGCCCGGCTTTTTTTAAGAGGCTCTTGAGTTTCGCCTTTGTAAAAGGCGTCTCATAGTAGTTAATGGTTGTGAAAGGCTTGCCGCTTTCTCTTAACAGCTGCACCGCCTGCCGGCATGTACTGCAGGTTGGTTTCTGGTATATCGTCAGCTCAGTCATGTTCAGTCTCCTTATCTCAGTGTCTTGCCGCCTTGACGCCATTTTTATCCGTATGATACACGAGTCACATCGCAATCGCACGAATGCCGATATGCCAATGCCCATCTTCGGAACCAGTTCCAGCGGCCAATTTTCTTGCGCGACGGATACCCATCGCACCTTACGAGACCTCCGCACAAAACGTAAGGGACAGCCGGTGTTCGTTCTCGGGCATGTCTTGGCTAGAAAAGGACAGGAAGGAATCTTCGAGTTGTTTAACGACCGATTGGCCATCGTAAAATTTCCGGATGGCGGCATGGTCGGGTATGACCCATTTGAATTGCTCTTGCCCACCGATATCGATGACACAGGAACCGCGTACTTCGAAATTCGTCCATGCCGACAGTGCGAACAACTCTTCCCTCTGACTGCCGAAGAGTGTGACGCGGCAGAGGAACCAGCCGCGTGTTCGGAATGCCGGAGCGCATGACCCGCGCGAACGGCTTGTTGCTTTGGTTCATTTGGTTGAATTCGACCGACCAGATGAAGACAGCACACCGGATGAACCAATCAACCGCAGCCTGCTAGTCCATCAACGGCGCGATCTCAATCGCTTTCTTAATCAAGCAATCCCCCGCATAAGACTGCAAGGACATCGGCAGCATACCTGCATCGAGCACGCGTACCGTCACAATCTGAAAACCTTCAGGGGTTGTATATCCTTCAAGCCTCATCGCATGACAGATTTCGAGCGTCCTCCATATCAAATTATTCAGGATCGTCTCCGATGCGAGCAGTTTCATATCCGATACTGCGTCATTGATCGACACCTTCGCCGAAACCCTCGCCTTATCTGTCGGCGCCTCGCTCACAACCGCAAAAGCAAGAGTCTCGCCCTCTGCCTTCACCGCAGGGCCTGCACCCATCACCATGACATTCAACAGCATGAGAAGGGAAGACAGACGCAACATCATCGCTTGCTCCTCCGTCCAAACACGATCCGCGCGGCGCGCATACGAGCTCAAGCAGCGAGAGCGGGCGGCAAAATAGGGGGAGAAAATTTCAGGAACTTCGAACCCTGGGCTCCGAACCGCGCGTGTCGCGTGGCATGCAACTGAGTATGCCAACCGATCGGAGCCAATTCAAGATCTTCTCCCTCCGAACATGATAGACTGGGTGCACGATCCATATCCTGCCACTCAGGTGAAGGAGTACGACCATGCCACATGATTTCATGCCGGGACTCGCCGGTATTCCCGCGGCCAAATCCGCGATCAGCGATGTGGACGGACAGCGCGGTGTGCTGGAATATCGCGGGATCCGCGTCGAAGAGCTGTGCCTGCGATCGTCCTATCTCGAAACTGCGTACTTGCTGCTATTCGGACAGCTTCCTACTCAACCGCAATTCACGCGCTGGAACGAGGACATCATTCATCACCGTCGCATCAAGTTCAAGATCGTCGATTTGTTGAAATGTCTTCCCGAGCAGGGACATCCCATGGACGCATTACAAGCGGCTGTCGCTGCATTAGGCATGTTTTACCCTGGCCGGAATGTCCACGACGCCGACAATAACTATTGGTCTGCCGTCCGTCTCGTTGCCAAATTACCCACGATCGTTGCGGCTTGGGCGCGTCTGCGGTATGGGAACGAGTACATTCCGCCGCGCGACGACCTTGGATTTTCGGAAAACTTTCTCTACATGCTGGCAGAGTCGGAACCGCTTCCTTTGTGGGGTGATATTTTCGACGATTGCCTGATCCTTCATGCCGAACACACGATGAATGCTTCCACCTTCACCGGCATGGTTACCGCATCGACGCTGGCCGACCCCTATACAGTCGTTGCATCTTCGATCGGAGCTCTGAAAGGTCCGCTGCACGGCGGGGCCAATGAAGAAGTTGTGCAGATGCTCAAGGAGATTGGTGAGCCGAAGAAGGCCCGATCGTACCTTGAAGGACAAGTTCGCGCCAAAAAGAAACTCATGGGCTTCGGTCACAGAGTCTACAAGGTCAAAGATCCTCGCGCGACAATCTTGCAGGGTCTATGCGAACGGCTCTTCAAGGCATGCGGCAATTCACCGATGTACGAGGTGGCTGTAGAGGTCGAACAGATTGCTGAAGAGCTGCTGAAGGGGAAGGGAATTTATCCCAACGTCGACTTCTATTCGGGGATCGTCTACGACAAGATGGGCATCGAGACCGATCTGTTCACGCCGTTATTCGCGATGGCTCGAGTGTCCGGGTGGCTGGCCCATTGGCTTGAACAGCTTCGCGAGAACAAATTGTTCCGTCCTGATCAGATTTACTCCGGTGAGCATAACCGGCCCTATGTGCCTATCGAGCAGCGCTGAAGATTCTTTTGTCAGTGACCTCCCCAGAAGCAGCCGGCCCCTTGACTCCATGCCAGACTGAGTTATCTCTGGCTCCAGATAGAGGAATTGGCGCGCGCCTCCAACAGACGTTCTATAATAGTCACCATAGATGAGAAGGAGGTCAACCATGACACTCGTACGGTGGGATCCGTTTCGTGAGCTCGAAGATATGTCGGATCGGTTGAATCGCATGTTTAGCCGTCCATCGCTGCCTCGGACCAACGGCAAGGAGACGATGGTGGTGGCCGACTGGGTGCCGTCCGTGGATGTCAGCGAAACGGAGGGCGCATATCAGATCAAGGCGGAGATCCCGGACGTCAAGAAAGAGGATGTGAAGGTCACACTCGAAGATAGCGTCCTCACGATCCAAGGTGAGCGCAGGCAAGAAAAGGAAGAGACCGGGAAAAAATATCATCGAGTGGAACGTTCCTATGGCCGTTTTGTCCGGAGTTTCACATTGCCGGATCTCGTCGATGAAGAGAAGGTGAAGGCGGAATTTAGGGATGGGGTGCTGAATCTTCAGCTGCCAAAGTCCGAAAAAGCCAAGCCGAAAGCGATCGAAGTCAAAGTGGGCTAATTGCCATGCGGCATATTCCGGTTGCACAGAGGCCCGCTCCGGCGGGCCTCTACCTGTTGCTTCTTAGCCCGCATTATTCACGAAGATTCGTGACGAAACCGCTGAGACGCGTCATGAGACGGGCACGCGCAGCCGGGAA
>CAZVEZ010000100.1:0-9257 GCA_964626135.1 uncultured Nitrospira sp.
TTGTCTGCCGCGTCCGCATATTCATCGAACTCGACGACCTTGAACTTCAGAGAGGAGCTTCCGCTATTGATTGCCAGTACATTCATCGCCGCAACAATCCTCAATCGTTCATCGAAACAACAACCACAAACCCAGCACATAGCTGGCGACCATCAGCAATCCATCCGGTTCCAACATCATAAACCGTTTCTCGGCTCGATAGATGATCCCCATAAGTCCGATGTTCATCATGAGGATGGACCAGAGCGCTGTGAGGGCGTGGGATGAACTTACGCTGTCCAACAAGCCGCCGCCGCGATAGGCCAGATCGGCGAACAAGAACGCCGCCATATTGAAGGCGTTGCTTCCGAAGAGATTCCCCACGGCAAGATCGAACGCGCCCAATCGAACCGCGGCGATCGCAACCACCAGCTCCGGCAAGGAAGTCGTGATGGCGACTAACGACGTGCCGATAAACGTGGCGCTGGTGCCGGTCTCTTCGGCAATGCGTTCAGCGGACCAGGCCAACAGTGGCGCGGCCACGAGCAAGGCCAGCGCGCTGAGCAAGAAACCGATGCCGGCACGACGCAACTCAACCCGTCGGTTGGGGGCATCCTGTTTGACGAGAGTCTGTTCGACCAATACGGCCTGTTCCCGCTGGCGTCGCTCCATGTCCTCTTGCCGAAAGACGAGCCTCATCCCCAACACATACAGGAGAAAAAGCGTGAGACTCCCGAGACCCACGCCGACAGGGGTCACATTGACGTTCATCAGCACGAAGAACGCGGCAAGACCCGTCAAGGCCATCGCCAGCGTGGCGATGAGCGTGTGTCCCAGCGCAGCCTGTTGCCAGACTCGCTTCTGTCTGTGAAGGAGATCGATCAGGCCGAGTGTGAGCATGTTGCTCATGCCGGCGCCGAACAGATTGCCGGCCGCGAGATCCGGCGCATTCAGCCACCCGGCGCTGACGGTCGTGAAGATTTCCGGAAGCGAGGTCGCACCTGCCATCAGAACAACGCCGATCCACAATCCACCCAAACCGGTCAGTTTCGCAATCTCATCGCCATAGCGTGACAGTTTTGTTCCAGCATAGACGATCATCGCTGCGCTCAGTAGAAAAATTGCCCACGACACCAGTCCTTCGCCCCAGACCATCTATCGCTCCCTTAGCGGCGAGTGTGCCTCACAACCAACACCGGCCTGACCTTGCGCGGCACGCTCCCTGGCGGATACCGATCAAGCCCCATGAGCCCATTCGAGCCCATCACGGCGACTCCCTGCTTTTCAGCTGCATGAGGGCAAGGCGCTCCGGGCAAGGTTTGTCGCAGCCGGCATCGCACTCCAGACCAATGCGCTCAAGGCCGCCACAACTGCCGCCGATCGGACGACGACCGACCATAACACCCACCGCCATAGCCAGTATGGCAATACCGATGACGAGAAAAGTCACCAGAAAAATGGTCATGATATCTCCTGTCTGCGGTAACGCTGGAAGGCGCAGCAGACGCGCTCCTCGAATTGTCCGTCACGTTCGACGATGAAGAGGACGGGCAGACTGAGCCGTTCGGCTATGGCCATGCCACGTTCAGGCCCCAGCACCTGAAACGCGGTGGCCCAGGCATCAGCCCGCATGCTGGTATCGGCCAGCACCGTCACCGAGACCAGATGATTATCGACCGGCCAGCCGGTTGCCGGATCGATGGTATGAGAATAGCGTCGACCGGCTATATCAAAAAAGTTGCGATAATCGCCCGATGTGGCGAGCGCAATGTCGCTGAGCGCCAGTACCGTTTGCACCGAGCGTTCACCCGGCAACGGTTTCTCAATCGCGATCCGCCAGGGTGTATCTTGCGCATTGAGACCGCGTACACGTACCTCGCCACCGATCTCAACCATATAGTGTTCGATGCCGTGAGCTATCATGAGCTCAGCAACCCGGTCCACCCCATACCCCTTGGCGATCCCGGAAAGATCCAGGAACACATCAGGGCGATGTTTGCGTATCGCCGGTTGAGTGTCGCGGAGAGTCAGTGTATCAGGGCCTCCGCGCGCGCGCGCGGCGGTGATGTCAGATTCGAGCGGGATCCGGTCTGGATGAAACTCGGGACCGAAGCCCCACAGAGTGACCAAGGGGCCAACCGTGATATCGAACGCGCCTTCGCTCTGGGCTCCGATTTCGAGCGCCGCTTTGAGCACGGCAAGTAGCGAAGCGGATGCGGGGACCCAGTCGGTGGTGCGCATACGGTTAAAGCGCGACAATTCTGATTCCGGGTCGTAGGTGGACATGGTTTGATTGATCTCGGTCAGCAATGCGTCAACTTCCATCTGCAGAGCCATCAGCGACGGAGCCTCCTGGCCGTGGCGGTACTTCACACTATAGGTGGTGCCCATCGTACGACCGCTCAGTTGCCGTTCTGCGACGTGCGGCTCAGGGCGCAGCAGGCTGAAGATGGCGACAGCCGCCAGCAGGACGATGAAGGCAAGAAGCGCGCGGGAGCGCGAAATGGATGGATGCATGGATGCTCAGCTTCCGAAGTCGTCGAACATGATGTTTTCGCGCTCGACCCCCAGACCGAGCAGCATCTCAATGACCGCGGTGATCATCATCGGCGGTCCGCACAGGTAGTATTCACAGTCCTCGGGTGCCGGATGGGTCTTCAGATACGCATGATAGAGAACGTCATGGATGAAGCCGGTGTGGCCGCGCCAATCGTCTTCCGGGAGAGGGTTGGACAGCGCGACATGCCATTCGAAGTTGTCGTGTTCGGCAGCCAGGGTGTCGAAATCGTCGACATAAAACATCTCGCGCTTCGAACGGGCGCCGTACCAGAAGGAGATCTTGCGTGTACTCTTGAGGCGGCGCAATTGATCGAAGATATGCGAACGCATCGGCGCCATTCCTGCGCCACCACCGACGAATACCATCTCCTTATCGGTTTCCCGGGCAAAAAAATCGCCGAAAGGCCCGAAGATGGTGACCTTGTCACCCGGTTTGAGTCCGAACACGTAGGAGGACATTTTCCCCGGTGGCACATCTTCGGTGTTGGGGGGAGGAGTCGAAATCCGCACGTTCAGCATGATGATGCCACGCTCGTCAGGATAGTTCGCCATGGAGTAGGCGCGCTCAACCGGCTCATTCACCCTGGAAACATGTTCCCAGAGATTCAGCCGATCCCAGTCGTCGCGAAATCGTTCTTCGACGTCAAAATCCTTAAACGATCGCTCATACGGCGGGCATTGAATCTGGATGTACCCCCCGGCACGGAAATCGACCTGTTCATTCGGGGAAAGCTCCAGTACCAGCTCCTTGATGAAAGTGGCAACATTGCGGTTGGATCGCACGGTACATTCCCATTTCTTGACACCGAACACCTCATCCGGAATCCCAATCTTCATGTCCTGCTTGACCGCCACCTGACAGGAGAGACGGTAGCCCTCGCGAGCTTCACGCTTGGTGATATGCGAGGTTTCCGTCGGCAGAACGGCGCCGCCCCCTTCGAACACCTGTACTCTGCACACACCGCAGGTGCCGGCGCCGCCGCAGGCGGAGCTGACAAAAAGCCTGGCGTTGCCCAGCGCGCCGAGCAGCTTGCCGCCGACCGGAGTTTCGATCATCCTCTTATCGTTGATCGTAATCGTGACATTCCCGCTTGCCACCAGCTTCACGCGCGCGCTCAATATCAGGCCTACCAGGATGAGAACGATCCCGGTGAAAAAACCGACTCCCAGTATGATCTCGATCATGCGCGGTCTCTCGTCAGACTCAGAGTTGGATTCCGGAGAAGGCCATGAAGCCGAGCGCCATCAGCCCCGCGCTGATGAATGCGATGCCCAGTCCCTCCAAACCATCGGGTATCTCGGAATACTTGAGCTTCTCACGCACCCCTGCCATCACGGCAATTGCGATCGCCCAACCGAAACCCGAACCCAGTCCATAGGTGAGGCTCTCGCTAAAGGTATAGTCACGTTCGACCATGAACAGACTGCCTCCGAGAATGGCGCAGTTGACGGTGATTAACGGCAAAAAGACCCCCAGCGAGTTGTACAGATTCGGGACATGCCGGTCGAGAAACATTTCGAGTATCTGCACCATCGCCGCGATGACACTGATGTAGCTGATGAGCCCGAGGAAACTCAGATTGGTCTCAGAGAGGCCCGCCCATGCCAGCGCTCCATCACGGAGTAGAAGCTGGTAGATCAGGTTATTGATCGGGACAGTCAGGGTCTGCACGACGATCACGGCGATCCCGAGTCCGATCGCCGTGCCGATTTGCTTCGATACGGCAAGAAAGGTGCACATCCCGAGAAAAAACGTCAGCGCAAGATTCTCGACGAATACGGCAGTGATGAATAGATTGACCAGCTCTCTCATCAGGTCACCTCGGTGCGATGCGCTTGATAGATCCGGTATTCAGGTTCCTCGACCTGGGCCGGCTTCCACGAGCGCACAACCCAAATAATCAGGCCAATCAGGAAGAACGCGCTCGGGGGCAGTAACATCAAGCCGTTTGGCACATACCAGCCGCCATCCCGTTCAAGAAGCAGTACGGGATATCCGAACAGGGAACCGGACCCGAAGAGCTCGCGTACGGTCCCGACCGCCAGTAACAGCGCGCTATAGCCGAGACCGTTGCCGAGGCCGTCGAGGAGGCTGGGGAGAGGCGGATGTTTCATCGCGTAGGCTTCAGCGCGTCCCATGACGATACAATTGGTGATAATCAACCCGACAAATACCGACAGTTCCTTGCTGATTTGGAACGCGAAGGCTTTGAGGAACTGATCGGTGATGATGACCAGCGAGGAAATAATGGTCATCTGCACGATGATGCGGATGCTGCTCGGGATATGATGGCGGATCAGACTGATGGCGGTATTGGATAGAGTGATCACGAGAGTCAGCGCCACACACATGGTGACCGTGGTTGAGAGCTTCGACGTCACTGCCAGCGCCGAGCAAATTCCCAAGACCTGCAGAATGATCGGGTTATTGTCGATGATCGGTTCGAAAAGAATTTTACGGTGATGGTATGACATGATGGCTACTTCCTTTCGTGACGCAAACGGGAAAGGTACGGCCCGTATCCTTTGTCGCTCAGCCAAAAATTCAGCAGATTTTCTACGCCCCGCGAGGTGATGGTGGCGCCGGCGAGCGCGTCGACCTGGTGTTGGGCTTCGGGTGTAGACCTGTCAATCGAGCCCCTCACCAGTTCAACCTGAACCTTCCATTCATCGTTGAATAGGACTTTGCCCTCCCATTGCGCGCGCCACCTGGGATTGTCGATTTCTCCCCCTAGTCCAGGAGTTTCGGCATGCTGATAGAATCGGAGTCCCTGAACCGTTCGCAAATCTCCCTCAAGCGCAAGAAACCCGTACATCGTTGACCAGAGCCCGTAGCCGTACACCGGTAGAATCAGTATCTTCAATTCGCCGTTGTCGCCGAGAATCCGATAGACCGGCAGATAGTGCGGTCCGCGCCTGATCTGCGCCACATCCTCGCGGCGGGCGAGTGCGGTGGAAATCGTGTGATCCTTTCCGGCTCTGGCAATATTAAAGGTTTCGGGATCCATCACATCCACCTCGTCACCGGTGGCCAGTTCGACCAGTCGCGCTTCAATCCGTTCAAACGCCTGTTCTGCGGTTAGTCCCTCCTGTAGGAGGCCGGAAACCTCAACGATATTCCGTTTGAGATCAGCTTTCTGATTCGATTCCTGAATCGGCCGAAGAAGCACCGCTGCGCTGGCGACCACCACCGAGCAGACCAGACAGACCATAAAGGCAACCAGCAGCGTCCTGCTTCCACTCTCTGCGGGCGCAGTGGACACGGTAGCATTGGGTTCAGGAGCGGACATGGCGGCGGAGCCTCCGTCGGATATTGAGCTGGATCACCGCATGATCGATCAACGGCGCGAAAATATTGGCAAACAAAATCGCCAGCATGACGCCTTCTGGAAAAGCCGGATTGACGACCCGGATCAGCACGGTCATAAAACCGATCAGCAAGCCGAAGGCCCAGCGCCCGGCAGTGGTCATTGCAGCTGAAACCGGGTCAGTGGCCATGAATACCATGCCGAAGGCAAAACCACCCAGTACCAAGTGCCAGTGCCAGGGCATCGCCATCATGGGATTGGTCTCGCTGCCGACGGCATTAAACAGGAGCGCGGAGCCGACCATACCCAGAAAGACTCCCGACATAATCCGCCAGGATCCTACACCGGTATAGATGAGGAACGCGGCGCCTATCAGACAGGCAAGGGTCGATGTTTCTCCCAGTGAGCCCGGCATCAGACCGATAAAGGCATTCCACCATGTGTACCCCTCCTTAACCAAGGCGTCCATGCCTCCGATCGGAATCAGACTTAACGGGGTGGCCCCGGAATACCCATCCACGGCCACCCAGACCCGATCACCGGTAATTTCTGCGGGATACGCGAAAAAAAGAAACGCCCGGCCGGTCAGGGCCGGATTGAGAAAATTCTTGCCGGTCCCGCCGAAGATCTCTTTGCCGATCACGACACCGAAACTGATCCCGAGTGCGACCATCCAGAGAGGCATGTCTGGTGGCAACGTCAGCGCGAAGAGCATGGATGTGACGAGAAGGCCTTCATTGATCTCTTTGTGACGCATCGTGGCGAACAGCAGTTCCCACAAACCGCCCACAATCAGGGCCACCAGATAGAGCGGCAGAAAATACAAGAAGCCATGTGCCGTGCTGGCAACAATACTGCCGGCATCAAAACCGATATTGAGCGCCGCAAGCAGTTCACTGCGCCAGCCCCCCTTGACTGTGCCCATCTGCGCGAGTGCCAGATTGGCCTGATAACCGGTGTTAAACCAGCTCCACAGGATGCAGGGAATCAGGGCCACCACCACGTACATCATCAACCGTTTCAGGTCGATTCCATCGCGCACATGAGGCGCGGTCCGAGTGGTGTCCGGCGGCGAATACAGAAAGGTATCCACCATTTCAAATACGGCGAAATACTTTTCAAGCCGGCCCCCCTTGGTAAACAGGGGCCTGAGACGTTCAAGGTAATGGCGCATGCCTGCCGTCAGCCTTCCTTCTCGATCTGGCTCAGCACCCTGCGAAGCGCCAGACCGTAGTCATTTTTTCCGACGCACACGAAGGAGCATAAAGCGAGGTCTTCCTCATCCAGTTCCAAACAACCCAGTTTTTGCGCCATATCGGTATCGCCCACTATGAGATAGCGAAGCAGATAGGTTGGCAGAATATCCAGAGGCATGATTTCTTCGAAGGTGCCGAATGGCACCATGGCGCGCGGGCTCCCGTTCTGGCTGGTCGTGAAATGAAACGCTTCCCCGCGGTGACGGAACAGACTCGACAGCATGACGTTGGTCTGGGAGTATTTCCTCCGCCCCGGCGAGAGCCAGCCCATGAACTCTTGTTCTGTTCCCTCCTGAAGCGCGCATACCTGTAGATGATGGCGCCCCAAATAGGACGACCAGTCGACCGCGTGACGCCCGGACCAGACCGAGCCAGAGATGACGCGGTGCTCACCGTCTTGAAGCTCACCCTCAACCAGTTCCTCGATGCAGGCGCCGAGCCGGGTGCGCAACAATCGCGGCTGTTTGACCTGGGGTCCACCTAGCGCCACGATGCGTTCGGTCCATAACCGCCCGCTGGTAAATAGCTTGCCGATA
Organism: uncultured Nitrospira sp.; assembly: GCA_964626135.1. Lineage (GTDB taxonomy): Bacteria > Nitrospirota > Nitrospiria > Nitrospirales > Nitrospiraceae > Palsa-1315. Next base: position 7,639 of record CAZVEZ010000100.1, read on the forward strand.
GCGATCACCTCTTGGTAGTTGAGGTGCCAGACGATCTTGTCTGCGTCTACCGGTTCAAGAAAATGAATGTGCGTTCCCGCCAAACCGGCCGGGTGGGGACCTTCGAAACTCGCCTGGCGCAGTTGGTTCAGACCATGAGGCAGAGGCAGTTCGGCTTCGGGTGACGTGCACACCCAAAGCGGCATGGCGCCAAGACGCGAGAGCACAGTCAGACCATGGCCGAACGACTCAGCCTCTGCGGCAATAATCGGAACGGGATCGGCGGCCAGCGGGTTGCTGTCCATAGCCGTCACGAAGATTGCGGCCGGACGGGTGGCCGGATCTGGTATTTTGCTATAGGGACGGGTGCGTAACGTCACCCACAGGCCCGATGCCAAAAGATTTTCCACAACCTGCGTTTCAGTCAGGCCGGTTAGTTGGCCGGCCTCGTACGCAGTGAAACGCTCCTCGTCTTCGGTTTCGTCAAGCCGGATGATGACCGACTGGAGCAGGCGTTGATCTCCGCGATGGATGGCAATCACCTTGCCGGCGCCTGGAGCAGTGACGCGCACACCGGGCAGCTTCTTGTGCTCGAACAGCGCTTGACCGAGTGTGACCTTGTCCCCTTCGACGACCAGCATGGCGGGCTTGAGATCTACGTGGTCCACGCCCAGAACGGCAACGTGGCGGACAGCTTTTGCGGCATGGGCACGCTGCTCCGGTTTCCCGCTGATCGGCAGATCCAGCCCTTTTTTGATTCTGATACTCATCGAAGTTGTGAATGAATTAATGCTGTCGTGGCGCGCCGGTTTGACCAACGCTATGTGAACGGTCAGACTTCATGATCCGAGTCGGTACTCCTTCTCTTCGTTCCTATCGTCTCGCCATCTCAAGAGGCGATGTATTGTTTAAGCTGCTGGATGAGCGTTTCTTTTTCGTCGATCAGGAGCGCTGCCATATCGCGCAAGGAGACGATGCCAATGAACTTGTCCCCTTCAAAGACCAGCAGGTAGCGGCATTGATGTTTCTTCATGAGATGCAAGCAGGTGGCGGCGGTGTCGTTGGGGCTGACTTTGATGGAGTCGCGAGCTTTCACATCCTTGATCAGGACCTTTTTCGTATCCTTCCCCTTCCCGACCACGTTCATCATCAACTCACGCTCCGTGAACAGCCCGCAAATGCCGGAAGCGCCGGTAAGTACCACGGACCCGATGAATTCCTTCGTCATCAGTTGAGCTGCGTCGAATACGGACTTGTTTTCATCGATGGTGGCTACTCGTTTTACAATTTGCGTTGCGATCGTCATGGGTGCATCTCCTCTGGTTACGATCCTCCCGGCCGTTTCTCGATTGGGACGTAAATGTGTCGAACCTTAGCACGCGTGACGAACTGATGCACGTTCAGATACTTGCCGCGCAGTCATCCGCTACACGATTCAATACAGGTCTTGCCTGCTGGATTGCCGGATCGAATGAACAGTGACCCGAACCGCGTGCGGGCATGGGCCAGCTCGCGAATGCGGATCAGTAAGGCGGATTGATTCTTCGCGTGGAGGGCCGATACGACGATGCCCGCCTGAACTGAGCCAAGCGGCAGGCCCGCGGGCAACTGCCATGAAATGTGTCGTGAAACCTGGAGGC
>CAZVEZ010000101.1:0-9235 GCA_964626135.1 uncultured Nitrospira sp.
GCGACGAGGCGAAGCGTACTCTTTGCAGTACGTTGAGCCTCTGAGCGCGGCGAGAACGATGCTGGCGGACTTTGTCAACAGCCTGCTAACCGGCTTCCGTGAAGGAGAGGAAGGAAGACGATGGATGAGATGGAAGCGGGAAAGCAGAAGTTTTTGGAGGTGGTGAAGGGGATTGATGCTGCCGTGCAGGTCGTGATTCCCGTCACATCCTCTAACAGTATGTTCCTGATCTCCCTGACCAAGGGGTCGAATCGAAAATTCATGACGGTTTCAGAAGACGACATCATCGACTTGCCCAATGACGGGAGTATCCTGGCTAAGGTGACGAAAACCGTGAAAGATGCCGTCGCCGCTCTGTGAGACGGCGCGACGAGCAGGACTGGCGCGAAAGACGAACCAATATAAAACGATGAAGAATGTTCCGACGAGTCTCGCATCTCTCGCAAGTCCCGCATGTCGCGCGGTGATATCATGAAAAATCTTCTTCCCGGCATCTGGCAATGGTCCTGGTTTTCTGAGGAGAAGCAGCTCGATTTTAACGGGCTCTTCCTCATGGTCGGAGAACACAAGATTCTCATCGATCCTCCGCCGATGACGGGCGAGGCGAGTTCCGTGGTCCTCCGTAACGGCCCCGTCGATTACATCATCGTGACGAATCGCGACCACGCGCGAGAAGCGGTGAAGTACCAAGCGGAATTTCGCTGCCAATTACATGTCCCGGAGGCCGACGCGCCGCAGATGGACCTCACACCGACCAAAACGTTCAAAGACGGGGAATTGCTCACCGGCGGGCTTTGGGCGATCCAGCTAAAAGACCAGAAGTCACCCGGTGAATCGGCTCTGTTCATTCAGCAGGGCAAGGGGGTGCTGATTGTCGGCGACGCGTTGATCGGAAAGCCAGCCGGTTCCGTCAGGCTGTTGCCCCTTGAAAAATATGCCGATGTGGGCAAGGCGCAAGAAGGACTGCGTCGTCTTCTCAAGTACAATTTCGATAGTCTGTTGGTCGGCGATGGGGTCTCGATTCTCACCGGCGGCAAGCAGGCGGTCGAACGGATACTCCACCCTTTGCCATGATGCTACGCAACGGACTATCCGAAGAACTCAATCGCCAGGGGAACGAGCACTTCTCGCGCGGGCTCTATACCGATGCCTATGCCTGCTATGCGAAGGCGTTGGAATGTGACCGGTTAACCGGGGATCAACGGGCGTTGGCCGCTACGCTCGGAAATCTCGGGAATATTTGCGCGGTCAGCGGGCGTCGGGAATCGGCACAGACCTATTATCAGGAGGTGTTGGAGCTCCAGAAGATCCTTGGGGATGACAAGGGGATCGGGACGACATTGGGCAATTTGGGGAACTTGAGAGCCGATGCGGGCGAATGGGATCGCGCCAAAGCCTACTATCTTGAAGCGTTGGACCTCATGTGCAAAACTCACGACGAGGCGGGCAAGGCGGTGTTGTTTTCTGATCTCGGCTTGGTTGCGCGCGAGACGAAAGAGTACGAGCGGGCGATCGAATACTATGAACAGTCGCTGGTTCTCATGCGGCGGTTGGGGAATGAGGGCGGCGTGGCCGATGCCTGGCGCATGATCGGTCGAACGTTTTTGCTCCAGCGGCGGTATGACGACGCTATCGCCTGTTGCCAAACCAGCCAATCCATTGCCGAGCGATTGCGCGATGAGTTGAGGGTCGGAGGCGCTCGTTTTGTGCTGGTCCAATGTTATGAAGAGACCGGCAAGTTGCGTGAGGCGGCAGATCTCCTTGAACTGGTGGTGCAGATGGATCGCAAGTATCAATTGCCCAAACTCGAAGAGAATATCCAGCGGTTGGCGGCCCTGCGCACCGGCCTTTCAGGTCACGATGGGACGCCGCCTCATCGAAAGGCGCATGTATGAGTGAGGAAGACTCGACGGAGTGGAATGCGCTCAAGGCCTCGCTGATCTCCGCATTCCCCCAACTGATGGAAGTGGAAGCCGGCGGCGCATTGACGATGGATCTTGGTCCCGATGGATGGCTGCTGGAACTCACGCCGGACGGGCGCTTGCTCTGCCAGTATGGCATGGCGCTCGACGATGCGATGACACTCCTGTCCGACGGGACACCGGAGGATCTCGGCACCGATGAGATCGCGAAGCAGGCCAAGTACTATATTCAGCCGGCAGTCTCAAAGTACCGGGCGGTTCTGCTGAAGTCAGGATTTTCTGAAGAATCCGAAATCACCGACGAGTATGTGGCGGCTCGCTTCGAGCGGGCGGTGGACGTGACCAATCCGCCGGCCGTGCAGGACTTGATGCGCTGGTGCGTGCGGACGATCGGCGTGGCTCCGTGAGCGGAGGGATCGCCACGTTCGATGATTTACGCGAGGCGATTACGGCGTACCGGTTACCGCGGGTTCTGGTTGCCGCTCTTGAGTTGAACCTCTTTACTGCTGTCGGAACGCGCGCATGGACGATTCCTGACCTGGCTCGTGAGACCAAGGTCAGCGAGCGGGGGCTGGCCATTCTCTGCCGGAATCTTGCCATGGCCGGCCTGCTGAAGAAAAAAGGCGAAATCTATTCGAACAGCCGGTTGGGCGCCACGGCATTGAATGCGCACCATCCTGCCTATCGAGGGGATTATCTTCGGCTGATTGTGAGTCATTGGGCCGATTGGGGACGTCTGCTGGAATCGGTGAAGAACGGATTGCCGCTCGATCACGCCGAACCCGACGCACCGGACTCTCGTCGCCGGTTCACGTGGGCGATGCATCACCGGACGCTGGAGATGGCTCCGAAGATTGCCGCCCAGATCAACCTGCATGGCGCGCGAACCCTGCTCGATCTTGGCGGCGGTCCCGGCACGTATGCGATGGCGTTTCTCGCAAAAAATCCCGCGCTCCGCGCCACGGTATGCGACCGTCCGGCAGCCCTCGATGTGGCAAAAGAGGTTGCGGCGACGCACAAGGCTGGCGCGCGGCTTTCCTATCTCCCGTTGGATATGATGACGGAAGACATTCCCGGCGCCTACGACGTCATCTGGTACTCGAACGTGCTCCACATCTATTCACCGACGGACAACCAGGCGCTGTTTCGACATGCGTTGGCCGCCTTGAACCCCGGAGGCCGTCTGCTGATTCAGGATGCCTTTCTCCACGACCGAAACGGCTTGTTTCCGGAAGAGGCGAGTCTTTTTGCCGTCTCGATGTTGCTGTTCACCGATCGGGGCGATACTTACAAGGCAGCAGAGACGAAGTCATGGTTGACTGATGCAGGATTTGATCGGGTCAGGGTTTTGCGGATGAAGAAGGGGACGGAGGACTGGGAGGGCGGGATACTGGAAGCGCGGTCTCCTGGAACGAATGCAAAAATGCGCGCCCGCCGAACAGGATCAATAAGAAGTTTACAATCCCGCTCATCGCACTGAAGAGAAACAGGGTGCCGGTCTCGCTTTGTCCACTGAGGATACTTGTGACTGTGGCAAGGTCTAAGGCCAATCCCACCGTTCCATAGATGACGCAGGCCATGGTGGTCCAGGCCCATCCGATCCGTACAAGGCCCGCGAGAGCGATAGGAAGCGCGATCAGATAGATCATCCAACTGATTCGAACGGCCTCCGTCGCAGGCGGCATGAGCTGAGTGGTATTGGCTCCGATGAGGCAGAGCCCTGCGAGCAGGCCGATGAGGGTCCATGTGTGTCGCACGAACGGAATGATACCCTCCGCTTGCTGCGTACAGCAACAACCGGATACTGTAAAAATACGCCGGTGTAAGACGACCGCTATTTGGCTTGCCTCGTTTGTTTGATGTTTGGGTCGGACGACGCGAACCAGATGAACCAAATCAACAAAACAAATCCGGCCAACCCACCCCGCGCGTCTCAAACCTGTCTTCTGGTCTACGATGGACAATGCCGGTTGTGTGTCACCGCCAAGAAGGGTCTCGAACGGTTGGAGACTCATGCCGGTGTTATTCCGGTACGGATGGTTCCATATCAGAGTGAAGAAGCCAAGCAGGCTTTGGGAGAGGGTTATCGACCAGGTCGCCCCAACGTCGCGTTCCTGGTCCACCCTAATGGAGAGATTGCCCGTGGCTTGGATGCCTTTCTGTCCCTTCTGCCGGGTCTGAAGGGTGGGCAAGTTCTCTCAGTTTTCTTGAGAATCCCCTTGGTGAAGCCATTCGGCTATTTGCTGTATTGGTTCGTGGCTCGATACCGATACTCTATCTTTGGCACGGTTCCGCCTGCAGAGGCCCCTGAGAGTTCTCGTACACCGAGCCGAGAAACACCGCAGAAGTAAGCGTTTTTCTGCTCGCATATAATCTTTTCTCCAATCTCGCACCCGTCCATTTCCATCCAATGCCCCCCCTCTTTCGAAGGGTTTTCTCCCCACAGTGGGGAATTTACGCTGAATCCGGTCGATGCGAGACTCCGCTACAAGCGAGGGGGGGACCGTACATGACGATCATCCAGTGGTTGGGTGTGACGATCGGTCAAGTAAGAGCCTGGTTCAGGCCGATCGGATATGGATTTGTGCCGGTGTATCAGGAGGGATGGAACGATAAGCGGAGAAGGAAGGCGTTCTATGTTCGAGTGATTGCCTGTGCCATGATCGGGTCCGGTCTTCCTCTGACAGCCTGGACAGCAGAGATCCCGACTCCCGAGCCGGCGAAGCCCATGAAAATTGTGGCGGCCGGTGTTGGGTATGAGAATGCCGAGACGTCGACGATTACCGTGAAAACTTACGATGCCGAAAGCGGCATGATTCTCTCCGATGAAACCTATGAGTTGAACGTAAGAGAGGACGCAGCGTCGGCGGAGAGTCAACCGCCTGAACGGATTTTTGCAGGCGGAGTCGGTTCGGGAACCGACGGGCTTTCAGCTTTCACACTTCGTGTCTATGATGCGGCCACAGGCCGGTTTCTCTGGGAAGGTCTCCTGAATCTCAATGCCGGCAACCAAGAGTCTGATTCCACCCATCGAGTGACAGCCCATCTTGTTGCGCCGCAAGCGACGATGATCCCGGTCCGCAGGCAAAGCGCCGTCGATGGTCAACCGCAGTTTTTTCTTCGCGCCGTCGACTTGGTCACCGGACAGCTCGTGTGGACCGATCATTTCTCGACCGCGCCCGACACCGTTGCGCGCGCCGAACGAGTCGGCAGGGCATCCGTCGGCCAGTCAGAGGGGTTGGCCGTCCTCTCTCAGCAGATCGAGTTTCGCATTCAAATGATGGACGATCGGGGCCGGCGGGTTATGTGGGAAGACACGATTCAGCCGACCCTGGAGGAGACAGATCTGGCAGCCGGACACGACGCTGCAGCCGAGAACCTGCCGGTTTGGCCTGGTGAGGAGCTCGGCGAGGTAATACAGGAAGCGATTTAATCGAATCAGAGGAGAAAAGGGTTCGGACCTGCTGGTCAATACTCCCCGCGCACTGCAAATTAGCTCTTCTTTCCGTGCTCCTGTAACTGATCCATCCACCGGGCTTGAAATTGCTCGTACGACAGCGAGAACTGTGATTGCATCGCCATAGATAGCGACTGCCTCGCCTTGATGTGTGCGAGGAGCTCTTGCATCCGATGCATGCCGAAACGATCGATGAGATAGTGTACGGCGGAATGCGCCTCCAGATAAGCCACAGTCGCGGCGTGGTGGGACAAGTCTCCCCACGTTCCCTCTAAGGCCGGCAGAGGGATTGGCGTGAACTCCAGCTCCCTGAGCTGATCGAGATCCGACCAGCGATCTCCGGACAATTCCATGGCCAAGCCTTCATTGAGCCAGGTCGGCACAGCGCTGCCGGCGGGACCGAGTTGGTCGTGCAGAAGGGCATGCACAAATTCATGTCGCAGCACGCGTGTGAGCCAAGCGCGGTCTGCCAAGGCGTCCTGCACGGGGACTTGGATGCGCCCAAGCACGGGATCGAAGAGCCCATCGGCCCACAGGGGGCTGCCGGTCTCGCTTTGAAACGTGGATTTGGCGTGCAAGACGACGACGATGGTCTTCGATGGAAAGTGCCCGAACTTTTGGCCGATCTCTCGATAGGCCTCTTCAAGAATCTCCAACACAACAGACCAGGTCGCTTGTTCAGCTTCTCCGTCGAACTTCACGGTAAAGTGCGCGCTGTCTCGGCTGGTGAGTCGCGCGTCGCTTTTCTCGGTTCGGCGGACTTTGGCCGTGACGGTTCGCAGATAGGATTGCGCGGTGGGATCCTTGTCTGCGCGGGCTGCGGCATGATCGAGATGGCGGGCCGCTTCGGCGAGTTGATCCCGTTCCTGAAAAAGATCGGCCAGCGCCAGATGAGGAAAGGGCTCGTTCGGCGCCATGGCAGCCAGATTTTCCAGAAATTCCTGCGTCATGGCTGGATCGCGTAGTTCCCAGTAGGCGTGGGCAAGGTTCAGTTGAACGACGGGATTCTTGGCGTCGAGTGATGCGGCTTTCTTGAAGGCGTTGATCGAAACAGCCGTCCCGTCGATCTTTTCCTGTTGGACGCCAAGATTGTTCCAGAGGAGAGACACATAGGGCCGCGTGGTGTGGTCGGCGGCGAGGGATGCCGGTAGATCGATCAGTTTGCTTTCCGCTGTTTTGACGTTCCCCTTTTCTATCTCGTCGCGGATGGTCTCCAACAGTTCGCGATGCGTCGTATCCGGGACCACGCCGGCATCGATCAGGCGGACCTGCTTGTGCTCCGGTAGGCTCTCATGATGCGGTTCCGGCGGTGGCTCAGGTTGCGTTTCTGCAACGGCGTCGAGCTGACGAGGAGGTGGCGGAGGCATATACGTCGGTTTGAACCAGACTTGATAGACTAGGAATAGTCCGATCAAGCAGGCGATGGGAAACAAAATGTGAAAAATATTGCGCTGATACATACAGGCCCTCTTCGGATGAAATTCAATGTATCACCCTGAGTAGAGCCGACAAAGGATTGTCAGTAAATTGACAAGGCGCGCGAGACTGGTTGATCTGGTTTATTTGGTTTGTTTTGTTCATCTGGTTAGTCCGAGTTCAACCAAATAAACCAAATCAACCGTCCTGCTCGTTGAGGGGACGGAGAAGCTATGATACGATCCTCCGCTGTGATACGGCGCTCTTCCGAGCCCAATCCCTCTGAACGGTTTCAGCAATGGCTGGATCGTGTCGCGCGTCCGATCGAATTCGCGACACGTGATGCCTTCGCCCATCTGCCTACCGTCAAAAATCTGAATCGTTTCGTCTCCTCACAGGTTATGCAACTTCTGTCTGATCGCGTCTATCCACGCGAGGTTGAAGCGGCGTTGTTTCAGTTGCGTACGCTGTTTCTTCACGATCAGCAGCGGCTCTCGTCGGAAGACCAGCAGCGTTGTCTGCAGGAAGCTACTGTCATTCTTGATGTCTTGCGCAAGGCCGTGCGCGATCCAGCCAAGGCATGGCACCCATCCGGGCCTGTCGCGGCGCCTGAGCCCGTCATCAATGAAGCCCCGTCTCGATCATGGTGGGAGCAGCCTATCCGTTTTGCGAAGGGAGTCGGCCCAAAGCGCACATCGTTCCTCCAACGAATCGGGATCGAGACGGTTGAAGATGCGCTGTGGACTGTCCCCTGGCGCTATGAGGATCGCTCGATTATGACTCCGATCGGGCAACTCGTGCCGGGTGCGCAGGCCTCGATCTGCGGCACGATCATTCGAAGTGAAGCAAAGAAGGCCCGCAGTCGCCGCCTCGCCATCCTCGACATCGTCGTAGAGGATTCAACCGGGCGTCTCCAGGCAGTGTTCTTCAATCAACCGTTTCTTGAGCGACTGTTCACCGTCGGGACGAGCATCATGTTGACCGGGCGGATGGTAGCCGGCGCGCAAGGATGGGTGGCGATGAGAATGGAGGTTGCGCAATACGAAGTGATAGGCGCTGAAACTGAAGCGCCGTTGCACGTGGGGCGCATCGTGCCGGTCTATCATGAAACCAAGGGGTGGACGTCCCGCCAGATGCGTGTGCTCATGAAAAGCCTGCTGGATGCCCATGTCATGGAGGCGCAAGAGGTGTTGCCGGTCCCGCTTCGTGCCCGCTACCGGTTGCTGCCCATTCAACAAGCCGTTCAGGACGTGCATTTTCCTCAGGCCGGGACGGATGGAGGGCAGCTTGATCGGGGCCTCACGCCGGCGCACCGTCGTTTGGCGTTCGAAGAGCTATTTGTGCTCCAACTTGCATTGGCCTCGCGGCAACGAGTTATGAAGGAAGAGATGAAGCACGTGTCATTTAACCCGAGGACGCCGCTCCTCGGCAAGCTGGATCGAACGCTGCCCTTTCAGTTGACTGCGGCGCAAGAGCGGGTGACTCGTGAAATTCTGGCGGACATGACTTCGAGCCGACCGATGAACCGTCTGGTGCAGGGTGATGTCGGGTCCGGAAAAACCATCGTGGCGGTGCAGGCGATGGTATTGGCCTGCGGATCGGGCTACCAGGCGGCACTGATGGCGCCGACGGAAATTCTCGCCGAACAGCACTATCGGACGATGAAGGGGCTGTTGGAACCGCTGGGGATTTCCGTGGCGCTCGTCAGCGGCGGCGGCCGTGCGTCAGCTCGTAAAACTGTGCGTGAGCAGGTGGCTTCCGGGACCGCACAGGTTGTGATCGGGACTCATGCGGTCATTCAACAAGGCGTCACCTTCGCGAAACTAGGGCTGGCGGTGGTAGATGAGCAACATCGATTCGGCGTACTTCAACGGAAGACGCTTATTGAAAAGGGGTATAAGCCCGATGTGCTGGTGCTGACCGCGACACCGATTCCACGCACGCTGGCGATGACGGTATATGGGGATCTGGATGTCTCGGTGATCGACCAGATGCCGCCTGGGCGAAAGCCGGTGCGGACGTTTCTTCTCAGCGACAGTCAGCGCGGGCGGGCGTATCAGATTCTTCGCGATGAACTGCGGAGCGGCCGGCAGGCGTATGTCGTGTATCCGCTCGTCGAAGAGTCGGAGAAGACGGATCTGCAGGCAGCTATGCAAGGCGCAGAGCAGCTGCAAGCGGAAGAGTTGGCTGAGTTTCGCGTCGGGCTTGTGCATGGCCGGATGAAGTCGGAAGAGAAAGAACAGGTCATGGCATCGTATAAGAAGGGAGAAGTTCAGGTGCTGGTCTCGACGACGGTGGTGGAGGTCGGGGTCGATGTGTCCAATGCCACGGTCATGATGATCGAGCATGCTGAGCGGTTCGGACTTGCGCAATTGCATCAGTTGCGCGGAAGAGTCGGACGAAGCGCACAGCAATCCTATTGCCTACTGATGGCCTCGGG
>CAZVEZ010000102.1:0-9217 GCA_964626135.1 uncultured Nitrospira sp.
GACATTGGCTTGGGCAATCCTGACCGGACAGCGCAGCAGCCCGGCTCCGCAGACGAATCATGAGCGTAGGGATTTTCTCCTGCGACACAGAATCAAAATGCCACGTTGCGATCACGTTCGGCGACGGCTTTGATGTAATCCGGCATGCCTTTGATCGAGGCTCCGGTCACGAGATCCGAGCCGCCGATCTGCCGAGCCACCGCACAGGCGCCGCACACCCATATGGGAATATGCGCAGCTTGTACCGCGGCAAGCACGTCTTTTAGCGGAGTCAGATTGACGCCGGTCACATGATCGGTCGTGCCCTTCCGTCCCAACGTCACGGCTTCGTTCCAGAGCCAGAGCACAACCTCATGCCCTTGCTCCTTCGCAACCTTTGCTGCCATGAACGGCAACGTCGCCATCGTCGGATCGTCCGTACCCCGACTGCCTGAAATAATAAATGTCGCCATTCTTTCCTACTCCTTTACTTTCGCGTTTCTTTCTTCTACCCCCTTACACCTCACCCCTTACCCCTCACGTCCTACTTTGCCAGCGAGCGAATGTAGTGAATCAACTGCCACACCTGCTCATCCGGCAATCCGGCAAACGACATCATCCCTGTTCCAGGCGAGCCGTTCTTGATGGTCCAGAACAGATGACCATCGGGAATGTCTTGCATCATCGAACGACACGTGAAATTCCTCGGCGGCGGCACCAGGGCTGCTCCCATGACACCCTTCCCGTCGCCTTTTTCTCCATGACACATCGCGCAGGCAACGGGCTGTGCCGTCTTAAGGAACAGCGCCTTCCCGGCTTGGACCGTACCGGCCGATGCAGGGAGCGGATTCGTCTTGGTCAAGAATTCGTCCGGTGCCTGTACCGCCTGGCGCGGTTGCACACAGGTTCCCCCCTGGCCCCCGCTCGGGACGGCAGCCATGTCCGGCGCACCCTTGAAGGTCGCTCGCATATAGGCGATCACATCGGCGATGCCTTGCTGACCGATCGTCAAGTTCCAATAGGGCATATTGGGCGATTTGCCCATCGCCGCGCCGCCATGGTTGACGACGTTATAGAGATACTCCATCGGAAGCTTGTCAAATGGAATGTTGGCATGGATCGCCGGCTTGGGTATGAGGCCTGATGCTCCCGGTCCATCACCTTTGCCGGTCGCGCCGTGGCATTGTGAGCAATATTCCTTATAGACGACTTTGCCTCGATCCACGTTGGCCGTCCCGAATTCCTGGCTCGTCCAGGGCTCGTAGTACGTGAAGTCCTTTACCCCCTGCACCATCAAGAACCCGATTACGGCTCGGAGCTGCGGCTCTGTCGCATCGGCCAGAAACTCACCGCTATGCGGCGTAAAGTCTTGTGGATTCTGTCCGAACCGGAAGAGCCAATCTTGGTCATACCGCTGTCCAGCTGCCACCAGCGAGGCACTCTGCGGACCGCCGATGAGCTTGCCGTTCTCTTCGATGACGTGACAGCCGAGGCAGGCGTGCGCCTTGTACGCCATGCCACCGAACGCAGCCTCGAACTTTGTTACCTTCGACAGATCAAACGCGCCGACCTTCACACGCGGATCCTTGTTGTGCTCAGCGAAATAATCGGCGATGGCGTTGGCTTCCGACTCGGTGACCATCGGATGCTTGGACGGAACCTCAGTCAGATCCCATCGATAGCCCTTGGCATACAAAGGCCCTTCCTTACCCGTCAGCCACCGGATCAACCAGGATCGCTGATACTTGCTGCCGGCCCAGATGAGGTCGGGCGCCTTCAAATTGAAGCGCGAATCCGGCTGACCTTCCAGCCGATGGCATTGGACGCAAACCTGCTGAATGACTTCCTTCGCGCGGAGCTGATCGCTCGCGAATGATGGTCGAGGGAATGACACCAGCCCCACCAGCGTGAGGACTACGCCTCCAATGACCAATCCTCTTCTCACAGTCATGCGCTGCCCCTTTCGTGAATGATCAGTTGTCCAAACACTATCTCGTCAATAGCCACGCATAAATGTCGGCAATGTCTTGATGACTCAGGACCGCGCCCCAAGCCGGCATGGACCCTCGGCCATGTACTATCGTCTCCCAGAAGGACTCTTCGTGTGTGAGGATCGGATTCTTCACCAGCTTCGGGCCCATACCGCCCACGGCGCCGGCGCCATGACAGGCTTGGCAATTGTGTTCGAAGACTCCGGCCCCTCTCGTCGCCACTCCCGTGAGTGGACCTTCTGTCACCGGCTCCTGTGTGAGCGGCTCCGCCTTCCTCAATTCACTGTCGAGCGGCGGCAGTTGATCCGGCGCACCAGAGTGATAGCGCACCGACAGATATCGCATGAGCAGGTCTGCTTCATCGTTAGAGATCTCCGCGCCCCAACGTGTCATTTTTTCGATGGTGGCCTTCCATCGCGCTCGCGGCAATCGCTGCTGGGCAATGAGATCCTGGCTGTGGCAGACGGCACAGCGCGCGATGATCAGCGCCTCTGCGCGAGGAGCCAACTCCGTGCTTACCGTGGCCGGATCGTCCTCTTGAGCCGCCGCTATTGCAGCAACCCCCGTGAGACCGATGACCAAAGAAAGCATGATGCTGCGTCTGCCGCCCGTCATGTGGTCACAGTTACGGTGATACGATCCCATCCATTCCAGAGGAACCCGCTTGGGTTCCAGGGACTGGTTGCCGGTTGCACCTCCTTGCGCGCGTCCGTTGCGCGGCAGAGAATCGTGCATGTTCCGGCAGTCTTCTCCTCCCAGATACATTGCCACTGCCTCCAGGCATAGGGCCGATCTTCACCGACCAGCCGAGCCGGCTTCCAGGTTTCACCCCCGTCCATCGATACCTCAACCTTCACGACTCTTGCCTCGCCGCCCCATGCCACGCCTTGAATCATGGTGGGACCAACCTTCACTCTGCCGCCATCCGGAGGAGCAACGATCAGCGACTTCACTACCATGGACTCGACCGGAATCATTGTCTGCCCGCTTTCGGGAGCACCGGGTTCAATCGGTTTCGCCGGTATGCGATAGGCCGTTTGCATGTAAAAGCCCTTCGCCTCATCCGATTGCACCGTGATGTCGGTAAGCCACTTGATGCAGGAGTCCGCCATCCACCCCGGCGTGATCACGCGCAACGGGGCGCCATGCAACAACGGCAAGGGACGCCCGTTCATTTCATAGGCCAGCAGCGTGTCCGGATGAATTGCCTTCTCCAGCGGAATACTTCTCACGAACATCGGTACGGAGGCCACGACAGGCCGGTCCGCTCCCTGAAACTGCACGTGGCGCGCCCCGGCTTGAACCCCGGCCTTCGCCAGCACATCGCGTAGCCGCACCCCGGTCCATTGCGCGTTTCCAACCGCTCCCCGTTCCCATTGCACGCCCGGCACCTTGGGCCGGTGAAATGCGCGACCATTGCCGCTGCATTGGACCACCGCAGTCACGGTCACGACTTCCATCTGCCGTAAATCTTTCAGTGTGAGCTCGTGAGATCTTTCTACCAGACCGTTCACACGGAGTTTCCAATTAACCTCGGAGACCGCCTCGGCCGGAGGCGGGCCGAAGTGGCTGCGGACAAAAAAACTGGAATTCGGCGTGAGATAGGAAGCGAACTCTTGCACCGGGGTTTCCGCATCCAACGGTCGCGCCACGCGCACGATGAGGCGGTCAGCCTCACTCTTCGAGACATTACGCTCCTCAGCCTGCGCGCGCGGGATCGCGTGGCCCAGCGCGACTGTCACACCCAGCCCCTGGACGAGTTTTCCCAGCAAGGTCCGGCGCGACAGAGACCGGGATGCCGGTTCTTCATTCACGATAGCCTCTCTCCGCGGTGATTCGAATTGATTTTGATCGCCACGGCGGGAGGCACCGCGATGGATTGATGCACGGTGCAGCCATGCGCCACCTTGAGGAGGCGCTCGCTATATTCGGCCGTGATGCGATGCGGCAAGTGAATCGCCAGTGCGATCTGCCCCACCCGATGCGGCTGTTCGGCCATGATCCATTCTGCCTCGACGCTCAACCCCTTGGTCGAGATCTGATGGCGATCGCAGTACCGCCCCACGAAATACCCGACACAAGAGGCTAGTGAACCGACGAAGAGCTCGACCGGGCTCATCCCGGCATCCTTCCCTCCACCTTCGACCGGCTGATCGGTGACGACCCGGTGCTTGCCGCTCGTGATGTCATACCGAGTCCCGCCATGGTAGGCCACCGTGACCTTCATCCCGCACCTCCCGGGTTCGGCAATCGCCCCGCAAGCCAGATACAGACGATCCCCAGAGGCGCCGCGATCCAAATCCCGTGAATCCCAAAGAGATCCGGAATCGTCACCGGACCATATCGACCGACAGACAGCAGGTGCTCTTCGATCTCAGGGAACAAGAAGGCGAACACAAGCGCGCCCCCTAACCCACCCATCACGGTCACCAAAGCATCCGGTTTACCTTCTGCACAGGCTGCGAGTGCCGTACCGGGGCAGTATCCCGATATCGCAAATCCCACACCGAATATCGCGCCGGCGAGGATGATCCCGAGGAGATACAGTTCTTTCACCTTCAGATTGGCAAGACCGAACAGATCCACCAGATGCACTCCCACCAGTCCGACACCGATGGCCGTCAGGATCAGCTTCATAATCGTCAGATCTTTTAGTCGAAGCGCGTTGACGATCTTGGTATGACTCGACGCGCCGGAAAGCTGAAGCAGGGCTCCAAAGGCCGCCCCGAGTACGAGCCCCAGTGCGAGTATCAACATCGCGACCCTCTATCCCGATAGAGTAAGCGTACCGTAATAATCCCGCTGACGAAGAGCGCCACCGAGAAGAAAAAGGAGCTGATGGCCAATTGCGAAATCCCGCTGATCAAGTGCCCGGAGGTGCAGCCGCCTCCGAAGCGGGCGCCGAAGAGGAGAAGAAATCCGCCGACGAAGGACCAGACCAGGCGATTTCCAGGATTCGGGCCAAACCGTTTGCTCCATTCGACCGGCACAACTCTAGTGGTAAAACGGGCAGTGGCCATCGCTGCCACCAACGCTCCCAAAGGAATTCCCAGCACAAAGAAGAATTCGTAGGTCGCCAGCGTCCACCCTTGCGCGGCCTTGGCCAGGTATGGGCTCCTTGATGCCACGTCCGGGAGCACATGGTGCAGAAGCACTCCGTCCAACACGACATACTGCGTCGACACCCCGATGGGTTGGACTAATCCGACGGCGACGATCAAGACGAGGCCGATTCCGATCCCGCCGGCCCACCATGCGAGCACCGGGCGAGCACTCTCATGACGTGTTCCATGACGATCTGGGATGTCATGCTTCATTTCGATATCACGGTTTGATATAGATCCAGCCTTCTTCTTGTAATTCCATCAATCGAACCATGGCAGGCACTGTTCGATCCACCTGCTCAACCAGATCTCGCGTGGTGAGATTCATCGCCTTCATCGTATTGGAACAGGCGGTGAACTCCACATCATAGGCCATCTTCAGTTGGGCCAGTTCGGTCGCCAAGGTCGAATCTTTTTTCGTCAACAGTGTCAGCCCGGCCCCATGCACGACCAACTCAACACGTACATGCTCGCGGCCCACCTCCTGATAGAGGTGACGGATATTATTCAACGCGCCTCGTTGGACCTTCTCATCGCCTGAATTAAGATGCATGACCACTCGATGCGGATGCTGAACTGTCTCGGCTGCTCCACTGAGCCCCACGGCACAAACACCAAGTGTGCCGGCCAGAATCGTGACGAGCATCGCGTTCAGCTTGACGGTCATGGTCTGTGTCGTTTCCTTTCAACGAATACGTTCAGTATGGCGAATCGGAAGGCTTGCCGCCCTTTGGCCAGTCATTCGCTTTGCCGGGAAAGTCAGGCCTGGGTTGGGCATTGATAAACGCGGCAACATCGTACGCGTCATCATCCGATAGACTCCAACCCCAGCCACGCGGCATATTCGACTTGATGAAGGCAGCAGCCACAGTCACCCGCGCCATACCTGCGGCGATGTTGTAGGACTGCGGTCCCCAGACCGGCGGCCCCGCCATTGTCCCCTGGCCATCTGAGCCGTGGCAGAAGGCGCATTTGTTTGCAAAGAGGTTCTTCCCGTTGGCTGAATCGAGAGGTCGCCGTGACTCAATGCGCTGGAGGCCTCGCCAGGGTAACGCCGCGCCGTTCGGTACTCCACGCGAGAGCCAGGTGATATAGGCCACAACAGCCTGCAGCTTGGAGCTGTCCGGCGGAAGCGCTTGTCCATTGAGACTCCGCTCGAAACACTCGTTGACACGATCTGCAAGCGTGTTCACCCTCGCATTGCGGGGTCGATACTCGGGATAGACTGCGGCCAGGCCGACAAATGAGGCGGCGTTCGGATTCAGCCCGGCATCGAGATGACAGTTGGTGCAGTTCAGGCGATTGCCGACATAGGATTTGGCATATTCCTGCGTATTGACGACAATCTGATAGCCAAGCCGGATCTGTTCGCCCAGTTGACTGCCTGGAATAGTTTCCGGAGAAGGCGGAGCGAACTCTATCGCAGCGCTGCCGGTTCGGTCGGCCCCCCGAAAGTCCTCGATCCTGGCCCGATCGCTCTCGCCTACACAGCCTGCGAGCATGGTCACCCCGAGAATAGCCGATAACAGCCACATCATGCCCCTCCCTTGTGCCAAGAGCATGCCACTCACATGGACAACCTGCCCATCATTTCACCTGTCAAATCGCACGATTGGCCGCGAGGCTCAGATCGCCCTGGAGCGAAAAGCCACAGCACCGACTCCACTGTTGTTGCGGGAAGCCACAGAATCTAGACAAGAGGCGAGGCTTGCGAGAAAAGCGAGACGCGTGAAGAAACGCTCATGGGTAATGCGGGCTGGAGCAAGGAGCGAATATCTCCGCAGGACAGCTGAGCAAAACCGCTTATCTCATCCGGCGGTCTTGCTGGTGAAGAAGACACGAGGCAATCGTTCACTCTTTCACGATCACGCCGCAGGCAATACGAGGCCCGCCAGGCGCATCTTTTGTCGGCGGGTCCGGCAGGTACTGATCCTCAAATTCATGGATTATGAAGGCGCTCCCATCCAGATCGAAGATGGTGTTCAGCCCCTGAGACAGGGTCACCCGGCTCGTGACCGTATAGAGCGACCCCTTCCGATCATCGTTCACGGAAAGGTTCTGGAGATCGCCGAGATGATAGGGGTGATTTCCTAAGCCCGGGGAAACGTTCGCCTGCGGATTCGCCCCGTACTCATTCCCGTCAAAGTGCCCCTTGGCCGCTGAGAAAGGTTCACAGTTGCCGGTTTCGTGAATATGAATCGCGTGGCGCCCCGGCGTCAACTTGCTGTCCGGTGTGCCGTTGATTTTCAACTTGATCCTGACTCGCCCTTCATACTCCTCATAGAGATGGGCTTCTCCCGTAATGCCGGGCCCGGCGATCATTGCCTTGGCATGCATTTTTTCATCCAACTTCCCCGTGTGATAGCCGGAACAGCCAGCGAGAAACGCCATGCTGCCGGCCATAATCACTGTTCCATAGAATAATCGCTTCACATTCATCACGCGCCTCCTTATTGTTACCCTCTTCTCCGGTGTATGCCTCATCTTCCTCTCAGCCTCTTCCCCTCTGCCGTACGATCCCACTGTCAGTTCGGAAACCCCGCCTGCTTCCACCCCGTCATTCCGCCCACCATGACATGCACCTTGGAGAAGCCTGCTTGCATGAGGATCTGTGCCGCCGTATGCGCACGGCCACCGGCTTTGCAGATCGTCACGATCTTGCGATTGCGATGCGCGTCCAGTTCAGCCAACCGATGGGCAAGTGCCGTCACGGGGATGTTCGTCACACCTGTAATCTGGCCCAGTTCCTCTGTGAGTTCCTGCGGGTCGCGCACATCGAGCAGGAACAGGGGGCTTCCTTCGTCCAGTTCCCGTTTGACTTCTTCCCTCCGGTATGCCAGCCACCTGTTGATCGTTAGCGCCAAGAGTCATTGTCCCCTTGACTTCGCAAGCCGGCACATCGACGGGAATCCAGGCGGCCTTGGGATCGCGCGCACATGCGTAGTTGGCTTTGAGGACGTCTTTCATCCAGTCCGCCGGCCCAAGTTTCAACCCCTCCAGATAGTCGATGTACTCCTGCTTGGTGCGGGGTTTCAAATTGGGATTGCGGAGTTTTTGATCTTTCACACTCGACGGCTGACGGCCTCGGTACTCGTGGGCCGGATATACGATGAGATGATCGGGCAGGCCGAGCACACGCTGCATGCTGTCCCAATGCTCTCCTGGATCGCCGCCCGGAAGATCCGTGCGGCCGGCTCCCGCATCGTCCAGAAACAGGACATCTCCGGTCAGAATGCGATCGTCCATCACGAGCGCAATGCTGTCTTTCGTATGCCCCGGCGTGGTCATCACCTTCACCGGAATATTGCCGAGACGACATTCAAAACCGTCGGTCAGATGAAAGGTGACGCAACGGGCCGGCGCCTTTTGGTGCATGACGTATTGGCAACCGGTCTTGTCCTTGAGTGCGGCTCCGCCGGAAATATGATCCGCGTGGGTATGGGTATCGATCACATGGGTCAGTGTGAGCTTTCGTTGATCCAGCGCTTTGAGATAATCTTCGACATGCTCCAGAACCGGATCGACGAGGACCGCCTCCCGGCTCTTCTCGTCGCCGATCAGATAGGTCCGGCAGGCATGGGGATTGACCTGTTCGAAAATCATCGTGCCCTCCTTATTCCAGCTGAGTCCTGAGTGCTACCGGCAAACAGCTATCTGCTCGCGCCGAATCGATACATGTCATGGCAGGTAGTGCAGCGAGCTGTCATGCTGGAGAGGCGCTGGAGAATCTGTTGAGGCGTCTCTTTTTTCACGACCGCATCTGCCAACGCATCCATATCTTGATGGATCGACATGCCCATTTGCTTGAACGGCAGCGGCAGCTTGGCCATGAGCGCAGGGTTTACGTCCTCAGCCATGGCCATTCCAGCCGAGCGGGCCGCCTGTTCCATCTGCGTTCGAGCCGCCTCCAGATCCTGACCGGCCAAGCCTGTGACCAGGCCATGGACCGCCTTCAGGAGCATCCGCATCTCGCCCAAGATCAAGTCTCGCTCTGCCGGCGCCAGCACGATTTGCGTCCGTCCATCTGTGCCCTGCATTGTCCACCCCTGAACAAGGAACCATGCGGCAACCCCGATCGTCACGACCCATAGCCCCAACGTGATCCGGCAGAGCGTCGATCTCATCGAAGCCCGCTGCCCATGC
>CAZVEZ010000103.1:0-6297 GCA_964626135.1 uncultured Nitrospira sp.
ATTCGGCAAAGCCATCCAATAGGAAAAGCCTCGCGCCAAACAACGGGCTCCAAGGCTCAGCGCGGGGGGACGGCTTCCTCTTCCTCTATGGTGCTTCGACAGTACATCTCGCGGTTCCCACAGGCTTCTGTACTCGTCATCGGCGACCTCATTCTAGACCATTATATCTGGGGCCGTGTGAGCCGCATTTCGCCGGAAGCCCCGGTTCCGGTGGTCCATGTCGATTCTGAATCCTTGAGGCTGGGCGGCGCCGCAAACGTCTTCAATAACATTCTGGCCCTGGGAGGCAAAGCGGACCTCTGCGGCGTCATCGGATCGGATGAAAGCGGCCGGATGCTTCTTAAAGAGTTGGGCTCGACACGCGCAGGACGAGGCGGGGTGGTCATTGATCAGGACCGTCCGACTACTAGAAAGTCCCGTGTCATTGCCCATAATCAACAGATCGTACGGTACGATTTGGAACGACGCTCGGAACTCAAGCCGGCGATGCAACGGCGGATTCTTCGCTATGTGGAGTCGAGGTTACGGGAGTTGTCCTGTCTTGTCGTCTCGGATTATGCCAAGGGAGTGGTGAGCGCCATGCTGATGTCGGAGCTCACACGGCTTGCGGCACTGCGTGGAATTCCCCTGGTTGTCGATCCAAAAGTTGAGCACTTCGGCTACTACAAGGGGGCGACGGTCATCACGCCGAACCATCTTGAGGCGACACAAGCTGCAGGGGTGCATGGTGATGACGATCAGGTGAGCAACGAGGCAGGCGCGATTTTACGGCAGCGGTTAGGATGCCGGGCGGTGCTGATTACGCGCGGTGAAAAAGGAGTGAGTCTGTACGAGGGAGAGGACGTCTCCTGGCACATCCCCGCACAAGCCCGTCAAGTCTTCGATGTGACCGGCGCAGGCGATACGGTGGTCGGGACGCTGGCACTCGCGCTATCGACCGGCGCCTCAATGAGAGATGCGGCGGCGTTGGCTAACCAAGCAGCCGGTATCGTCGTCGGCATGGTCGGCACCGCAACCGTCTCGGCGCAACAGCTTTCGGAGGCGCTTGGAAATGACTAAGGCCGCACCATCCGTTACGGTGGTTATTCCGGCTCGATACGGGTCGTCGCGCTTTCCAGGAAAGCCTCTCGTCATGCTCGGACGGAAGCCCATGATTCAGCATGTATATGAACGCGCGGCGGCCTGTCGCGTGGTGACGGATGTGCTGGTCGCCACCGATGATGAGCGAATCAAGCAGGCCGTGGAAGAATTCAACGGACGCGCCGTGATGGTAACCGGAGACTATCGGACAGGCACCGATCGTGTTGCCGGAGTGGCGCGTATGTTCGGCGGGGACTACTTTGTGAATCTGCAAGGAGATGAGATCCCGCTGCAGCCGGATCTGTTGGCGGATCTCATCGATCCGTTCATCAAGGGTGGCGCAGGAATGGGCACATTGAAACGCGCGATCGATTCAACCGAAGACATCCACAATCCTTCGGTCGTGAAGGTGGTGACGGATCAAGCCGGCAACGCCATCTATTTCTCGCGCGCGCCGATTCCGTTGGTGCGGGATGACGCTGTCCGCCGGGCTGTCGGAGGGTTGCATTATATTCATCTCGGTGTATACATGTATCGGCGCGATACCTTGTTGAAGCTGGCCTCCCTTCCCACCGGACGGTTGGAAGATGCGGAAAAACTTGAGCAACTGCGCGCATTGGAGTACGGCATCCCGATCAGAGTCTGGGAAACTGAACATGCTTCCTTGCGGGTAGATACGCCGGAAGATGTCGATCTGGTGGCGGAAAAGCTCCAACAATTTGACGTCATCAAGCGAGAGTTGGCCGCGATGAAGGCCGCTCCTTTCAGGTAAGGGTGGCATGCGTGTCAGAATCATCCGATCCGACAAGATGGGGGCCACAATGAGCAAATTCATTTTTGTCACAGGCGGGGTCGTCTCTTCTTTGGGGAAGGGGCTCGCCTCAGCCTCGATCGGCAACCTGCTTGAGAATCGGGGCTTAAAGATCACGTTTCTCAAGCTCGACCCCTACATCAATGTCGATCCCGGCACGATGAATCCCTATCAGCACGGGGAAGTCTATGTGACGGACGACGGCGCGGAGACAGACCTGGACCTCGGCCACTATGAACGGTATACGTCCCTGACTCTTACCAAAGAAAACAACTACACGACCGGCAGGATCTACCATTCAGTCATCACAAAAGAGCGCCGTGGCGACTATCTCGGCGGGACGGTGCAGGTGGTGCCTCACGTCACCGATGAGATTAAGCAGTGCATTATGCGTATTTCTCAGGGGATGGATGTGACGATCGTGGAGATCGGCGGCACGGTCGGCGACATCGAGAGCCTGCCCTTTCTCGAAGCGATTCGTCAGATGCCGTACGACGTAGGCCGCGAGAACGTGCTCTACGTCCATCTGACACTGGTGCCGTACATCGGCACAGCCGGCGAATTGAAGACCAAACCGACGCAGCACTCTGTCAATAAGCTTCGGGAGATCGGTATCCAACCGCATATCCTTCTCTGCCGGACCGACCGTTATCTGCCGCCGGAACTCAAGGGCAAGATTGCGATGTTCTGTAACGTCGAGAAAGATGCGGTGATTACGGCCAAGGATGTTGAGACAATTTATGAAGTGCCGATCGTGTTCCGGAAAGAAGGGCTGGATGAGCTGATCGTGCGTCAGCTTGATCTCAGGACCGGTCCGCCGAATCTGCGTGAATGGGATGCCATGGTCCAGAAGATCAAGTATCCCAAGCATGAGATTGTCGTTGCGCTTGTCGGAAAATATGCGGGGTTGAAGGAATCGTACAAGAGTTTGTCCGAGTCCCTCGTCCATGGCGGCATCGACCATGAAACGCGCGTGAACGTGCAGTGGATCGAATCGGAGGAGATTGAACGGTTAGGGACCGAGCGTATCCTCCGTGAAGTCGATAGCATTTTGGTTCCCGGCGGGTTCGGCGCGCGCGGGATCGAAGGGAAGATCGCCGCAATTCGATATGCACGGGAACACCGGATTCCGTTTCTTGGCTTGTGCTTGGGCATGCAGTGCGCGACGATCGAGTTCGCGCGGAACGTCGCAGGGCTGGCCGGCGCCAACAGCTTTGAATTCGATGAAGGCTGCTCCGATCCTGTCATTCATTTGATGCCGGAGCAGCACTCCGTAAACGATAAAGGCGGGACGATGCGGCTGGGGTCCTATGTCTGTGTGCTCGGGGAAGGCACCTTAGCTCAAAAGATGTATGGAGTCAGTGAGGTGCGCGAGCGTCATCGGCATCGATACGAATTCAACAACGCGTACCGTGAGCGTTTGCTCGCCAAGGGATTCGTGTTGAGCGGCCTTTCGCCGGATGGACGACTCGTCGAGATTATCGAGTTAAAGGACCATCCCTGGTTCCTGGCGACACAGTTTCATCCGGAATATAATTCACGGCCACACCGCCCACATCCGTTGTTTAGTGGATTTGTGGGGGCGGCGCTGCGACGCAAATGCGGCCACTGAGTTGGGATGCTGAAACAGGCTCCCAACTTTGTTCTCGGCTCGACAAGATCCTCAACGTAGCCCAGAGGCTACGCCTCCGGTCTTGTCTTCACCTCGGCCGCGTTGGATAGCCTGTTTGAGCATCCCAAGGGGGTGGGAAAAAGAAAAGACCATGGCACACGAAGTTCAAATCGGTTCATTTAAAGTCGGCGCGGGCCACCGGCAGTTTTTGATTGCCGGGCCTTGTGTCATTGAGAGCGAACGGCTCGTGCTGGAGACGGCGGCGCGCATCGCTGAGATTGCTAAATCGCTTGGCATGCCGTACATCTTCAAATCGTCTTTTGATAAGGCGAACCGAACCTCGATCAACTCGTATCGCGGGCCTGGTCTCGAAAAAGGGTTGGCGGTGCTGAGAAAGGTTAAGGATCAACTGGACCTTCCTGTCTTGACGGACGTCCATACGGAAGAACAGGCGACCGAGGCAGGGAAGATCGTGGACGTGCTCCAAATTCCCGCGTTCCTCTGCCGGCAGACGGATTTGATCATTGCCGCGGCCAAGACCGGTAAAGTGGTGAATGTGAAGAAGGGCCAGTTCCTCTCCCCGCAAGAGATGGGCAACGCGGTGAAAAAAGTTGAGGAGGTAGGAAACAGGCGGATCATCCTGACCGAGCGAGGATCGTCGTTCGGCTACAACAATCTCGTCGTCGATATGCGGTCTTTTCCGGTCCTTCGGAGTTTCGGTTACCCGGTAGTCTTCGACGCAACCCATAGCGTGCAGTTGCCGGGAGGCGGAGGAACCAAGTCTAGCGGCCAGCGTGAATTCGTCGAGCCGTTGGCCTGTGCGGCAGCCGGTGTCGGAGTTGATGGCTTCTTCATGGAAGTCCACCCCAATCCCGACGAGGCCTTATCGGACGGACCTAATATGGTGCCGCTCCATCAACTCAAAGCTTTGCTGGAACGGGTCATGCGGATATGCGACGCCTCACAACCTCGAAAGTAACCAAGCCAAAGGGCGTTCGCCCGACTGCGTTGAAGGGTGGAACCAGCCTCGACGTAGGCCGGCGTGTGTTGGGTATCGAAGCGCGTGCCGTTCAGGCCCTGGTTCAACGTCTCGATGGCGGGTTCTCGGAGGCCGTGGACCTGCTCTATCACTGCAAGGGCAAAGTCGTCGTTTCGGGCATGGGCAAGTCCGGGTTGATCGGGCAGAAGATCGCCGCTACGATGGCGAGTACAGGAACGCCGTCGTTTTTTCTCCATCCAGCCGAAGGGCTCCACGGAGATCTCGGCATGTTGGCGCGCCGCGACGCTCTCATTGCGATTTCAAACAGCGGAGAGACGCAGGAAATCTTGCAGCTCCTGCCCTTCATGGAGCGCTTGGGTATTCCCGTCGTGGCGATCGTCGGACGCATGAGTTCGACCTTGGCCAAGAACAGCACGGTTGCATTGGATGTGTCTGTTTCAGAAGAAGCGTGCCCTATGGGACTTGCGCCGACGGCGAGCACGACCGCGACGCTCGCGTTGGGAGATGCTTTGGCCGTTGCGCTGCTTGAGATGCGCGGATTTAAGGAGCAGGACTTTGCGCAGTTCCATCCAGGGGGGACACTTGGACGCCGTTTGCTGGTGAAAGTGCGGGACCTCATGCACAAAGGGCAAGAGGTCCCACAAGTAGGAGAGGCAGTGTTAGCTTCGGTGGCTATTCTTGAAATGTCGGCTAAGAAACTCGGCATGACCACAGTGGTCGATCGAGCTGGCGCCCTTCAGGGGGTGATTACCGACGGAGACCTGCGGCGTTTTGTCCAGCAGGGCGGGGATTTCTCCAAGGTTACTGCCGGATCCTTGGCCTCACGCCGTCCCAAGTTGATCGGACCGGATGAACTGGCTGCCAAAGCGGTCGAAATGATGGAGCGCTATTCTATTACGACACTTGTCGTTGCGGACAAGGTCAAGCGGATTGTCGGGGTCGTGCATCTGCATGATTTGCTGAAACACGGCATCGTCTAATTACAGAATGCTGAAAATGTTCGCTAGCTTCGTTCTCGGCTTATCGAAATCCTCAACGTACCCCAGAGGGTACGCCTCCGGTTTCGATTCGCCTGCGGCCTTGCGATCGAACATTTTGAGTATTCTGTGATGGAATACTCTTCCATGATGCTAAGATGAAGCTCTTTTTACTGACCGGCTAACGGAATGGATTACTGATGAATCGCGTATTAGAGGCATGGAAATCGGTCGGGCAGGAATCGCTCAACCTGCCGAATGTCCTTACGCTCACGCGGATTTTCTTGATTCCTGTTTTTGTGGTGCTGTTTGCCACGCCGACTCCGGACCGGTCCCTCAGCGCGGCTCTTGTCTTTCTCGTCGCAGCGGTCACCGATTTGTTGGATGGCTATCTCGCTCGCCGCAACGGCCAAGTGACCACACTCGGGAAGCTGCTCGATCCCATCGCCGATAAATTGTTGGTCCTTTCCGCCTTGATTCTCCTGGTCAACGTCGATCGTGTGAGCGCGTTGGTTGCGATCTTGATCATCGCGCGAGAAGTCGCGGTCACGGGCATTCGCGCGATTGCCGCAAGCGAAGGCATGGTGATCGTGGCTGAGACGTTGGGCAAGTACAAGATGGCGCTGCAAGTCGTGGCGATCGTGCTGTTGATCCTCGAGGACACGTTCTTGTCCGAACTCGGCAATCTGCATCTCGCCGGTATCGGCACACTCTATCTATCGCTGGTGCTCGGCTATGCCTCAGGCGGTCAATATGTGTGGAGTTTCTGGAGGCAAGTCGTAGCCAAGGGACTGTAATTGGTCTGTTTGGTTTATTT
>CAZVEZ010000103.1:6397-9197 GCA_964626135.1 uncultured Nitrospira sp.
GAACCAAATAGACCGCGTTCAGTGTGCGCATCTCCCCTCAGTCTCCTGATCCATGAATGAAGAGATCCTCTGTGCAATCATGACGGCTCTCGGCTATCTGCTGGGGGCCATTCCCTTCGGGATCGTCGTGTCGAAAGCGATGAACCTGCCCGACCCACGAACGGTCGGGAGCAGGAACGTCGGCTTCACAAATGTGCTGCGCGTATCCGGTAAGACAGCGGGTATCCTCACGCTGCTCGGCGACATGGGTAAGGGGTGGGCGCTGGGTTGGGCCGCAATGCAGTGGCTCACTGTTGAATCGTTCATCATGATCGCGGCAGTGTCGCCGATTCTCGGACACCTCTTCTCACCGTTTCTGGGTTTCAAGGGAGGGAAGGGAGTCGCGACGGCTTTGGGAGCGGTGATGGGCCTCTCTCCCTCGATTGGGCTTCTCTTGCTGCTAATCTGGCTGGGGGCCGTCGCGATCTGGCGCTATTCATCCGGAGGGGCGCTGGCAGCCTTCGCATGCCTTCCTGTCGTGGCGATCGTGAACGAACAGCGGCAGGAATTTCTCGTCTTTTCTCTGATTGTCAGCACCCTGATCTGGGTTAAACACAAGGATAATATCGCACGGCTTTGGAAGGGGATGGAAAGCAAAATGGGTCAGCGGAAGGACTGATGGCTGTGTCGGCTCTGTACTCCAGGAATGCGTGGCCTCAGAAGGACGGGGGGCAGTTCACTGTTGCCCAAGACAGGATTTAACCAGAGTCTTCATACCTGTAACCCATTGAAACCCTGGGTGGCCTGCTCGGGCTGTAAATCGAGGTCTCCTGGCTGTGCTCCTAATCTTCTCTTCAGCTTCCACAATATCGAAGGCTGCTTTTCATTGTGACAGGTTTGTGATCTATTGGACCATTCTCAAGGGGGCTTGCCGGTGAAACAGGGTTATCGGTTGATCATTGTCGATAAAGATGGTGTGTTGGTTTCTGAGTTTCAATTGACGGAGACTGCCCTGGCTCAGCCGGAGGCATTTGTTGCGGCGCTCACACAGTCAATCAATGATATCGAAGAGGAGGAACTTTAAAGTATGACGACGCTCCTCGTTGCTGGACATGCGTATCGCTCATCCGGTTGCACCGTTTTCCAGGCGGGGAGTTTGCCTGCGTGACATGCTGCTCCACGTTCATGATTTCTTCATGACCATCCCCCTGAATGTTTGATCCTTTCTTCCTGCATGGTGGGAGTGCCCGTACAGAGCGAAGAAATTCTGTTCTCACCGAGAACAAGAGGAGTGGTTTTTGCCATGGCGACGATTCTGATCATCGATGATGAGGAAACTATCCGCGTACTTCTCCGCTCCGCTCTTGAAGCAGCAGGGTACGAGGTCACGGAGGCTGTCAATGGTCGGGCGGGGCTTGAGCTGTATCGCTGTAGGCCGGCTGATTTGGTCATCACAGATATTCTCATGCCCGAACTGAACGGGTTGGATATGCTCCTGGAGCTGACACGTGAATTCCTCGATGCCAAGGTGATTGCGATCTCCGGCGCTGCAGAGGATAAGCATGCTCTGGATGTCGCGAAACTCCTCGGAGCACGACAGACCTTTCAGAAGCCATTTAGTATGCCGCATTTGCTCGACGCTGTGCGATACGAATTGGAGCATTAGCCGAATGCTCTAAACATCCGCCGGTATAAGAAGCTCGTTGTCTTGTTTATCTGATTCACCGATCGGGCGAACGAAAGGAACAAGATAAATCAAAGAAACTAAACAGACCGGATCAACCACTCTTGCCTGACGCGCAGTCGATAGTGGCAGATTATTAGATATGAAGGAACCATAACCTTCCAATCGCATTGACTATTCCAGGCGAATTAGAGTGGCTGTAGATAGTCAGTTAACTTGTCCGGTGTATGTAGCACAGGATCTGTCCGGTTTTCTCCGCCGCGAAATTTCATCTGTTCCTGAAACAGCGCACGCTCATATTTGGTCTACGATCGACGATCGGGCTGCAGACCGAGGCAGGCCTCGGCCTCCTGACGAGGACTGCGGCCGGATTTGGCCAAGAAGGTGGCCCTCGGCACTATACCGCGCCAGACACCGGGGCCCATGGAACACGGCCAGGGCTCCATCCGGATACGCGTGCACCCGAACCGTGACCTTCACACAATGGAAGCGGTGCGGGTTCTGCGGGATCTGCAGGGTCGTGTCCTGATACCGCACCGTATTGTCCTTGGCCACGACCCGTTCGTCTTGCACACACAGGATCTCGGCGAGAGGCGTGCCGACCCACGGGATGAAGGCCGTGCCTGTCTCCGTCGCCCGCACCATAAACCGCGCGTTATGCTGGGGAAATGAACGCTTCGGTCAGCTACCGGTTGGCCGCCGCCATCTCCCTGATCCCGGCTAGGGCCAGCTCCTTGGGCAATCGGTCCTGCAGGGTGCGGAAGGCGCGCTCTGACCGACCCCGCGCCTCCGGCGAATAGGCGGGAATCAGCGTGATGCCCAGTCGCTGCAAGGCGCGATGCACTTGCGTCAGCCGGGTCTTATCGACCATGCCCCCCGCCGCGTCGGTGTGCCCATAGTGCGACCCTCGATCAGTATAGAGGGAACTGAAAAGCCCCTGCGTCTCGATGACCTCCCGCAGGCCCCGGAAGCTGCTCAGGGTCCCTTCTTCCTCCACGAAGAAGGCGGAGTAGATCTCGCTCGGCGCATCATCGAGCGTCACAATCAGATCTCACTGACAGCCGGGCACCCATTCATGGGTCGAGCCATCCTGATGCAGCAGCATCTCGGGCAAAGGTTTGCGCGGGCGCTTCTTGC
>CAZVEZ010000104.1:0-9176 GCA_964626135.1 uncultured Nitrospira sp.
GAGGAGCCGTTCAGGAGGCGCATCCGGCAAGAGCGCATCGACGATGCGCACGGCAGAACGGACTCGCAGCGCGCGATGCGCAATCTTCGCCGTCTCGATCGCCCGCAGTAAGGGGCTCGATACGATATGCGTCGGCTGCACGTCGAGCCGACTCAACCCGATCGCCGCCTGCAGCACGCGCTTCGCTCCGCGCTCAGTCAGAGGACGATCCGCATCCGGCCCTTCCCATTCATCGCGCTCCACCGCAATCCCATGCCGCAACAACACGCAATCCATCGTTACGTCTACCCCTGGCGTAAAGTCGGCAAGCCCTTCGCCCACATTATACACTTCAACGGTAATTGCCAATTTGCTGATTGTTGGTGCGACGCGCGCGAAAGGCGGGACTAGCGGAAGAAGCGCGACTGGTGAGACAGACGACCGCTGGAGATCGGAATTTCGAGGTTTTCTGAAGTTGGAACCCAGACCTCCGAACATCCTTGCTCGTCACGCGTTTCTCGCGAGCCTCGCTTCACTTTTCAGCGCGGTAGCGCATGCGAGTGCCATGAAGAAGGGACAGTTCAATTTCACCGGCAGTCAGTTCAGCTGGAAAATACGCACCTGAAATTTTCGCGCCATTGATGCTGGCGCCTTCAAGCCGCGCGTGGCGGAAATCGACACTGCGCAAGTCCGATTGACGAAAGTAACAGTCGCTGAAGTCCAACCCGTCGGCAGCGAGTCCTCGCAGATCCAGCCCTCGCAGATCACACCCCCGCAAGTCGACTTTCTCTCCTGACGCTCTTTTTACGTTGAATTCGGTGATGCAGCCCTCGCGCAGCAAGAGATACATCGCGTCCTGTGGAATTCGCAGTTTAGTACGGGCTGGATTGGCGGTGTCCATAGAGCCTCCTGCATTACGTTCTCGATTATTAGGGGACTGGCCTCGAAAACCTTTAACCTCTGACCTCTAACTCTCGCGTCACGCCTGTCGCGCACGTCTCGCTTGTCTCGCTTTATGCCAGTGGAACCGTGAACATAACCTCATTGCCCCTGTCATTGTACGTAAGGTCCGGGAAAAAGGACTGCGCGAGAAAAATACCCCGGCCGCTGGCATCTCCTGTGGGACATACATCGTAACGGGAGCCCACCCGCGCCTTCCAATTGAACCCCTTTCCTCCGTCGGCGATCTGATATGTCACTACCCGCCGTTGCTTGTCATAAATGGCGCGGATGGTGACCCGGCGGTCCCGGAAGCGGCTCTCCTTTCGGCGATGCTGGATCAGCTCATCGTACTGATCTTTTGCCACCGCGTCGATCTTGTCGCCGTACCGAAGCTCAAGGCAGCCATGCTCGACGGCATTCATGACGAGCTCCTGTAACGCGGCCCGCAGGTGGAGCTGCCGCGCTTCCATTAGCCCCATAGCCGTCCCTTGAATGAGCCAGGTCACTGTGCTCTCGACACCGCTCGGATCCGGACCCATGACGAGCACGTACTCCAACCGTTCGACACACGGCGCATCATCCACGGAAACAGGCAAAGAATGAATGGCTCTCATCAGAACTTGCGCGAATGCGTCCTCGTGGATCGGCTGTTCCACATAATCGAGGGCGCCGGCCCGCAGCCCTTCCATCGTCGCTTCAACCTCGCCTGTCTCGGTCAGGAGAACGACGGGACATGTCGGGCGGCGATCGCGAATCTGTTTCACCAGCATCATGCCGTCCTGTTCGGGCAAAAAGAGGTCCGTGATCACGATATCGGGCTGCGTCATGTCGAAGGTCGTCAATCCGAGCGCGGGATTCGACGCGGAAATCACCGAATGCCCCTGCGCGCTCGCATAGGTCAATATCAACGCCTGAGTATCGGCATTGTCGGCTACGACGAGCACGGTACGTGCCTGTATAGGCGAACAAGTAATAGCCACCATGTTGGAAATCCTCCGGCGATCAATTCCCGAAGCACGGCATGCGCTTCGGCCAGACGTGTCTCGACATCCACACAAACCGGCAAGGCCTCGGCAAACTTTCCCAGCCGGCCCAGCTGCTCCAATCGATTCACGCTCACGAAGAGGCGCGGCGCGCACAGCTCCATCACGGACTCCTTCAGCCTATGCGCAATCTCAATCGAACCCGCGCGATCCTGCCGCTCCAGCAAGGCGCGAACCGCCGCAATCTCCTGAGGACTCTCTTGCAAGAATCGCCGGGCCGAGGCGAGAAACAGATCTTGATTTCCCTCTGCGTTCTTCAGAGCCTCAGAAATGTCCAACACCACTGTCTCACTCATGACTGAAGCGGACAGTGAATACGTCACGCCTTTCAGAACTTGCGCGAATGCATCCTCCTGAATCGGCTGCTCCACATAATCGAAGGCGCCGGCGCGCAACCCTTCCATCGTCGATTCGACCCTGTCGGCGTCGGTCAAAAGCACGACGGGGCAAGCTGGACGACGATCGCGAATCTGTTTCACCAGCATGACGCCGTTCTGTTCGGGCAGAAAGAGATCCGTGATCACGAAATCAGGTTGCGCCTTGTCGAACGCCGCCAACCCGAGCGCTGGAGTCGATGCTGAAAGGACCGAATGCCCCTGCGCCCTCGCATGCCCCAGTATCCGGGTTTGAGTCTCGGCCTGATCGGCCACAACGAGCACCGTGTGCGCCTGTGCCGGCATTCCTGTTGTCGAGATCATGCTGGAAATCCCTCCGTAATCAATTCGCCAAGCGCGGCATGCACCTCGGCCAAGCGCATCTCGACATCCGCACAGACCGACAAGGCTTCGGTAAACTCTCCCAGCCGGCCCAACTCTTCCAATCGTTTCACGCTTTCGAAGAGACGCGGCGCGCACATCTCCATGACGGACCCCTTCAGTTTATGCGCAGCCGTGGCCAAGCCCGCTCGATCCTGCCGTTCCAGCGCTGCGCGAGCCGCCGCCGCCTCCTTCGGGCTCTCTTGCAAGAAGAGCCCGGCCAAGACGAGTAACAGGTCTTGATCTCCGTCCGCCCGGCTCAATGCCTGGGGCAGGTCCACGACCATCGTCTTATCCATTGAGTCTCCCTTCCATGCTACCGGTCAGTTCAAGGCCCATGACCGCCGCGTCGTCCGGAAAATGCGACGCCTGTTGCCAGCTTTGAGCTGCTGAGAAACACGACGCGATTGTCGCCGGTAGAGACTCGTGTTTTCTTGCGTCGATCACTTGTTGAAAGCGATCGCGCCCCCAGAACTCTCCTCCCGGGGAGGGCACTTCGTAAATCCCGTCGCTCATCAACAACAGCCTGTCTCCCGGATTCAGCTGGATGCGTTCGGCGGCAAATCGCGCAGACGGATCGAACCCAAGGGGAAACGATGACTGTGTGAGCCATTTTGAAGAGCTTTGCGCCGCGCTGAACAATGCGCCGGAATGGCCGGCGGACGCATACGACAGACTGCGTGTCGGCAGATGAAGCTGTCCCACCCACAACGTGAAGTAGTCTCCGTCGGCGCTCATGGGAAACCGCCGGTTCGCCTCGAACAACACCTTGTCCGGATCGTACGATCCGACCAGTTGAAGCATGTTTTCCCCACGCAGAAATGTCATGAGCGAGGCTGAGCGCAACGCGGCGGCAACCCCATGTCCAGAGGCATCCAGCATGTAGAGGCCCAGATGGTCCGCATCGAGCGCCATCACATCGAACAGATCGCCGCCCAGCGTCAGAGACGGCTGATACTTCCATGCCAGCGCGATCCCGCGAGCGGGATTTCCTTGCGGAGGAAGCAGCGACTGGACGAATGCGGCCGCCGTTTGAAGATCGGCTTCGGTTTCCACCTGCTTCTTCTGTAACAGCAGCATCGACGACTCCAGTTCGTCACCGATCGATTCCAACTCCCGGACCAACCGGCTGGTTCGCAGACCGGCCAGCACGCGCGCCGTAATTTCCTGCTTGCTGGCCGATTTGCTCAGAAAGTCATCGGCTCCCCGCGCTAATCCTTCGGCAATCTGTGCCGGCTCATCATGCGCGGTCATCAGAAGAAGCTGGCTGGACTTCAACAGAGGATCGCAGCGCACCGCTTCACAGAATGTCGGCCCGTCCATCTCCGGCATCATCCAATCGACGATAAACAGATCCGGGCGTTCGTGCCGGGCCAGGTCAAGCGCCACCCGTCCGTTTTCGGCCTCAAGGACCCGGTATCCCAGCCGCATCAGCCTCGCGGCCATACTGGAGCGCGTGACCACCTCATCCTCCACAAGGAGGATCGTTGCCCCGGAAGCCTCTCTGATCGGTCGTATCGTATTCGCGCTCATCACATTCCTTGCCTGGCAAACAGGGGCTATGCCGCACGCCCGACGAGCGCATCTTCCTCATTTTCATAGATGGGAATCAGCTTTGGGATATTCGCCAGACTCATGATCTCCAGCACGTAGCGCTGCGGTTTCAGCATACTGACCCTGGCTTGCAGGAGTTTCATGTTCTGGGACACCAGCACGAGCAAGCCCAGTCCTGCGCTGTCTACAAACCGCACCTGCTCCAAATTCACAATGAGGTGCCGGCAACCCGCCTGTTTTGCCTTCTCCACAGCCGCCTTAAACATGGCCCGATTGGCATAGGTCAAGTCTCCGACCAGATCTAAGATTATTCCTTGTGGCACCGTACGTTCGTTGATATGCATCGCCTCATCCTTTCTTATGGCTATTGACAGCTGATCTCAATTCTTCGACTGACTCACCGTCTGATTGCTCGATGGTTTATTTGGTTTGTTTCGTTTATCTGGTTGGTCTCGTTCAACTCACCAACGAGAAAACCAAATAAACCAGACAAACCAAACACACCCCTTGCCGGTTCCCTACAGCTTGCTCACATAGGCCACAATCGCAGCGGGAATCTCACCCAGCGGCAATACCTTGTCCACCCCGCCGAGCTTGATCGCCTCCTTCGGCATGCCGAATACGACGCAGCTGGCTTCATCCTGGGCGATTGTGTACGCGCCGGCCTGTTTCATCTTCATCATTCCCTTTGCGCCGTCGCCGCCCATACCCGTAAGAATCACGCCGACGGTGTTGGCTCCGGCATACTGCGCGACAGAGTCGAACATCACGTCGACAGAAGGGCGATGCCGGTTGACCGGTTCACCCTGAGAGATCTTCACGGAATAACGGGCGCCGCTCCGAACGAGCGTCATATGATAATTGCCCGGCGCAACCAGCGCATGGCCAGGCAGGACGCTGTCGCCGTCTTCCGCCTCTTTGACGGAAATTCTGGAAAGACTGTTCAACCGGTCCGCCCACGTCTTGGTGAATCGTTCCGGCATATGCTGGGTGATGAGAATCGGCGGTGTGTTCGGCGGCAGCACTTCCAAGACTTCCTTCACCGCTTCGGTCCCGCCAGTGGAGGAACCGATGGCGATGATCGTATCGGTCGTCTTCAGCATGGCTGACGAAACAAGAGGTGCGGGGCGGGAGCCGAGGGGTTCGGCTTCCCCTCTACCCCCTACCCCTTTACCCCTCACCTTCGCTTGTGCTGCGGCTTTGACCTTGGCGATGAGATCCTGCGCGACTTCCTCCATACCTTCCCGTAGATCGATCTTCGGCTTGGTGATGAAATCCACAGCCCCGAGTTCCAACGCGCGCAACGTGGTCTGGCAGCCGACCTCCGTCAGCGAACTCACCATGACGACCGGCATGGGGTGTCCCCGCATGAGTTTCTCCAGGAAGGTCAGCCCATCCATCTTCGGCATTTCGACATCGAGCGTGAGCACGTCGGGATTCAAGGCTTTGATCTTCTCCCGGGCAATGTACGGATCGGGAGCGGACCCGACCACTTCGATATCGGGATCCTTCGCCAGCAGTGCGGCCAGCACTTGCCTCATCAGCGCCGAATCATCGACCGTCAACACGCGAATTTTGGCCATGCTACCCCCGTATCTCGTGAAACATGAAGCGTATTTCGCTCCGGAATCTGCCAGACTATGTCTTTCCCGCCGGTCTCACGTTTCACGCTTCACGAACAACGCTTCACGTTGCTCAAAAGAGCGTCACATCCTCTTCCGGCTGCTGCTTCACACTCGTAATCTTTGCCGCATATGCCGACTCACGGGCAAAGATCGTCTGGTTCTTGATCCGTTCGATTTTCTTCATCAACACACGCCCCGAGTCGGTGAAGTAATACACTTTCCTGGGAAACACATCGCCGAGATCTGTCTTGGCGGGCGCCAACCCTTCCGTCTTGAGAAAGGTCACGACCCATTCGGCGTTCCTGGCGCCGATATCGATGTTGCCTTCATAGATTTTTCCGGCTCCGAATAACTTGACCTCAAGCCGATTTTTCAGCCCGCCCCGCTTCAAAATTTCGTTGATCAACGACTCCATGGCGTACGACCCATACCGGGTCGATTCACCCCAGGAATCGTGCGCTCTTTCTTTCGGCTCCGGCAGCATGAAGTGATTCATGCCTCCGACTCCGGCCACCGGATCGCGAATGCAGGCAGAAATGCAGGACCCCAACACCGTGTAGACGATCATCGGATCGCGGCTCACAAAAAACTCTCCGGGTAAAATCGACGCGATCTCGTACGGGAAGCGGCTGTCTCGCATGCGACGGATGTGCGCGAACTGATCCGTATCGATCTGTGGCATGACCCTCAGTGCTCCTTCTGATAAATCGTCGGAGCCAGCGATTTGAAGGGATGACGGACCCACTGGAGACTTTCGGAATGCCCGATGAACAGATAGCCGCCCGGCTTCAGATAGCGATGGAATTTATTGACAAGCGTTTCTTGTGTCGGACGATCGAAGTAGATCATGACGTTCCGGCAAAAGATAAGATCGAGCGCGCTCTTGATAGGGAAATGCGCGTCCATCAGATTGAGGCGACGGAATTGAATCATCCCGGCAAGGTGCGGCTTGACCTTGAGCTGACCGGCGCGCTCACCGCGTCCGCGCAAGAAATGCCGCCTGACGACATCGGGCGGCACATCGCGAACCCGCTCTTCGTCGTAAATACCCGTGGCCGCCTTGGCCAGCACGCGGGTCGAGAGGTCGGAAGCCAGAATTTTGAAATCCCATTCGCCGGGATTCCGGACAGTATCGAAGAGGGTCATGGCGATCGTATAGGGCTCTTCCCCGCTCGAGCAGGCGGAGGACCAGATGCGAACGCGTTTCGTCCGTTCCAGTTCGGGAATGATCCGCGCGCGCAGAAAGTCGAAGTGTTTGGGTTCACGGAAAAAGTCGGTCTTATTCGTCGAGATCAGGTCCAGCATCCTCGTAAATTCTTCGTGCGTCCGATCTTCCGTCACCTTCGCGTAGTAGTCCGAGAAGGTTGCCAGGTCAAGGTCGCGCAGCCTCTTCGACAGACGGGAAGCCAGCAGCGATTTCTTCTGCTCACCCAGGGAGATGCCGCTTTCGTCGTAAATCAACGTGCGAAACCGTTCGAATTCATCGACTGAGATCGCGTACTCCATAATGCGTGTCGCTCCGCTTGCTTGTGACATGGCATCCCCATCCTCCACCGGAGTCGGGGGTATTCCTCTATCGGTCGGTTGCTATCGATTCTTAACCGCTGGAACATCAAGAATCGGCTTAGCCATGGGGAAACCATATGGCCAAGGGGAACAACTCTCTCGGCCAGGAATCGTTACTCAAAGGTGTCCGTATGATTAGGACATTTCCTGACTCGACAGGAATCTATAGGGATTGCACATCCGACCGTCCACTCCCCATTCTGTTCAAGCCCTAATGGCTCCCAACCGATAACGGATCGAACGAACACAGAACGCCGTATCTCATACGGACCGTCATGGCCCCTGGATACCGTGCGCATCAAGCCCGGCAAGAAAATGGTTTGGGAAGGTGGAACCGCATCGTGATTTCACACAGCGTGCCGGAGAGCCGGATGCCTAGAGAACGGCGCCTAGTCCGGCTTGGCAAGCGAGAATGCGAAACCGTTAAACTCGACCGCGCACATCCTATTACTCAATCCCATTACTCAATCCTACAGCTCAATGCACAACGCGTTCCATGCCGGTTCGCCGTCATGAACTGGTCAAGCCGCCGGCTACTGTCATGGCGGCTCCCCAGCACCGATCCTGTCGTGAATACCTGTAGCCGGGAGAGAAACGTGTGAGACCGCCACCTTCCCGATGTGTCCGGGCAGTCCCCGCAACAGTGTCCCTGTGGATGTTCCTACTGGTCGCCGCCCTGACACTATGGGAATCGCCATCACGTGCCGCCCCACCCACAGAAGAAACAACTGCGTCAACCCGACCGGACTCAGCCTTGGATCCTCCGTTGGATCCTCCGTCATCGGACACGCCCCCTGCCAACGAAGCCCCCGGCAGAGAAAGCACACTGTTCGAGGAAATCCCGTCGGTCTATGGTGCGGCAAAATACGATCAAAAAGTGCATGAAGCCCCAGCCGCCATCATCATCATCACAGCCGAACAGATCAGAAAGTACGGCTATCGAAACTTTGCCCAGATTCTCGATAGCGTTCCCGGCCTCTTCACGAATACGGACCGGAACTATGGATACATTGGAATCCGGGGGTTCAACCGACCGGGAGATTACACATCCCGCGTCCTGTTGCTGATCGACAACCACCGGCTCAACGATGCCGTGTACGACCAGGGCGGGAGCGGCACGGAAACACCCATCGATGTCGACTTGATCGACCGCGTGGAAGTGATCAAAGGCCCGGCCTCCTCGCTCTACGGCACCAATGCATTCTTTGGAGTCGTCAATGTCATTACGAAACGAGGGCGGGATATCAAAGGCGCGGAGGTCTCCGGGGAAGCATCCAGTTTCAACACCTATCGCAGCCGCCTCACCTATGGCAACAAATTCTCAAACGGGCTGGAGATGCTCCTGTCAGGCTCCTTCTCGGACAGCGAAGGCCATCGCGCGCTGTCCTATCCTGCGTTCGCGTCCACCAACAACGGCATCGCCAGGGATGCCGACCGCGACAACCTGTCCTACTACATGGGCAAGCTCTCCTATGGCGAATTCACCCTCACGGGAGGATACCAGTGGCGCAAGAAGAACGTGCCGACAGCGACCTTCGGGACGGTGTTCAACGACAATCGCTACAACACCCTCGACGAACGTTCGTATCTCGATCTGAGCTACCAGCACGAATTCACGAACCAGCTCAATGTGAAAGCGCGGCTCTATTACGATCGATACTACTACCGCGGCCGCTTTCCATTCGATTATGCCGGCGCCGGCGTTCCTCCCT
>CAZVEZ010000105.1:0-9122 GCA_964626135.1 uncultured Nitrospira sp.
GCCGTGGCTCTTGACTCGCCCGAACTGGAGGAGCGCGCCGGCCTTGACGGTATGCGACTGCCACTGTGCCAATGGTTCGCTGTCCAGGCGCGCGTCGATCGGCGCGCCGGTCACGGCAATGACGCTGTCGCAGTTGAACCGAAGGGTCGGACCGATCACGGTGATTTCGAGGCCGGCCATATCTTCTGCGTTGTCCACCAGGCGGTTGGCCAGACGGAATGCCAGACCGTCCATCGGTCCGGATGGCGGTACGCCGACATGCCAGTAGCCGAGCCGCCCTGGAAAATCCTGGACCGTGGTCTGCACGCCTGGTTGGATCACCTCGATGATATGGGCCAGGTAATGGAAGCCGTTCAGGAAGCCTGTGGTGTGCCGACCATTGTGGAATACCGTGCTGCGCAAGACCTGCTTGAGATAGTCCAGATTGGTTTCGATGCCGTGGAGCGCGGTCGCATCGAGCGCGGCGGTCAAATTCGCAATGGCCTGTTCGCGGTCCGCCGCATGCACGATGATCTTGGCCAGCATCGGGTCATAGAACGGGGAGACTTCGATGCCGCGCCCCACCCAGGTTTCGACGCGTGCGCCAGGCGGAAGTTCCACCGCCGTCAGGGTGCCGCAGGAAGGTTGAAACTCTTTGGCCGGATTTTCGGCATACACACGCACCTGAATGGCATGGCCGCGCGGCGCGATCGTAAATGAATCCAGGGGCGGCAGGTCTCCGGACGCCTGGCGCACCATCCACTCCACCAGATCGATGCCGGTAACTTCTTCGGTGACCCCGTGCTCGACTTGGAGCCGCGTGTTGACTTCGAGGAAATAGAACTCGCCGGTGGAGGCATCGACAATGTATTCCACCGTGCCGGCTGATTGGTAGTTGACCGCCTTGCCCAGGCGCACAGCGGTCTGCAACAGCGCCTGGCGTAATGGGGGAGTCAGATTGGTCGCCGGCGTTTCTTCGATGACTTTTTGGTTACGCCGTTGTACCGAACAGTCGCGTTCGCCCAGCGCAAGGACACCGCCGGAACCGTCGCCGAATATCTGCACTTCGATATGGCGGGCGTTCTCGACGTACTTTTCCAGGAACAGGCCGGCGTCCTTGAAGTTGTTCTGGGCGAGACGTTTTACCGACTCGTAGGCGCCGGTCAATTCATCCCTGTTCCAGCACACGCGCATGCCGATGCCGCCGCCCCCGGCGGTGCTTTTCAGCATGAGCGGATAGCCGATCTGCGCCGCTTCATGCAGGGCCTGGTCCACGTTCTCCAGCAAACCGGTTCCGGGAAGTAACGGCGCCTGATTGTGCAGAGCCAGGGCGCGCGCCGTATGCTTCAACCCGAAGGCCCGCATCTGTTGGGGGCTGGGGCCGATGAAACGTATGCCTTCGGCCGCGCATTGTTCGGCGAAATCCGCGTTCTCGCTCAGAAAACCATAGCCGGGATGAATAGCTTGCGCGCCGCTGTGCCGCGCGATCTGTAGGATTTTGTCGGCGCGCAGATAACTGTCCGCCGCGACTCCGCTCCCGATGCTGTGGGCTTCATCGGCTTCCGCGACATGCCGCGACCATGCATCGGCTTCGGTATATACCGCGACGCTCTTCACTCCGATACGGCGCAATGTGCGGATGATGCGGCAGGCAATGGCGCCGCGATTGGCAATCAGTACTTTCTCAAACATGACCGGCCTCTTGTTGCGTTCCGTCTAGCGAGCGGCAGACCTCCTGCCTGGATTACGCGTCAGCCGGATTCCATATCAGCAAACGAATCGGCGTCGGGTTGTAGGCATTGCACGGGTTGTTCAATTGCGGGCAGTTCGAAATCAGCACAACCACGTCCATCTCGGCCCGCATCTCGACATACTTGCCCGGCGCCGATACACCGTCCACAAATTCCAGCCCGCCGCTTTCCGTCACCGGGACGTTCATGAAGAAATTGATGTTGCTGGGCAGATCGCGCTTGCTCATGCCGAGTTGTTCGCAGACCGGTTCATGCGCCAGCGCATGCAGGAAACTGTCGCGGCAGCTGTGCATGGGATAGGTATCCAGCGCGTACCGCACAGTGTTGCTCTCCGCTGCGCAGGCGCCGCCCAGCGTGTCATGCCGTCCACACGTGTCGGCGACGATCGTAAGCATGACGTTGCCGAAGTTTGAATAGAGTTTGCTGCCGGTGGTCAGATAGAGCCTGTTCTGCCGGCGGATCGTGTCGGTGGCGCTGTAGCGTTCCAGCGTGCGAGACGCGTTGTAGAACAACGTATCCACCGCCTGATTGCCTTCCAGATCGACGATGCGGAATACCTGCCCTTTCTTCACCGGCTTGGCCCAGGGTTCGCCCGCCTGACAGATCTCATCCACAACGGCGAGGCGCGGATCGAGCTTGCTTGCGATGAGGTCCTGCGCGCTCATGCGGCACCTCCTCCGCAGGCGTACAGACGCCTGGTGTTGCGCAGCCCGCGCATGTTCTCGGCGATGCGCGCGCACTCCGCCGCTGCCCCGGGTGGCGTGGCGCTCGCCGTCAGGCCGACTGCTCCCGGCCGATAGGTGTCCGCCGGATCGAGCGGATGCGGCGCGGCGGACAGCACCATCAGCGTGTCCATCTCAAAACTCAGATCGACAGAACTGCCCGCCTTGCTGTTGCCGATATGGAAGACGAGTTTGCCGGATGCCGTAGCGGTCACCTTGCTGAAAAAATTGATGTTGGACACGATATCGCGCATCCCCAAGCCCCATTTGCCCAGCTCGATCAGCATTCCGTCCAGCCCGCTGCGAAACATGCTATTGCGGTGCTCCTGATACCGGGCGACTCCGTATTGCTGCCGTATCAGTTCGGCATCGCTCACACCGCAGACCGTGTCGTGCCAGCCTGCAGTATCCGCGGTGATGCAACAGAAGATCCGCCCCATATCGGAATAGCAGGCATGTCCCTTGGTCAGCCGGAATGTGTGTTGCGACTTCAGCGTGTCCGCCATGTTGTAGCGCTCCAGCCTCTCGTCCTGATTGTAAAACAGCACCGCGGCATTGGCCCCGCCTTCCACGTCCGTCAGGCGCAGGGTTGTGCCGCGACGCACAAGACCGGACCAATGGCAGCCTCCGGGGATGCGCTCTTCCCATCTCTCTGTATGTTGCTGCTCCATGTTGTGCTCCTCGTCAAAAGAATATGTTCAACTCCGGCGGTTCTTTCCGATCAGAATAAACGGCGTGGCGATGCAGAGAATACTGCCCAAAACCAGAGGTACGGCCCATAGTTGCCACCAGGGCGCATCGGGTGAGACGGCATAGGCGCGCGGCCAGGCGATGTTGACAAATTCGAAGACCGACCAGATGAACGCGACCGTATTGATCATCAATCCCCAGACGCCCAGCTTCAGCTCGCCCAGCGCTGGATTCCAGCGGCCGGTCAGACGGGTGAACAACCCGACTCCGGTGGTCATGGCGAACATGGCGTAGAGCCCGCCTGTGCCGAACGCGATCACCGTGGCCACTGCCCCATCGTTCAACCCGAACAACAGGCCGAGCCCCGCCAGCAGCACGACGCAGATGACCGCATTGCGTGGAATCTTGGAGGCCGTCACCCGGCTGAACACCAGAGGCATATTGCCCTCGCGGGACATGGAGTACACGATGCGCGATGTGTATTGCACCATGGATGCCCCGCACGCCAGGAACGCAACCATCACGATCGCCAGAAATGGCGCTTCAGCCCAGGCTCCGAAATTGTCGGCAATCACGGGGGTGACGGGATCGGACGTCGCGCTGGAGTTCTCTAGGGCGTCTCGATTGAAGCTCAGTGTCAAGGCGGAGGAGTTGAAGAGCACCACCCCTCCCACCATGCACAGGGATAGAAAGATCGCGCGTGGGACCATCCGCTTGGGATTATGGGTTTCTTCGGCAATGGTAGAGCAGGCGTCGAACCCGATGAAGGCCCAACCAGAAATGGCGAGCGCCGCCAGAAATGCAGCCGTCTGGCTGGGCGCAGTTCCCGTGCCTAGATGCTCGAACAGTTCGGAAAATGAATGCTGTCTGAAGAAGAAAAACAGCAGCAGCGCCACGCCGAACGACCCGACGATTTCCGCATACACACCCAGGGAAATAACCAGTTTAAACACGTTCACGTGAGCCAGGTTGAGGAGCGTGCAGAGCAACAAAAATATGGCGCCCCATAGGACTAACGTGAGTCCTCCTTGACTCTCGAATCCAAAAAACAGCGCAAGCCATACCCCGCCGGTATAGGCGGTCGTCGTGAGCATGGCGATCGTGGAACTGACGTAGATGACACCGGCATATTTTCCCGTGATGACGCCTCCGAGCTGATGCGCCCACTTGTACGCGCCCCCCGCAATCGGAATCTGCGAGGATAGCTCGGCGTAGACGGTCGCCACAAACATCTGCATCACGAGACAGAGCGCCAACGCGCCAAACCATCCGCCCCCCGTCACCACCGTCTGCACGCCGATGATGGCGTAGAGCCCCGCTACCGGTGAGACGGTTGCGAATCCGATAGTCAGGCTATTCCAGAGACTCAGACTCCGGTTGAGTGTCTCAGTCCCTGCCGTGGCGGTCGCAGGAAGAGCCGCATCCGAACTTTCTGTGATTAACATGACAGTCCTCTCTGGCGTGGCAGCAGATCAGACTGATCCGGGATGGAAAGAGCTATGAAGTGGAAGTGCATGGCAACGTCTCCTTTCGAGCGGGTTAAATTCCAAGAAGGCCATGTACCATCTGTACATGATCTCCCGGGCTTTTATCCCTCCGTGGAGCCTCGCCATGCGAGACCGGAAACTCTTGGACCAGACACTGCCTGTGCAGGCAATCGGAACCCTAGTTTCGCCTTCGAAAGGATTGTACGACCGTGCGGCTGAAAAGTCACGAAAATTTTCTACATGGCAGATGAGGCAGCACGAGAGGAGAGAAAAGATCTATTGGATGCCCGCTTGCCGTTGTAGCCAACGCACATACTTCACGATCTGTTCGACGTCCCCGGAGGTCACGGCTTCGACCTTCGGCATATTGCCGAATTCCCAATGGTGCGCCTTGACGCCTTCGGCTGCAGCCCGGTGGAAGGCTGGATCCCCGTGATGGTTCGGTTCATAGATCTTATGCACTAACGGAGGCCCATGGTCCGTTCCTGCTGCTTGTTTCCCATGGCAGGCCGCACAGTTCGTGTTAAATGTGGTTTCGCCCAGTTGAAATTCAGCCGGCACAGGACCGCTGACAACCGCTTGTATAGGTTGCGAGGAGTCGCAGGCAGCCAGGAGGCCTAGCCCAAGAAACCACGCTCCGATCTGAAGTCTTGGCGTCATCTGGATTGTCATAGCATCAGGGCTTTTGTTCGCGTCATTCGAGAGCAGATGAAACTTTCCGCCAGTTTCGCGGATCGCGCGCGATCCGGAGCTACTTGTCACGCGTTATATCGCATATGGGATGGGATCATCAACCCCGGCCGTCGCAAACCCTTCCCGGCGAATCACGCAACTATCGCATCGCCCGCAGGCCTGATCTTCCAGGGGGTCGTAACAACTATGGGTCAAGTGAAACGGGACATGCAGTTCGAGCCCGCGCCGGATAATTTCGGCTTTTGTCAGCAGCAGCAAAGGGGCTTTGACCTGGATGGGATTCCCTTCCCTGCCGGCTTTGGTGCCTTCCTGCACCGCCGTTTCAAAGGCGCGGATGAATTCGGGCCGGCAGTCCGGATAGCCGGAATAATCCACTACGTTTGCCCCGAAATAGATGCACGACGCTCCCACGGCTTCCGCGTGTGCCGCCGCAATCGAGAGAAAGATGAGATTTCGTCCCGGTACATAGGTGATGGGAATACTCCTGCTCCGTTCGATGCCCGTTCGATCTTTTGGCACTGCCGCCGGGCCGGTGAGGGCCGACCCGCCTATGGTGCGAAGATCCAGATTCATCACCAGATGGTGCGCGACGCCCAAGGTGGCTGCGACTTGACGGGCTCGCTCGACCTCTACGGCATGGCGCTGTCCGTAGGCGATTGTCAGGAAGAAGAGATCGTATCCCTCCTGCTTGGCCAGAGCTGCCGTGACGGTGGAATCCAACCCTCCGCTCGCCAGGACGACCGCTTGATGACTC
The DNA here is from genome assembly GCA_964626135.1 of uncultured Nitrospira sp. Taxonomy (GTDB): domain Bacteria; phylum Nitrospirota; class Nitrospiria; order Nitrospirales; family Nitrospiraceae; genus Palsa-1315. The sequence goes on from CAZVEZ010000105.1 coordinate 6,077, forward strand.
GTTGGTTTCATCACGCTCACTCCCGCATACGACGCAGGATATCAACCGTCCGCGCAGAACGCGAGCGTTGCGCAACGTTGACAGATCCGACATCCTGTTTGACGGGGATACGACGGCAAAAGGGGAGAGAGAGCCGGTTGCGCGGACGAATGCCTAGTCGCGATCTTCTTCGCGCTCGATCCTTTCCAGCAGCTCCTCTTTCGACTGACACTCGACGCAGAGCTTCGCGAACGGGACGGCTTCCAATCTCCGCTCACTGATCTCGACGCCGCATTCCGCGCAGATACCGTAGGTGCCTTCGGTGAGTCTGGTTAACGCTTCATCGATGGCCTGCCGGCGGCGATTGCGCATTTCCATCAAGGAAATGCCCAACTCGCGATCAAGATCCATGAGGGCTTGATCGCCGACGTCGCGCGCGGACTCAAGCCGCCGCTGTTTATCTTCAATGAGGGATTGGCCCAGACTTTCTTCGATCTCCTTGATGATCTCCTGGCGCTTCCGCATCAGCATCTGATGGAGAACTTGGCGGCGGCGCTCCCGGTCTTCGCGCTCCTTCGCCGTCTCTTTGGGTTTGGCAGCCAGGGGAGAGACGGCCATGCTGATAGGCTTTTCGACGACCACAACGGGTGGACGCTTTGGTTTGCCCGCTGGTTTTGCGAGCGGCACCCGCACCTTGGCTTTCGCCACCGGTTTCTTCTTGGCGGGGGTTTTTGTTGCCATAACGGGTCCTATTCCTTGGGTAAACGCCGGATAGCTGAAAAAAGTTCGGCATTCATAGCACGGTGCCATGATCTTTGACAAGGGGTTATGGAAGGAGGCTAAGGATACAGGATTGTCGAATGGATAGGGTGGCCGACCAGTTTCTCCCGGCCCTTGAGACTCTGGAGTTCTACGAGGAAGTCGAGACCGGCGATCTCGCCTCCCAACTGCCGGATAAGAGACACTGTCGCGGCTGCCGTGCCTCCTGTCGCCAGCAAGTCGTCCACGATCAGTACCCGTTCCCCTATCGCAATGGCATCGCGGTGGATGGCAAGGGAGTTGGAACCGTATTCGAGGCTGTATTTGACTTCAAAGCTGTCGGCGGGCAACTTGCCGGGCTTCCGGACCGGAACGAATCCGGCGTTCAACCGGTTGGCCAGCAATCCCCCGAAAATAAAGCCGCGCGATTCAATACCGACGACTTTGGTGATCCGTTGTCCTTGGTAGTAGGCAGTCAATTCATCGGCAATCGACGACAAGGCGCGGGCATCTTTGAGCAGCGTGGTGATGTCGTAAAAGAGAATGCCGGGCTTGGGGAAGTCGGGGACTTCGCGAATGAGGGCGTGATAATTGACTGCAGTCATCGATCAGAGCAAATCGGCTTGTGTCATGGTTCTTCGTTCGATGGTATGGCGCAATCGCGCCAAGGCGGCCATTTCAATCTGTCGGACCCGCTCGCGAGTCAATCCCATTTCCCGGCCGATTTCTTCTAACGTCTTGGCCTCGCTTCCATCGAGTCCGAACCGCGACATAATAACGATTTGTTCCTTTTCTGGCAACTCCTGCACCCACTCCATCATCTCCGCCCGGCGCATCACCCCCTCGGCCGTATCGGCAGGCGAAGCGCACGAAGGGTCTTCAATGACATCGCGTAAGAATGTATCTCCGCCTTCATTGATCGGACTGTCCAGCGAACAGGTCGTGCGGACCACTTGCTTGAGATCCAACACCGTTTCGTCCGTGGTCTTCATGCGCGCCGCCACTTCCGATGCGGTCGGTTCGCGTCCGAGTTCCTGGACCAGCTGCTCTGTCTTGTTGAGATAACGATTCAACCGCTCCACCACGTGGACCGGCAACCGCACGAGCTTCCCCTGATTGATGATGGCCCGTTCGATGTACTGCCTGATCCACCAGGAGGCATAGGTGCTGAATCGAAACCCACGCTTATAGTTGAATTTTTCAACGGCTTTGATGAGTCCGAGATTGCCCTCTTCGATGACATCGGAAAAGGGGAATCCTCGATGCATGTATCGCTTGCCGATACTGATGACCAGACGGAGGTTCGATTCGATCATTTCTTGGCGCGCCTGCTCGTCCCCCGCCATGACCCGCTTGCCCAACTGCTGTTCTTGCTTAAACGTCAACAGGGTCGAGTGTCGGATCTCGCGCAAGTAGCATTTGAGCGTATCCAATCCTTCCGAGCGACGACTCGGCTTTTCCTCTTCGACGGGCGACTCGTCCATTCCCGGCGAGCCGGCAGCGTCTTCGTCGTCATGGTCGACGACGTGTCGGCGCGCTTCGCCCAGATCGTGGAACTCTTCGTCTCTTCGCCCCATATGTTCCGTCTCTCCTGACAGGGTGCTGAAAAAGTCCGCCAGCTTCGTTCTTGCGTCGCTCAGAGGCTCAACGTACCGAAGTGTACGCCGCGCCTTTTCGCTCACTGCGGCCTTGCCGGACAGCCTTTTTAAGCAACCTGCAAATCAGTTTCCTCAGTACCACACGTGGAAATCAGAAAACCGCCCTGTCGCCGGACTCCACTCAACATCAACGGCTGCCACTCGCGATGCGGGAGGTCCTTTCTTTGCATCTTCGATCAGGGCCAGGATTTGGTCCTTGGGGCCCTCGATCTCAAGTTCGACTCGGCCGTCATCGAGATTCCTGACCCCTCCGCAGAGTCCATGTTGCGATGCGACTCGAGCCGCAAATGCCCGGTATCCGACTCCTTGGACCTTTCCCTTCACAAACAGTTTTGCCCGGAGAGGTGTTGATTCATTTGGTTCGGCCATAGATTGAGTCGGATCGCGTGTAACCTATGCTGATTATTCACCGAAGGGATATTCTCATACCTACGTAGAGGCGTCACGCGTTTTGCGATTCTGCGCGAGGGGATTTCGTTCGACTTTGTTGGAAGAAAAAATGAGAACGCCGGAGGAGATTCGATGCGTGCTGGCCGGGCTCAACGATTTGAAGGCGTGCGCGCAGGAACGTTATAGATAATAATAGATGGAGTGAGTGTTTCAGGCCTGACAAGCTTGGTTTGGTCGGGGCGAGAGGATTCGAACCTCCG
>CAZVEZ010000106.1:0-9025 GCA_964626135.1 uncultured Nitrospira sp.
GTGTACGTGCGTGACTTTCCGGTATTCCTGGCTCACATTTACGGGAAAAATCCTCCTGCGTCCGTCCGGCGGATGCTCGCCGATAATATTTATGAAGAAGACACCGGCGGGCTCTCGTTGGGAAAGTCGCACCCGGAATTGTTCCTGAACATGATGGCGGGCCTTGGCCTGCCGGCGCGTGACTTCGACAGGGTACGCCTCTTACCGGCTAGCCGGCGCTACCGCGCCTGGCTGGAACGTATGTCGAACAACCGGGATTGGGTCATCGGAGCCGCGGCCTTGACCGTCTTCGTCGAAGGCAGCGTCAAGGATCGCGCAGAACTTGCCGACCCTTCCAAACCCAAAACCGCCGACGACATCGAAGCGATCGTCCAACGCCATCCGCTGGTGAAATACCACGGGCTATCCCCCGACTCCATGGATCTCATTCGCGCGCACCAAATGGTCGAAGCCGGCCACCGCCATGACGCCTACGCCATGGTGGTGAACTACGCCGCAACATACGCCCAGCAACAAGCCGTACTGAGCTGCCTGAAAAAGTGCCTGACGCTCTGGCAGGCATATCGCGATGGGGTCGCCAAGGCCTGCGGATTGAAAAAGCCCTAATCGGATGCTGAAAAAGTCTGCCAGCGGCGTTCTCGCCGCGCTCACCAAATCAAGAAAATTGTACTGTGGCAATCTACCTCTCACTCTTGTTCCTTGTTCTAACCATCGGCCGTCCGCCATTGGCTGTTAGCTCCACTCCTTCCGACGACATGGCGCTGGTTCCTGCCGGAGAATTCCTAATGGGGACTCCGGCGGACAACGATGGCCTTCCTGATGAACAGCCACAGCGCCTTATCTACACCGGATCGTTCCGGATCGACCGTTATGAAATTACACACGATGCCTATGCGCGATTTGTCCGGACGACCGGACATCGCGCGCCGGCAAACTCGAACGCGGCTGCCACTTTGTGGGAGAACAATGCCCCGATCTCCGGCATCGGCGCACATCCCGTGATCAATGTCAGTTGGGAAGATGCCGTGGCCTATTGCGCCTGGATCGGCAAGCGCCTGCCGACCGAGGCCGAATGGGAGAAGGCAGCGCGCGGCACCGACGGCCGCCGCTATCCTTGGGGAAACGAGTGGGAGTTCACGAAGGCCAATAGCGCGAGCTACTGGGCAGGACGAACCGTCGATTTCCAGAGCGGAGCCGACTGGGAAGCCTTCTGGATCAAGGGCGAAGGCTCAACGATTTCAAAAGAGAAGGGCATCAAAGGAGAAGTGCTCACGACGCCGGTTGGCAGCTTTCCTGAGTCGGTGAGTCCGTACGGCCTCTACGACATGGCAGGCAACGTCGCTGAATGGGTCCAGGATTGGTATAACCCCAACTACTATAAAGAGGCGCCGCTCTCAGATCCTCAAGGACCTTCTCGCGGCGCGATCAAAGCAATGCGTGGCGGATCCTGGCTCAAGCCCGCTATCAGCCTTCGCACAAGCGATCGCGACTGGGGTCTGATGGATAGCCGCCCCAGCGGAACCGGCTTTCGCTGCGCGCAGGACGCGTTTTAGGGCAGGCATCCATTTACACGAATAATCCCACCGGCAGATGAACTTGACCGGGAAACACGCTGTTCAACTCCGTCGCGTTGACGCCGAAATGCCTGACCAGCACATCAGAAAAGATATTGCGGAATTCCACGGTGGGTCGAATGTACCGGCCCGAGTCGAGATTGGCATCGATGAGCGATGACGGAAATCCAGCCGCGCCATGATACAGACCGCCTTTGATCCCGCCTCCGAGTACAAACCAGACCGAGGCCTTCCCATGATCGGTTCCACCACTGGCATTTTGCCTGACAGTCCGGCCGAATTCGGTACAGGTCAACAGAACCACGTTGCTCATCAGCGGCCCCAGATCGTTGTAGAGCGCGCGGATCCCTCCTGAGAACTCCGCCAATCTCGCTCCTTGTTGCAACGTGGCGCCTCCACCGCCCCCCTGGTCGTCATGCGTATCCCACCCTCCGATATCGACCGTGGCCACTTCGAGCCCCATTCCCGATCGGATAATATGCGCGACATCGCGAAGCTGTCTGCCATAAGAGGTATTGGGATACACGGCACCGTTCTGAGGAACCGCCGGACCGATCGCTTCAATAGCCGCGACACGACTCAACATATCCGGGCCCAAGGCATGCACCAAGCGACTATAGGAATTCGTACTTGTCGATTGAGGGTCTTGCGCATAGATCGCCCTGAGGTTCGATTCCAACGGCGCTTTTGAGCTGCCGAGCCGCGCGAAACTCAAAGACGACAGATCATTGATGGCGGGGACCAGAGCCGTCCCACGCAACGAATTAGCCAACACACTCCCCATCCCGGCTGCGCGAATGGTGGTCGCCCCCACAGCGCCGACTGCTCGAAGATAGCGATTGAGCCAGCCGTCCGTCGCGTGGAAGAATCCTCGTTCGATCGTGTCTTGGTCTGTAAAGTGTGATTGTGTCGAACCGGCAAACCCCGCCTGTGTCACAATCGCCAACACATTGTTATTGTATAAATCGAGAAACGGTTGAATGGCCGGATGCATGGCGAACCCTGTGTCGGGAAGATCAATCCCGGCGCCATCGCCGGCTCCAGGGCGAGGGATGCCGATATTGCCCGCTCCGTTCAGTGCCGACGGCCTCACGACATAGTACTGAGGATCGGTATACGGCACAATCGTGTTCAGGCCGTCGTTGCCGCCGCGTTGAAACACGACCACCAACGTCTTCCCCGCATTGTTCGCTGCCGACGCAGGACGCCCGATGAATGGCGCAGGGAAGAAGTGTAAGACGAGGGTCGCGCCCGCAACTCCGAGTGCGCGCTTCAAAAACGTTCGACGTGATTGTTCTGCCTGTTCTGCCTGACACCGTTCACACGTTTCCATAACCACCTCACTGATATTTGTAGCGCGGACTGGCCAACATGGTCGCCAGCGTTCGGTCGAGCGGCGTCTCGACGCTGGATCTATCGAGATTAAACGTCCCGCCACCGCTTCGAAGAGTCGCCAGCAACGTCTGATACTCCGTCAGACTGACTTGCCGATCGAACGCCAAGTTGAGGAGGAAGCCCAGAACATCTTCCTCTGTGCTGAGGTTCAGGCTCTGCAACCATAGCCGCGTTAATCCCCCGCTAGTATCAGATCCAAATCGAATCGTGGAGCCGAATCCTGGAATCGTCGTTTCATAGGCGAAACTGACTTCGTTGAACAGCACGTCGGTGTTCAGCCACTCATCGGCTGCCTCCTTATATCCCGTCGGCGGCGCCTTCTCGTACAGCCCCTGCCCCATTCTCACCAAACGATTCCTAAACGGATCCATCGGCGACCAGACGCCAAGGTTACGATGGACGCTCGCCACGAATTCCAACGGTGTCTTGACCAGACTTCGATAGTTGCTGACGCTCATGAAATCCGAGGAGGTGAAGATCGCGATCAACACCTTCTTGATGTCGCCGCCGGAATCGGTGAACACGGACGCGACTTCGTTTAACAGCGAGGCAGACGGTGTGTCGTTGACGAAGTACATGCACAGTTTCTTGGCAAGATGCGCGGCAGTAGCCGGATGGCGGGAGGCAATGGTCAGCACCTGCTCGCCTTCACCGGGCCCGGCGCCGTTAAACGCCACCGCCTGCCCTAAAAACTGCTTCGCGCCAGGGCTATGCCGGCCGGCAATGAACCGGAAGCCAGGCCGGGCCACGTCCAACGTGGTCCAACCGGTAAACGCTTTGGCGGCTTCCACGATATCGGCCTGTGAGTACCCGTTCGGATTGCCGTTCACATCGACTCCGAGGGTATGCAACTCTTGCAATTCCCGCGCATAGTTCTCGTTCGGATTTTCTTTCCGGCTCACATCGGTGTTGAGATAGATCATCATCGCGCTGCTCTTGGCGCTCGCCATGAGCAGATCGATGAATGTCCCGAACGCATTCGCCCTGAACGCTTCGTTTTCCGCCAGTTCGTACTGCCCCTTGCCATGCGTTCGATAATTGGTATTGAAATGATTGTCCCAGAAATAGGCCATCTTCTCCCTGAGTTGCCGCCTGCTATAGACTTTTCGAATCAAATCGTAATCTTGCAGTTCGCTCAGCGATGGCGCCAAAACATCCGGCAGCCCGCCTTCTGTTCGCCAATCAGCGCGATCCGCCGCAAGCCGAGGGCCGAGCGCCGAATCGTCAAGTACAATCGGAGCCGGGAGCGGATTGGTGTTGTGCAGATTCGCCGGCCAAGGTTTGTTCGGATCCAGCTCAAGCTGTTCCTTCATGTAGCGAATCGCCCATCGGCCTGCTTCCTCAGGCGTGAGATGCGAGATGGTGTTGAGCTGATTGGGGGTACCCCCGTAGGCCAGTCGATTCAGCACATGATACGCCGGCCAATTCGCCGGAGGCGGGGGCAATCCAGCCTGCGGCGGTCCCAACGACGGCGCGGGAGCGGCAATCACCTCAGGAGGAGGGCCGGGATGGGCTCTGAGAAGCTGCTGCAAACCTGGTAACTGTTTCAACAGATTCTGCACACTTCTTCCCCCGTTTGGAGTGGATCTACCCGATCCGGCGGCGCCCATCGACGAACCAGGCGATGCCGCGGCCGCCCCGGTAATGGCCGACGCCGCCGGCATGCTCGGCGCTGTGGTTGCGAGGGATCTTCCGGACAACGCCGGCGAAACACCCGGGCTCATGCCTGCTCCCATCTTTGCCATCCCGGCAACTGAGCCTGTCGTCTCAACTGCCGTTTGCTCAACTGCCGGCGGTGTGCTGGATGGACGCTCCTGCTCTGTCTGCTGAAGAGATTCAGCTTGACCCCTACGAGACGACGGTTTTCGGATCAGCATCCGGGGCTTCTTTCCGATATTCGATCCATCCGGTTTCATCTTCGGCTTGAGGTTGGATTTCACCGATGGAAGAGCTCCGAGACCGTTTACGCGTGGATCTCGATGGGCATCGGACTTTATCAGCGAATGCCCGGACCCCATCACGGTTTCGGACGCATATAACGGTGCGACATCGACTGCACCCGAAAGCAGTCCCTGAAATCCGAGCGCCAGCATCAGCGCCGCGCCATAGGACTTCGAGATATGACCGGGATCAATCCTGCATCGTCGTGCCCCATGCATATTTCTTTGAGTTGTGACGCGAGTCATTGCCGGCCTCCTGTTCCATGGCGACTGTCGCGCGGTCTCGCGTTCGACATCGGAGCACGAAAATGGAGCAAGACCAATGCCCCTGGGCATGCGCTCCGGATACATCCTCCTGAAGCTGGCAATATTATGAATGTCTGCGGAGAGACGGTCTAAGGACCGACTGTTAAACCCTACAGCATGGCGGCTGAGAGGTGCGTCACGTCTGTTCAGGACTGCCCGGTCGGGATGGCGGAATCAAACAAGGAAGAGTACGTACGCAGAACGGCGCGCGTCGCCGATTTATTTATTCGTCAGCAGATAATCGAGTCGTTCGACCGTCACCACCGGCATAATCACGCCGACTCCATCTTGGCCGTGCGAGAAATCGTATACCACCGATTCATCGGGAATGAGCCGCCCTGTCATGGCCACAGTGAGATCAACAGACTCGCCTCGCACAAATCGTTGCTCGACTTCGCGCCGCATCGTCGATGAGACCTCCGCCACAAGAGTGCCCGGAAGATTTTCGCATTTGAAACGCACGACACCCCACCGAGTAGGCGTGAATAGCGGACCGAGCGCAATGCGAAAACCACCGGCCTCCGCATCGTACCGGGACAATTCGCCGAGCCAGATAAAGGTGACGCGTTGTGTCAGCGCGGAATTGCCTGCGCGTTTCGCGTCGCGCTCACGGTTCAGCGTGAACAGTCGTTCATCATGCGCAGGGTCGTCATGACCATGACCGTAGACCACCGCCCAATCGGGCGGGGTCGAATCCAATGCGTCGAGAAACTGCTCGATTGAACGAGGATCAAGAAGAAGATTGGAGTCCGGAGGCAGGATGGTATGGAGATCCTTGGGCGCAATCGTCAACAGCGGTCTCGCCCCAAGCACGTCGTCAGCTCGTCCTTCGCCAATCCATCCTCCGGTCAGGAATAGAACGGCGAAGCCCAGGAGGCCACACAGGGCAGAGCGATCACTCCGCTGCGGCAGCAACGGCCCGCTCAAAACTCGCGCGAAGGGCGGTAACAGTCTGCTGTTCACCCGTCAACACTCCACATTCGATCAGGATTGCGAGACGAGGATGCGGGTCGATGCGGCGCAGGGCCTGCCTGGTGAATCCACCGGACTCAATGACGGTTCGATAGGTGTCCATCCATGAGTCGATGACAGCGCGCAGCCCGGCATCGGTGGGTTTCATCCGGCCGAGCCTCACTTGCTCCAGCAGCTTTGGAAGCGGATCGGACTGAGAGATGGTGGTAATCGCGCGCTGCAGAGCCTGATCGCCGGACTCCATGGTCAATTGGTGGAGCAAGAACCGGGGCCGCGCGGGTCGCCGCAGCTTCCGCAGGCTCCTCCCCCATTACCCGGCAGCACCCAGCCATCCGTGCCGCCGACGCCGAAGGAGGAGATCTGTTTCTCCAACTTCGTGGTGTTGCACTTCGGACAGGCGGCCTGGGCTGAACCGTAGACCAACAGCTCGAACCGATGATTGCATTCCCCGCAGACATATTCGAAGATAGGCATGGATGGTACTCCTTATACTGGGGGGTATTATAAGATCGGGCCGGCCACTTCGCAATCTGGAGCGCTATGTATCAAGAAGAAAAAACTTTTACGGTTCGATTCAGCCTGGAGGCCTCGTTCCCCGATGAGTACGAAGGCGAGGAGGAACACCTTGCCTGGGTGCGTGAGTGGGAGGCGCGAATCAAACCAGACCTGCTCAAGGTACTCTTCGAATCATTGCGTCAGCACAAATCATGGCAGGCGCATGTGCGCAATCGCGGGGTCTCTCCCGCCGATGAAATTGAAATCGTCCTCGCGCGGGATTTTTCCAAACCGCAAGGATTCAGCCTGTTGTCATGATGCCTCCTCCCCTTGGTCTGTACCTCCACATCCCCTTCTGCCGGCAGCGATGCGACTTCTGCGCCTTCTACCTTGAAATCCATCGCGAGGGCCGCGCAGAGACTTTTGTCCGATCCCTCCTTCATGAAATCCGGCTGTCGACGCAACAATACCTGGCCGCAGACCGTCCCATCCAATCCGTGTACCTCGGGGGAGGCACTCCGACGGCGCTCGCCACGGCTCAGCTTCTCGCAATCCTATCCGAGATTCGCTCACATCTTCTCCTTGCCTCAGATTGTGAGATCACAGTGGAAGCGCACCCCTCCACGATCTCCGAGCAGGATCTCGGACACCTGCTTCAGGCCGGCGTCACGCGACTTAGTTTCGGCGCAGAATCGATGGACGATCGCGACCTGACTCGGGTCGGACGCCCCGGCGCCGTTCATCAGACCGTTGTAGCGGTCACTCAGGCCAGAGCCGCCGGATTCACCAACATCAACCTCGACTTGATGTATGGACTCCCAGGCCAAAGCCTGGAGGGCTGGCAACGAACACTCACCAACTGTCTTACGTTGGAGCCGACACACCTGTCCTGCTATGCCCTCACGATCGAAGAAGGTACGACGCTCGCGTCCAACATCCAACGTGGACGAAGTCCAGCTCCGGACGAAGGACTTCAGATTGAAATGGACGATGCCGCTCAACACATACTCGTGGGCGCCGGTTATGAACGGTATGAAGTGTCGAACTATGCCAAACCGGGATATGCCTGCCGGCACAATCTGCTCTACTGGACCAATGGCGAATACCTGGGATTGGGCCCGAGCGCACAGTCCTATCTGGACGGGATGAGATTCGGTAACGTCGCCGACCTTGCGGTCTACAACACATCGCTCTCGGAAAGCCGTCTTCCTATCGAAGATCGCAGCGAACTCTCGAAACAAGAGCAACTCCGCGATGCGGTGATTTTTGGGTTGCGGCTTCTTCAAGGAATTCCCACCTCCCACCTTCATCAGCATGCCGCAAACTATGGTCATGCGGCGGTTACCGCACAGTTACTCGCTGAACGGTTGATCGAAGAAGACGGTGAGCGCAGCAGGCTTTCGGCGCGAGGCCGCCTCCAGGCAGACACGATCGCCGGACAACTGTACTGACAATGTTGCGCGAGACGAGCGGGACAGGCGGGACGTGCAGCGCGGCCCATTGCCGCTGACGACCACCTGACTCGATTGACTTTCTTCCTGGGTCGGGTGGAGACTGAACGCAGATCACAGGGGAGTTGTCATGCCAGTCAATATGGACCCTGCCAAGAAGCGAAAAAGACAGCCGGCGCAGCCAGAGGCAGATTCCACACCGCCCGAGCAGGACGCGACTGTGCCAGTACAAGCGGTTCGGTTCGGCGAAGAGACGGAAGAGGATCGAGTGAAGGCGCTGGCAGATGCGGAGCAAAAAAATCTGTGGGATGCAACAGAAGTCATCGACATGGATAAATTCTGAACTGCAGGATGCTCAAAAAGCCTGCCAGCAAGGCCGCAGCCGATGGAAGCACCGGAGGCGTAGCAGTTCTCACCCGCCCGCCCCAAGCTGCCAAGACAACTTGTTCTCCATGTGAGCTACATTGAGGATGCTTTCGAGGTGAGAACGAAGCTCGGGAAAATCGCGTCTCGGCGCGCAGGGGTTGGGCGGGTGAGAAAACAGGCTTTTTCAGCATCCTGCTATGCCGGCAGGAAGAAAAAGGCGATGGCCAGCATCGCATAGACCCCGATCAACATCACACCTTCCATCCAATTCGACTCTCCGTCCATCGCCACGAATCCTACAATGAGAACCGAGATCGTCACCGCAGCCACCTCAAACGGTGTGAAGATCAGATCCAACGGCACTCCGAAGAAATAACTGGCGAAGACGAGCAATGGCGCCACGAGCAGCGCAATCTGCAGACTTGACCCGACAGCAATACCATAGGCGAGATCCATCTTGTTTTTCACCGCGACCATCACGGCCGTAGAATGTTCGGCCGCATTGCCGATCAGTGCGACCAGAATG
>CAZVEZ010000107.1:0-8898 GCA_964626135.1 uncultured Nitrospira sp.
ACCTGTGACCTCTGCCTTGTAAGGGCAGCGCTCTCCCAACTGAGCTATCCGCCCGTTTTTCTTAACAACCTCGGCGGATGCTACCAACTCCTCATAGCCTTGTCAATCGAATCTCGCACTGTTCTTGCCGTTTTCGGCGGCTGCGCATTCCGTTTCAGAATTATGTCTCATCGATTATGCTGTATGCCCCTGACGCCGGCTTGCGCGAGGAAAATATTTATCATGCACTCGTTTGAGGCGTCCCCGTTCAACGTGCGTATAGATCTGCGTCGTCGCGATATTCGTATGGCCGAGCATCACCTGAACAGAACGAAGATCCGCACCGCCTTCGAGCAGATGCGTCGCAAACGAATGCCGGAGCATGTGAGGCGAAATGACCTGTGTCACTCCTGCGCGCCGCGCACGGTTTCGCAGCAACTTCCAAAAGGCTTGCCGAGTCAACGGTCTGCCCCGCCTCGACACGAACACATACCGTGACGCTCGTTTCTTGAGAAGTTCAGGCCGCGCTTCTTCCATATACTGCTGCAGAAGCTGTCGAGCTCCCTCGCCCATCGGCGCAAGCCGCTGCTTCGCGCCCTTGCCTGTGACCCGGAGATACCCGACATCGAGATTTACCTGCGGGACTTCCGCCATCACCAATTCTGATACGCGAAGCCCCGTCGCATAGAGTAACTCTACCATCGCACGGTCACGCAGATCTTCGGGAGTTGGAACGGCACCCAGCTCCAACAATGCGGTAACGTCTTGCTGCGACAGCGTTTTGGGAAGCCGAACACCTCGGGATATCGCAACCGGACCGATGGTAGGGCTCTCTGTAATCATCCGTTCTCGCATCAGAAACCGGAGCCATCCTCGAACAGCCGAAAGACATCGGACAGAAGAAGCGCGAGACAATCGTGCCTGTTGCAATGAATGAAGAAATCCCGTCAACGTCTCCGGCGTCAGAGACCCGAGCGGTCCGACACCGATTCGACGCAAATAGGAATGAAATTTACTCAAGTCGCGGCGATAGGCTTCGATCGTGTTGAAGGAGAGACCACCTTCTACCCGAAGATGGCTCAAGTATCGCTCGGCCAGCGGATCCGGAATCATCTTTACGATGATAGCCAATCGCGCAGACGAACACAACGAAGCCTGCGCGGGGAGTTTACCTTGACACCCTACAGGGTTTCCGATAGTAGTCACGTGCGCATGGCGTATCCTCCACATCGCCTAGGAGCTCATGGCCCATCCGTTGGTATCCCTGTCTTCACATCGCGCGGACAGACGTTCGGTACGCTGGTACCAGGTGGCCATACTTGCCTGGAGTATGCTTTGGCCGGTCAGCGGGCTCGAATTCGCCCTCCTCGCCCATGCAGAGACAGGACCCGCAAGCCCTGCAAGTCATCCCACGCTGAACCAGGCAAAGCGCCTGATCAACGCGGATCAAGCCGAAGAGGCCATCAGCATACTCCGTCGTTTTCTGGCTACCTCTCCGAAACCCGATCTGCTTGACGACACCTATTTACTCCTTGGCGCAGCCCTGCACCGCACAAAGCAAGATACGGACGCCCTCAAGTACTTGCAGCAGTTGCAAACCGAATTCCCCAATTCAGAAGTGACGGACCGGGGCAAGTTGTTGCAAGCCCGAATCCATGCGGCGATGGGAAACCTCGATCTTGCCCTGCCGATCTTGACAGGCCTGCGCAATTTTTCGAACGATGAGGGCGCGAAACGCGAAGCCTTGCAGTTGAGCGGTGACCTCTATGCGCAAAAAAAGGATGCGACCCGCGCCATTCAAGCATGGCTTGACGAACTCGCATTGGGAACCGAAGACCAAGCGGAAGATGTCCGGACCCGTATTCGCAAACTGGCCAGCGAGACGTCCGACAAGAAAACGCTCGAGCAAATACGGAGCACTTTCCCTGGCAGCTTTCCCGGCGATCTCGCATCTCTCCGGCTCATCGACCTCTATATCGTCCGCGGAGAAGACTACCAGGCTCTACGGCAAATACAGCAGTTTCTCGTGAATTTCCCGGCACACCCGCAGGCAGCCAAAACCTCTGAACTCCTTGCTACACTCCAAGCGAAGCTACAGTCCAACCAGTTTTTCATCGCTGCGGTGCTTCCGCTTTCAGGAAAACTCGCCCCTTTTGCCAATGAAGTTCTCAGCGGAATTCAACTGGCCGTCGAAGCAAACAGAGACCGGGCTGGAAGCACAACGATCGGTCTCATCGTCAAAGATTTCGAATCCGACTTCGGCTCATTCTTGGACGACTTCTCCGGGCTGCTGAATACCGATCGTCCGCTCGCGGTGATCGGCCCGCTCCTTTCGAAAAGTCTTCCGGTCATGGCTGAACTCGCCGAGCGAGCCCATATCCCCCTGATCACACCGACGGCGACCTTGCCCAACGTCAGACGGCTCGGCAACTACACGTTCAGCACAGCCGTCACGTTTCAACTGCAAGCCAAGTGGATCGCGGCCTACGCCATCAAGGAGCAAGGATTCCGCCGGTTTTGCATCCTGCACCCGGATACCGCGTACGGCCGCGAATTGGCCCGGCTCTTCGCCCAAGAAGTGCGCGAGCACGAAGGGGAAATCATCGCCATTGAGTCTTACAAAGAAGGCGAAACCGACATGAGCGCCCAGCTGAAACGCATGAAGGCGGAGGACCTCAAGAGGTATGGCTTATCAGTGCCGATCGATCAGACCAGTCCCGCCAAGAAACGGACGAAGTTGGACAAGAAAATTCTCTATACGCCGGGATTCGACGCGATCTTCATTCCAGGCCGTGCAGCCGATGCCGGCATCATTACCGCTCAGCTGAATTTTCACGACATGAAAGTTCCTTTCCTGGGCGCAAATGGATGGAACTCGCCGGACTTTGCACGCACGGCCGATTCATCAATCGACGGAGCCGTGTTCGTCGATGGCTTTTTTGTCGACAGTTCCACCCCGACCGTGCAGGACTTCGTCGACCGATACAAAAAGCGGTTTCAAACCAATCCGACACTCTTTTCCATGCAGGGCTACGATGCCGCAAAACTGGTGATCGATGCGGTGCACAAAGGCGCCTCATCGGGCGAAGCCGTCCAAGACTTGCTTCAGACCGACCCGGGCCTCTCCTCTCTTGCAGGACCGGCGGCATTCGGGCCGGATGGAACATTGAATCGTCCACTCTTCCTCATGCAAATCAAACGAGGCCGATTCATTCAGATAAACTAAGAAGGGCCGGCGCATGAACTCTTTGCCGCAAATCCTCCACACAATTTCTTACATGGGCCTTCCGCTCCTCTTCGCGATGGTCTTGCACGAATACGCCCATGGCTGGGTTGCCTATCGGTGCGGCGATCCGACGGCCAAACTCCAGGGCCGGCTCACCATAAACCCGTTGGCGCATATCGATCCGTTTGGAACGGTCATCCTGCCGCTCATTTGTCTGCTCTTGCCGGGAGGATTCTTCCTCGGCTGGGCCAAGCCGGTCCCGATCGACCCGCGCGCCATGCACCAACCACGCCGCGATATGGCGCTCGTCGCGGCGGCAGGGCCGGCCATGAACTTCGCGCTGGCCGTCGGCAGCGCCGTCCTCTTCGCGAGTGTGTTGACGATCGATCCCGCGGTTGGAAACTACTGGTCCAAATCTGAATCCGCAAGTCCGCCGGACATGTTGCACCAGATGTTTCTCCTGCCGATCGCCGTGATGTCGGTCTACTCCGTCTTGATCAATGTGCTCTTGATGCTGTTCAACCTGCTGCCGCTCCCCCCATTAGACGGCGGAAGAATTCTCACAAGCCTTCTCCCAAGGACCGCCGCAACGGCCCTCATGCGCGTGGAACCCTATGGCATGTTCATTCTGATGGGATTGATCATACTCGATCCACAAATTCATCTGATCCATACCATTGCCGGCACCTTGACTCACAGTCTATCCAACTCCATTCTCTCCACCGCCGTCGGTCTCGGAGCGGGAAACACACCATGACCACACCCAGGAAACGAGTCCTCAGCGGCATGCAACCAAGCGGACTGTTGCATCTCGGCAACTATCTCGGCGCCTTGGAAAATTGGAAAGGTCTGCAGAGCGACTTCGACTGTTTCTTTTTTGTCGCCGACTGGCACGCGCTCTCGACGAACTATGCCGATACCGGCCGCATCCGGGAGTTCGTCCGCGAATTGCTGATCGACTGGCTTGCTGCGGGCATCGATCCTGCGAAAGCCACGGTGTTCGTGCAATCGCGTATCCCCGAACATGCCGTCTTGCATCTCCTGCTCTCCATGATGATTCCTATCGCCTGGCTGGAACGGAATCCGACCTATAAAGAAAAACAGGAACAGCTGAAGGAACGCGACTTGAGCACCTATGGATTTCTCGGCTATCCGGTCCTCCAAGCCGCGGATATCCTCATCTACAAACCTGATTTCGTCCCGGTAGGGAAAGATCAGCTGCCGCACCTTGAACTCACCAGGGAACTCGCCCGCCGGTTCAATAGCCTCTACAAGCCGGTGTTCCCGGAGCCGATGGAGCAGCTCACCAGGTTTCCGAAAGTGCTCGGCACGGACGGCCGGAAGATGAGCAAGAGCTACAGCAATACGATCAACCTGTCTGATCCCGAACCGATCGTGCGGCAAAAACTGAAGACGATGGTCACCGATCCCGCCCGGGTCCGGCGCCATGACCCCGGAAATCCGGACCTCTGCCCGGTGTACGATTTTCACAAAATCTTTTCATTGCCGATGATTCAGGAGCAGATTAATACCGAATGCCGGACCGCCGCCATCGGCTGCATCGATTGCAAGAAACTCGTCGCCGATCGAGTCGTGGAACGCATGACACCGATGTGGGACGCGCGTACGCGCCTGAGCAAAGATCCCGCGCATCTGAACGACATCGTGACCGAAGGCAGCCGCCGGGCCGGCGAAGTTGCCAAAGCGACGCTCCACGACGTGACCGAAGCCATGAATATTTGAATGGAGTGAAAGATGAGGAACGGCAAGCTGTGGCTAGAAAGCCTTGTGCTGTGCGCCTTGATTGGAGGACTCTCAGGCTGTGGAACCTGGGTCCACTCCGATAAACAGTCGGTCACCATTTTCACCAACCCGCCGGAAACCGCAGTCGTCATCGATAACTATCTGCATCTCACAGCGCCGGGCACTGTCACCTTAAGCCGCAAAGGCGACCACCTCGCACAGGTGAACAGGGAGGGCTTCGAACCGACCTCGTTCAAAATCGATCGCACCTGGTCCTGGTGGGTCATCGGAGATATTGTCGGCTGCCTCGTGATTTTTTCACCGCTCTGCATCATGCACGACATCGATCAGGGTGGCTACTATACGTTCGACGACAAGATCTATGTGACGCTCGATCGCCTGACAGCCTCGGAGCCACCTCCTTCGAAATAACGCAGACGGCTCAACTCTATTTCTGCGCGAATAAATTTACCCGCCACCTGCGCAACCCAGATCCAACACCGTCGTATCGGCAGGCAGATACTGTCGCCATTCGACTAACAATGACGACCGGCGATACCACCGCCGGCTTCAGCGGACGAGGCGCTTCTTGGCCGACTGTTCATGCACGTCGATCGTCTGCAAGACACGTTGCGTTGTGTTATCGTGAGCCAAAATGAAAGGAGCAATTCATGCCGGAAGTAGCCGTCCCATGACTGCATCGGTGTTGGCATTCATCCTGCTGGGAGCAACTTCGGGGATCGCATGGGCGGCCGATCCGCCCTGCGACAAGTACCCCGTCGCCAAACAGGCCACATGTGCGGCGATCTGGAAATCGCTGAACCAGGAAGACGGCCCCTCGATTGCGCAATTCGGCTTAGACCAGCTGAAACGGCGCGAGGAAGGAAAAATCACCGCCGAGCAGCACCTCGGAGAAAACATGGCCTTCATTAAACAGTCCACCGACAAACGCCTTGCACGACTCCGGGCTCGGATGGAGAAAGAATAGCCCCTCATAATGTTTCCGTCTTCGATTCGCCCAATGCACGCCCCGCGGAGTTCAGTAAATCCCGTCCCACGATGATCGGCGCCTTGAAATGAACAGCAAGCGCGATTGAATCGGACGACCGGCTGTCGAATACCTTGACCTCATTACGAAACGCCACCGCCAGCGAACCGTAGTATGTGCCTTCTTTCAATGTAATGACGGTCTGCGTTACCTGAGCGCCGAATGTCTCCATCATGCTATGCATCAAATCGTGAGAGAGGGGGCGAGGGTGCTTCTCGCCGTTCAACGCGCCTTGAATCGACCGTGCTACCGTAAAATCGACGAATATCGGGATGGCCCTGCCTTCAGCCAACAACAGAACAACAGGGCCATGATCGGAGAGACGAACCTGTACCTCGCTGATTGTAACCTGTTCAGAGGCTGCCGATGGAGACTCGCTTGCTTGCGCAACCGGCAGCGTGAGTGTACCGAGAAAACAGAGAAAGAGGACGAGTCGCTTGAGTCCCTTCATGGTCACCTCCGCTGCCACATTCAGATACGGAAAAACTGATTCGTCTCCTTCTCGACTCCGATTTCGGTCTCCGGTCCATGGCCCGTCACCACAATCGTAGCATCTCCCAAGGTGTACAATCGCTCGCGAATGGATCGCTCGATGGCGTCGAAGTCTCCGCCCCAGAGATCAGTGCGACCGATACCGCCGCGAAAGAGCGTGTCGCCGGCCAAGACCAAGTTGTCGTCCGGAAAATGAAAACTCATAGACCCGGGGGTATGCCCTGGCGTATGGAGCGCGCTGGCGGAGATCTGCCCGACCAGCAACTTCTCCTCATCCTTCAACCAATAGTCGGGCATCGGAACAGGCACGTAGGCGACGCCGAACATCCGGCACTGTAATTCAAGATTTTCCCAGAGCTCACGATCACTCTGATGCAGGCAGATCGTCGCCCCTGTCGCCTTCTTCATTTCGCCTGAGGCGAGAAAATGATCGAAATGCGCATGGGTATGGAGAATGTGACTGACGATGAATCCGAGTTGGTGCAGCTCTTGGAGAATTCGTTCGTGCGCTCCGCCGGGATCGACGACGATCGCCTGCTTTGTCACCGGATCTCCAATGATCGAACAATTGCAACCGAGCGGCGGGACGGAAAAGGTTTTTCGGATTACAGCCGGCATCGTGAACGCATGCTACCGCCCACGCACATCAGGGCGCAAGCGGCGGCCCTCCGTCCGGTTCTGCTCGCACCTGAATGGTCCAGATGACTTCCGTATCGAACAATGTCCAGCGGCGGCCCTGACGGCGACACCACACGAGGAATCCCGCTCCAGTGCCATCGGGACGTATCGTTTCGACATACAACAACGCGTGATCGTTGCGAAGACTTCGCGCAACGCGAGAGAAGGCCAGACGATCCAAGACCGGCGGCGCCTGAACCGGTCTTGCGCGAGCCCAGGGGAGGGGCTCCGACATCTGCGATAGTGTCTTTCCCACTTCGCCTCTGATGGAGACAGGCGCAACAAAGAACGGTGCCGGCCCCCAACCGTACGGTGTGAGAGAGACCTCCGGCTCTTCGAGCGCATCCCCTGTGGCAAACCGGTAGCCGGCGCCAAAGTGAAATCGTCCTTCGAGCCGGCCGGGTTCCCGGTTGACCGCGATGAACTCCCTGACCAGGTCCATCGGCAGTTCGCTATCAAAATACTCGTGCTCCTCAAATGCCCCGATCGTCGACGCCCCCTCCTGATCTGGAGAAAGACGGAACCGGGTCATCCGTTCAATCACGACCAACTGCGTCGCTGAGGTAAGAAACTTGCTCGCCACCACTTGGTCGTATAAGGCATAGTCTTCAGCTACAATGACCGTCCGATCCGTCCGAGCCATCGCTCCAGGAAAATCGAAAAGCACGTCCGTGAACACCAGCGCGATGCTCAGAACTGTCAAGCGAATCATCATCGGTGAAGCATAGCGTCGAGCCTGCAGCACGGTCAATTCATGGAATCCGTCGTGGACAAGCCGGCGCGAAGCGTAGATAATCCCGAAAATCAAATGGAGGGATGTGACGTGCACGACAAGACCCAATTGAACCAATGGACCTTGCCCGCATTACTCATGAGCGCTTCTGCTGCAATCGCGGATTCGCTGCTGCGACGCGCCTTCGGCTGGCAGGCTCACCACTCATCCCCTCGACGTACTGTTCAAGTACGCCTCGGGATCTCGCGGCTCCGCATGCCCGTCTCGCAACGCGACTGCGCGATTCCGCGACAAACCGTCATGAGTAATGCGGGCTTGTGGATCGGAGCAATCGCACTCTGTGTCTTTGCAAGCGGTTGCAAACCTGACGACTCTCCGTTCAAAGCGGAAAATGAGTCGCTCCGCAAACAACTGGCCAAGGAGGAATCGGTCGTGGCTTCGTTGCAGGACGGAAACAAGGTCATGCAGCAGCAGATCGATTTGCTGAACCAGGAGCTGCGCGACGCAAAGAAATCGACCGAGAGCGCCAAGGCCGACGCCAAAGCCGCGGCCGATGATCTCGCGATACAGGCAGCCCAGACAAAAAAGCTGAGCGCCGATGTCCAGAAAATTGCAACGGCGCAAGCGGCGCAGACTATCTATGTCGATGAAAAAGGCACTCAAACTGAAGACATCCCCCGCCCCTTAAGCAGCGTCGCCAAGATTGCGGAAGACGCGCTCGGCCGCAATGGGTACCGCATCAAAGTGAGCATCAAGACCGATCAGAAAGCGATCTACGTGACGGAGCGAAAAGTCTCCCCTCCTACCTCACTTGAAGTCCCCGGCTCACGGAATCAATATGTGCTGTCGCTGCATGCGCTCCCCTCGAACATCACTCGCCTCAACGTCAAAGCCGACTTTGAAAAACTGGCCCAGGGTGGGCGCATCCTCAGCGTGAGCGCGGAGGAAGTCGCGGAAATTGAGCGGAGCCTCATCCGGGAAATCAACAAAGCCTTGTCG
>CAZVEZ010000108.1:0-8748 GCA_964626135.1 uncultured Nitrospira sp.
TCATCCCCACATGGTCGCCACGACCCGCGCGATTTCGGAACGATTGGGGGCGGGCAAGGGGCTGCTCTACCGGTACTTGCCGGACGAATCACCCGACGGCATCGACGGCCACGAGGGCGCTTTCCTGCTCTGTAGCTTTTGGCTCGTGGACAATCTTGCCAAGCAAGGCCGGCTCGACGAGGCGCTGGAGTTATACAACTCGCTCTGCGCAAGGGCCGGCACGTTGGGATTGCTGCCGGAAGAAATCGATCCATCGACCGGAGCCTTTCTCGGCAACTACCCCCAGGCGTTCAGTCATATCGGCGTGATCTCGAGCGGGGTCAATTTGGCGCGATTGCTGCGGAAGGAAAGGAGGATGGAGTAACGACGGTCTTATGCGAATGGATGAAGTGCCTCCGGTTGAATCTCCGGAAGATTCGGAGGACCTTCCGGGACGATCTCTCGAAGTTGTGGGAGCGCTCGCAGTCACTCAAACCTATGAACGACGAAAGGAGATAGCCATGACACGTCTTTGTCGGAGTTGCTCGATCATGTTGGCATCCGCCATTCTTTGTTTTGGAATCGGCTGCACACAAGAAGGGCCGGCTGAGCAAGCCGGAAAGAAGGTCGATGAAACCGTGGAGAAAGCCGGTCAAGTGATGGAGGAGAGTAAGGAGAAAATGGAGGAGGGAGTGGAGAAAGCCAAAGAAATGGGGCAAGAGGCTGTCGAAAAAGTCGAGGAAGCGGCTAAATAACGAACCTTCGTGGTGGGTATTTAAGAAGAACGGGGTGTGCCAATGGACAATCTTATCGACAAGGTTACCCCGCATGATTCATGACGGTTCGTCGCAAAATTGCGCAGTCGCGTTGCGAAATAGGCATGAAGAGCCTGGGGGCTGACACCCTTTCCCGGGTCTGCGCGTGGTGTCTGTCCCAGTCCGAACCAGGACAGGCCCCGCCGAGGACGACGGAGGCAGTCCTTGAACAGTGCGTCGAGGGGGTAAGCGGCGAGCCGGCCGGCCGAAGCGCGTCGTAGCAGCGAGCCCGCGAAGGAGGGCATCGAGAAGGCGAAGAACGCAGCCGGGCAAACCAAAGACGCGAGCACGTATGTTCAGTTTCATCAGGAAAGGAGAGCACACCAATGAGCCTGAAAGACGCGTATCTCGAAAAGATGGAAGCGCAATTACGGGAATGGGGCGCGAAGATCGACGAGCTCAAGGCTAAGACCGACAAGGCTGAAGCAGGCGCCAAGATCGAATACATGAAGCAACTCGATTCGCTCAAGGCCAAGCGGGATGCGGCGCAGACAAAGCTCGGTGAAATCAGAGCCGCCGGTGAAGAGGCGTGGGAAAGCCTCAAGACCGGCGTCGAAGGCTCGTGGAGCGAGCTGAAGTCGGCAGTCGAAAACGCGTCGACAAAATTCAAATAAACTGTCATGACGCAGCGGCCAAAGCAGAACGCATGGATCGATGTGACCGTGCCGCTCCGAACAGGCATGGTCCGGTGGCCGGGCAATCCACCGGTGCAGGTCCGGCGTCTGTTGGACCTGAACCGGGGCGACGATTGCACGCTCACGGCGCTCTCGCTGGGGGTGCATTCCGGCACGCATATGGACGCGCCGCTGCATTTTCTGCGGACCGGCCTCGGGATCGACGCGATGCCGGTCAGCGCGGGAGTCGGTCGAGCGAGGGTCATCGCCATCACGGATCCGGCGTTGATCACGGTCGAGGAGTTGCGCCGGCATCGAGTCCGGCGCGGTGAGCGCATCGTCTTCAAGACGCGCAACTCACCCCGGTGCTGGAAGACAGACCGATTTCTCAAGGATTTCGTCTCGCTCAGCGAAGCGGCAGCCCGCTGGCTGGTGGCTCGACGCGTACGCACGGTCGGCATCGATTATCTCTCTATCGCCGGGTACGAATCGGACACGGCGGCAATCCATACGATCTTGCTCAGGGCAGGCATCTGGATCATCGAGGGCTTGAATTTGTCGCGGGTTCGGCCCGGCTCGTACGACATGCTCTGCCTGCCTCTGAAAATTGCCGGCGGCGACGGAGCGCCGGCCCGCGCGCTGCTGAAGCGGGTCGGCTCGAAGGGGGCGATACCGGCATGAAAAGAAGACTGGAGGTGGCGGCATGATTCAGACCTTGGTGATTTTCGGGGCCTCGGGGGACTTGACCTCGAGGTTCTTGATGCCGGCGATCGCCCGGCTTCATCACACGCGCAAGTTGCCGGAGGGGTTTCGCGTGTTGGGCGTTGCGCGGGACGACTGGAATACCGAGAGATTCCGAAGTCATCTCGAACAGAAGCTGGCGGCGCCCGGTACCGCCGGGGTTGCGGGAACGCGGGAGGCGATTCTCGGAAGAGTGGACTATCGTCGTGTCGACGTGACGGATCGAGACCAGCTCGCTCAAGCTTTGGGCAAGGTGACGGATCCTCTGGTGGCTTATCTGGCGCTGCCGCCCGGATTGTTTGCCCCGTCGATCGAGTCGCTGGCCGCGCTGAAGTTGCCCAAGGGCAGCAAAGTAGTGCTGGAAAAACCCTTCGGGGAGAGTCTGGAATCGGCGCAGGCGTTGAATCGCCTCCTGCACGAGTCGTTTCCGGAGCGCGATGTCTTCCGGCTCGACCATTTTCTTGGAAAGCAGACGGTGCAAAATATTCTGGGGCTGCGTTTCGCCAATCGCATCTTCGAGCCGGTCTGGAACACCCACCATATCGAGCGGGTCGAGATCATCTGGGACGAAACGATCACGGCGGCCGGTCGAGCCTCCTTCTACGATGTCACAGGAGCGCTTCGCGACATGGTCCAGAATCACCTGCTGCAGTTGCTGGCCTTGATCGCCATGGAACCGCTGCATGCGCTGGACGAGCGGACGTTGCGAGACCACAAGGTGGCCGTGCTGCGGGCCGTGCGCCGCCTCACGCCGGACGAAGTCCTGCGGCAGTCGATGCGCGGACGGTACACTCGGGGCGCCATCGGGAAGGAAGAGATCCTCCCCTACCGGCAGGAGGAGGGTGTCCGGGCCGAACGCAATACGGAAACGTTCGCTCAGGTGACACTGTCGATCGACAACTGGCGATGGGCCGGTGTCCCTTTCTTGCTCCGTACGGGAAAGGCCTTGGGTCGCGATCGCCGCGAGATCGCCATTCATTTCAAACCCGTGCCCCATTTGGCGTTCGGACAGGAGGCACAGCCGGTGCCGAACGTGCTCGCCATCGAATTAGACCCCAACCGTATCGCGCTCAAGGTCAATGTCAACGAGCCGGGCGACCTGTTCGATCTGGAACAGGTCGAACTGGACACAGGGTTCCCGTCAGGAGCATTGCCTGCCTACGCCCGTCTGCTCCTCGATATTCTGGACGGCGATCCGACACTGTCGATTCGTGACGATGAAGCGGAGGAATCCTGGCGAATCGTCGAACCGATCCTGCAGGTCTGGGGCGATGGCGGGGTGCCGCTGGCCGATTACCCAGCCGGATCAGGCGGTCCGGTGAAAGCCTGAGTTTGGACACAAACACAAGACGGAACAACCTTACGGTTACATTGTCAACCGAGGTTGCTCGGTTTTCCTGTATCGCGAAGAGTCGACGGAAAAGGAGACGCCTATGGCGAAGACTACGCGCGGTGGTGAATCGAAGCGCCTGACCGAGGACACGGGACGCATCCGCGATTGGAAACGATGGGGGCCGTATCTCTCTGAACGGCAATGGGGAACCGTCAGAGAAGACTATTCAGCCGACGGAACCTGCTGGGACCATTTCCCCCATGACCATGCGCGCAGTCGCGCCTACCGGTGGGGAGAAGACGGATTGCTGGGTATCTGCGACCGGCGCTGCCGGCTCTGTTTTGCGCTCGCGCTCTGGAACGGACGGGATCCGATTCTGAAGGAACGGTTGTTCGGCTTGTCCGGTCCTCAAGGCAATCACGGAGAGGACGTCAAGGAATGTTACTTCTACCTCGATTCGACTCCGACGCATTCCTATATGAAAGCGCTGTACAAGTACCCGCAGGACGAATTCCCTTATGAGCGGTTGGTCCAAGAGAACGCCCGGCGCGGCAAGGAGGAGCCGGAATTCGAGTTGCCTGATACGGGTGTGTTCGACGGCGGCCGCTACTGGGACATTGTCGCGGAATATGCCAAGGCATCACCCAACGACATCCTGATCCGGATCACGGTGGCCAATCGGGCCGCAGAGTCCGCCACACTCCATCTCTTGCCGAATCTGTGGTTTCGCAACACCTGGAGCTGGGGACGTTCCGGTGAGGGATACGGGCCGAAACCGCAGATCGTGCGGAGCAGCGAAACAGCCTTGCTCATCGATCACCACCAGCTGGGGCGGGCTCGCTTCCTCGCGGAGCCGGCGCGCGACCAATCCGGTCCCGACTTCCTGTTCACCGATAATGAAACCAGCATGGCGCGGTTGTATGGGGCCGCCAATCCCTCGCCTTACGTGAAGGACGCCTTCCATGAATATCTCGTCCAGGGACGGAGCGACGCGCTGAATCCCGCCGGCGCGGGAACGAAAGTCGCGGCCTTCTACCGGCTCGAGGTGCCGGCCGGTGACGAGGTGACGGTGCGATTTCGGCTTTTTTCGGAAGACGATACGCCGAAGTCACCCTTCGGAATAGCGTTCGACCGGCTCTTCGACCAGCGCATCAGGGAAGCAGACGAGTTCTACGCCGCAAGGATTCCTGCCGCTCTCTCCGACGAGAAGCGGCATCTGGCGCGCCAAGCGTACGCCGGCCTTCTCTGGACGAAACAGTTCTATTTCTATTCCATCAAGGAATGGCTGGAGGGCGATCCGGCGCAGCCGACACCGCCTTCGGCCAGACGCGACGGACGGAACAGCGACTGGATGCATCTCTACAACCGCGACATCCTGTCCATGCCGGACAAATGGGAGTTCCCCTGGTATGCGGTCTGGGATTCGGCGTTCCACATGATCCCGTTCGCCCTCGTCGACCCGCATTTTGCCAAGTCCCAACTCCTGCTGTTCATGCGCGAATGGTACATGCACCCGAACGGCGAGATTCCGGCCTACGAGTTCGCCTTCTCCGATACGAACCCTCCCGTGCATGCCTGGGCCTGTTGGCGGGTCTACAAGATGACAGGCATGAAAGGCAAACGGGATCGAGTGTTCCTGGCCCGCGCCTTCCAGAAACTGCTTATCAACTTCACCTGGTGGGTGAATCGAAAAGATGTGCGCGGGAAACACCTGTTTTCCGGAGGATTCCTCGGTCTGGACAATATCGGCGTGTTCGACCGGTCCAAGGCGCTCCCCACCGGCGGACATCTCGAGCAGGCGGACGGCACCGCCTGGATGGCCTTCTATTGCCTCACCATGTTGGCGATGGCCCTCGAATTGGCCCAGGAAGATCAAAGCTATGAGGATGTCGCCTCCAAGTTTTTCGAGCACTTCGTCGCGATCGCCGACGCGATGAACAATCTCGACGGAACCGGTTTATGGAACAACGACGACGGCTTTTACTACGACCATCTCCATATCAACGGCGAGCCGGTTCCGTTGAAGATCCGGTCGATGGTGGGTCTGCTGCCGCTCATTGCCGTGGAGGTCTTGGAGCGGGAGCGCCTGGACCGCTTGCCCGGCTTCACCAAGCGGATGAAATGGTTTCTCGAAAACCGGCAGGACTTGGCCCAGCAGATCTCGTACATGGAATCGCTGAAGGACACCTCGCGCGATCGCCTGCTCCTGGCCATTCCGACACGCGATCGGCTGGAGCGGGTGTTGCGGTACGCGCTCGATGAACACGAGTTCCTGTCCCCTTATGGGATCCGCTCCCTGTCGCGGGTTCACGCGGACCATCCGTACGTCTTTCAGGTCCACGGCCAGGATTATCGGGTGGCGTATATGTCCGCCGAATCCGATAACGACTTATTCGGCGGGAATTCCAACTGGCGCGGTCCGGTCTGGTTCCCCACGAACTACCTGCTCATTGAGGCGCTTGAACGGTACCACCATTTCTACGGTGACGGGTTCCAGGTCGAGTACCCGACCGGTTCAGGGCAGAAGAAATCCTTGGGAGAAATCGCCACGTTACTATCCACGCGCCTCGCCGGCATCTTTCTGTCGAACGACCAGGGTATGCGGCCCTGGCATGGCGAAGACCGGCGGTTCTCCGACGATCCGCATTGGCGTCCGTTGACCCTGTTCCACGAATACTTCGACGGTGACAGGGGGAGAGGTTGCGGCGCCAGTCATCAGACCGGTTGGACAGCCCTGGTGATCCGGTGCTTGGAAGATTTCGATCGGAACCGCCGCGGGACATGAATGAAGCAGGGTACATGAGTGACACGAAACGGTGAGGGGACGAAAATCAAGGAATGGAGCATACCTGAGGTCACGACACGATGCATGGTCTGCCGGCGCCGCTGGTCGTTCTCATCACAGGTGTTTCGGGATCGGGAAAAACAACCATCGGCCGGTTGCTGGCTGAGAAGTTGGGATGGAGATTCTCTGATGCGGACGAGTTTCACTCTGCCACGAATCGCCACAAACTGACGAGCGGTGTCCCCCTGAGCGACGAGGATCGCCGGCCGTGGCTGGAGCAGCTCAGATCGGCGATCGGAACTTGGGTCGGAGAAAACCGATCCACCGTATTGGCCTGTTCAGCGCTCAAATCGAGTTTTCGACGCCACCTGGTTCACGGGTTGGAAGACCGAGTTCGGTTTGTCCACCTCACAGGGAGCCTCGACCTCATTGAGCGGCGCCTGGCCGGTCGCAACGATCATTTCATGCACAGAGATTTGCTCGCGAGTCAGTTCGAAATCTTGGAGGAGCCGGATGAGGCGTTGGTGGTCGACATCGACGAGTCGCCCGACCGGATCGTGGACCACATCAGATCCGGTCTTGGTCTGTGACGGTGGAATGAGTAGATTCGGGAAAGAACGTTTGCCAAGCGCATTCATGAGAAGGAGTCATGTCACGTTCGACTGAAGACCAGAGCGCAAGTCCGCTGATCCAGCCGGTGGTGGAGCCGTTTCAACGGTTCATTCATGCCGAAACGGCCGGCGGCATTTTGCTGCTGGGTGCGACCATCGCGGCGATGGTCTGGGCCAATTCTCCATGGGCCGCATCCTATACGGAGTTCTGGCATATACCCGTCAGTCTGACGGTCGGGTCTCACACGTTGACGGAAACCTTGTTGGAATGGATTAATGACGGCTTGATGGCGATGTTCTTCTTCGTCATCGGGTTGGAAATCAAACGAGAGATATTGGTCGGAGAACTGGCTTCCTGGCGACAGGCTGCGTTGCCTCTGGCTGCGGCATTGGGCGGATCAATCCTTCCGGCGTTGCTCTACACGGCACTCAACACGGGACTGGATGGCGCCAAGGGATGGGGCATTCCGATGGCCACGGACATTGCCTTCTCATTGGGGATTCTCTCGCTACTCGGCGCGCGCATCCCGCTGGCGCTGAAAATATTTTTGACCGCGCTGGCCATCGCCGACGATCTCATGGCGGTGTTGGTCATTGCGCTGTTTTACACCTCGACGATTTCCTGGACGAGTCTGGCGGTCGGGGCGCTGTTTCTCATCCTCCTGATTGGCGCAAACATGATGGGAGTGCGGCACCCGCTCGTGTATTCGATCCTCGGGATCGGCGGGCTGTGGCTGGCCTTCCTCATGTCGGGTGTGCATGCCACCATCGCTGGTGTGATCGCGGCCATGACGATTCCCGCCCGTACACGACTCACCGGGCTGGAATTTCTTGAGAAAGGCAAGGCGCTCCTCAAGCGGTTCGAAGACGTGGTGTCGCATGAGCAACCCCCGTTAGCCAACGCAGAACAACATCAGGTCGCCCGCCGCATGAAAGCCGCAGTCACGCACGTTGAGACACCCTTGCAGCAATTGGAATCTGCGCTCCATCCCTGGGTCACGGTTGTCGTCATGCCGATGTTCGCGCTCGCCAATGCCGGTGTGACGCTCCACGGGGACGTCGTCGCGATGCTGATGAATCCCGTTGCGCTCGGGGTCTGCTTCGGCCTCCTCGTGGGGAAACCTGCGGGCATTCTTCTCTCAACCTGGCTCGCGATCCGTGGAGGTCTGGCCTCCATGCCGGAGGGTGTGTCATGGGCGCAGCTGGGGGCCGTCGGCATGCTGGCAGGGATCGGATTCACCATGTCGCTCTTCATCGCCGGGCTGGCCTTTCCCCGGGGACCTTTGTTGATGGCTGCCAAGGAAGGTATTCTGATTGCCTCGACGGTCGCGGGACTGGCCGGGTGGCTCTTGCTGAGACACATTCAGAGCAAATAAGGAGGATCGCCCAATGACTTCAATGTGAGTCCAAGATCGAACATTGTTGACTGCTACGGAGTTGGCGCTGAGTGAATCGAGGAACCCTCACGGATCAGCCTGATTGTGCAGTGTGAAGTCGAGGGTGAGTCGAACCGGTTGGGTCCTCGACGCTGACAGGATAAGTGATGACACGGAACGGTTGCTGAGGAGGACGAGAAAATGCCTACATTGTTGATTGCGTTCCTGTTCGCGATCCTGATCGCTGTATTTGCGCTGCAAAACACCGCCGCGGCAAACGTGCGGTTTCTCGTTTGGGAGTATGAGACGTCGTTGGTGCTGATCATTATCAGTTCAGCTATGTCGGGCGCGATCCTGACGGTTGTGGCCTCCCTCGGTCCGAGAATCAAGCGCGCTCGAGAAATCCGACACCTGGAACAGACCGTTCAATCCCAGGGTGAGCGGATTCGCCAGTTGGAGGGGATTGTCAAGGAATCACGAGAGGCGTCACCTCC
>CAZVEZ010000109.1:0-8629 GCA_964626135.1 uncultured Nitrospira sp.
AAGCCGAAGCAACGTCCGGTCTCGCCCCAAGACCTCCATGACTTCGAAAAGGCCAGGGCTGGCCGTGCGGCCGGTCAGGGCAACGCGAACCGGCTGGGCCAGCTGTCCCATCTTCACCCCTTCTTCCTCGACCAGTTGTTTGAAGGTCTCCTCCCATTGCTGTTTCGAAAAGGCAGGGAAGGCCTCGAAACGAGCAAGCAATTTGCCGAGCATTGGCGCCATGGCGGGCGTGAGAAACTTTTTTGCTGCCTCTTCGTCGAATGTCACGGCCTGTCCGAAATACGGCCTCACCCAATCGACCATCTCCACGAGCGTCTTTGCCCGTTCCTTCACGAGGACGACGAGCTGTGCGAGCCAGCCGGGTGAAACAGTCTGAACTTCGTCTTTCAATCCTGCTTCTTCCAGAAACGGCACAAGCGCTTGAACGACCTGGGGTGGTGGGCTGATCTTGATATATTCCGCGTTCACCCACAGGAGTTTCTCCGGATTGAACACGGCTGCCGACGTTTGAACATTCCTCCAAGAAAACTTCTCGACCAGTTCCTGGCGGGTGAAGAGTTCCTGGTCCCCGTGTGACCATCCGAGCCGAACGAGATAATTCACCATCGCATCAGGAAGGTAGCCCATTTCTTTATAAGCCATGATCGACGTCGCCGCATGCCGCTTCGAAAGGCGGGATTTATCCGAGCCTAAAATCATCGGCAGATGCCCGAACTGAGGGACTGGAAATCCAAGCGCTTTGAAGATTGGAACTTGCCGCGGTGTGTTGGTCAGATGATCGTCTCCCCGCACCACGTGGGTAATGTTCATCAGCGCATCATCGACCACTACTGAAAAATTGTAGGTCGGATAGCCGTTCGACCGGAGAATAATCAGATCGTCCAGCCCATTGTTATCGAAGACGATTGTGCCCTTGATGAGATCGTCGACCACGGTTTCTCCCTCTTGCGGAGCCTTGAAACGCAGAGCCGCATCGCCGGTCGAATTCGTCAGGCCACGATCACGACAGCGTCCGTCATACTTCGGCGACAGTCCCTTGGCCTCGGCCTCTTTGCGCCGGGCCTCGAGTTCGTCGGCCTTGCAGCGGCACCAGTAGGCCTGCCCCTTCTCAAGTAGCTGCATCGCATGGCTCCGATACAGATCCATGCGCTCGGTCTGGCGGAAAGGGCCCTCGTCCCAAGCGAGTCCAATCCACTTCATCCCCTCAACGATGGCTTGGATCGATTCATCGGTCGAGCGACTCTGGTCCGTGTCTTCGATACGCAGGACCAGCACGCCCTTCTGCTGGTGCGCAAAGAGCCAATTGAATAATGCAGTGCGAACACCACCGATGTGAAGGAAACCAGTCGGACTGGGTGCGAATCTCACTCTGACCTGGCTCATAGGATATCCCTATACCGCTGGAGAAAGGTCGGTATCTATAGCACGTGGGGGAAAGTGTTGTACAGAATCGCATGGCGCGCACCCTTTCATCTTGAGCGACCTTCTGGTATGAGAGCAAGAGGGAGATCGTGATGGCAGAATTCACGCAAGCGGCGACAATCCTCTCGATCACGGATCTTACGCCTCACGTTCGTCAGATGATCGTTCTTCCGAAGATTCAGAAGATCTTATTCCAGCCGGGTCAATGGGTCTCCTTACAGGTACCGGTAGGCGCAAAGCCACCTCTCAATCGTGCCTACTCACTGGCAGAACCTCCCTCCCCTACCGGACAGCTCACTCTGGTTTTCGATCAAGTCCCCGGTGGAATCGGTTCGACCTATCTCTATGGGTTAAAGGCCGGCGATGAATTGCTGTTGTCCGGCCCCTACGGAAACTTTACGGTACCACTCCCACTCGATCAGGATCTGCTCTTCATCAGCCGCTATACCGGTTTGATCCCGATTCGTTGTATGTTGAAATGGCTGGCGACATCGGGTGCGCTCCCGCAATCCATCCTGATTGCGGTCGGTCCAACTGAGGATGAATGGCTTTACCATGATGAGCTGCTCGCCTTAGCCGTGCGATACCCATCGTTCCGATATTTGCCAGTGGCGGTGAATGGGACAGACCAGCAGGTTGTTGATACAACAGTGAGACTCTTGCGACCACTTGTCGCCGGCAGACCGAACGTGATGCCACTGCTTAGCGGGGTGAAAGGATTCGTGCGGCCGGTGCGGGCTTATCTCATGGAGACTGGATACGGTCGAAAAGACGTCAAAACCGAAACCTACGATTAATGGCCCTCCTTCACGAGATTTTTATTGACCGCCGGAATTTCGACCACGATGTCTTTCGTCCCGTTTGGCACACATTGACAACCGAGCCGTGACTGCAATCTGGTCATCGGTGCTTCTTCCAACTGATCGAATTCATCGTCGGTGCCTTCGTTACAGGTCTCAAGCCCTTGTTTCACGATGACATGACAAGTTGAACAGGCACAGACTCCCCCGCACACATGCTCCAACGACACTCCATGGCCCATCGCGACATCCAACAGACTCCCAGGTAGTCCTGTCGGACCGTAAGGGATGCTGGCCGGATCGACATCGACCTTTGTAACCCCGCCGTGAGGAGTGATAAAGGTGACGCTGTAGGCTCTTTGAGGAAGCTCGTAGTTGGCCTTTTCAATATAGGGATTAGTCCCGCCCATATACCCTGTTCCTTTCTCTTTGCCCGCTACAGCTTTATTTCCACTGTTGACAGTCTAGAAACCTGCGTGCTACCCTTAGTCCGACCATATTGATCGGAGATCATTATAGTCTCCGACCATTGAGATCGGCAATAGCAATGTTGAAGATTTCGAAAAAAGCAGATTATGCCCTCATGGCTCTTCAGCACATCGCGGCTGTCCAGTTCGGCGACGTAACACCTGGGCGTGTTGTGAATACGAAGGAGATCGCGGAGGAATATAACATTCCGCTCGAACTGTTGGCCAAAGTGCTCCAAACCCTTGCCAAGAATGCGCTGATTGAAAGTCACAATGGTCCAAAGGGCGGGTATGTATTGGCCCGACTCGCACGCCAGATTACGATCGCACAAATTCTCGAAAGCATCGAAGGCCCCTTGGGTATCACAGATTGTTCGCACGATAAAGATGGAGAGATCTGCATGCAGCGTGAAAATTGCCATATCCGCACACCGCTCTTGAAAGTCCAGGACAGTATCGCCCAGTTACTCAACAACATGACCCTGCAAGACATGATGGGTGGCACACCCCTCATTACGATTCAGTCGCCCACGGCACAAGGAGTTGAACAATGAAACTGCCGATTTTCTTGGATAACCATTCCACGACACCGATGGATCCACGTGTCTTGGAGACCATGCTCCCCTACTTCGTCGAGAAATTCGGGAACGCGGCCAGCCGCAGCCACGCCTTCGGATGGGCCGCGGAAGAAGCTGTCGAGAACGCCCGGAAACAGATTGCGAAATTGATCAAAGCCGATCCCAAAGAGATCGTCTTCACAAGCGGCGCCACCGAATCTGATAATCTCGCGATCAAGGGCGTGTTGGAAATGTACAGGGAGAAGGGCGACCACATTATCACGTCGTCCACTGAACACCGCGCGATCCTGGATACCGTCAAATCGCTAGAGGGCAAGGGCAAAGCGACAGCTACTTATCTTTCAGTCGATAAATTCGGGATGGTCAGCCCAGAGGATGTGCGGAAGGCCATTACGGAAAAGACTATCCTTATCTCCGTCATGCTGGCGAACAATGAAATCGGCACGATCAACCCCGTCAAGGAAATCGGCAAGATCGCCAAAGAAAGGGGCATCCTCTTTCACTGCGATGCGACGCAAGGCGTCGGCAAGATTCCGGTCGATGTGCAGGATATGGGCATCGATCTGATGTCGTTCTCGGCTCACAAGATGTATGGACCTAAGGGGATTGGAGCGCTCTACGTGAGAAAAAAGAATCCTCGAGTCCGCATCGTCGCGCAAATGGACGGCGGCGGCCATGAACGCGGCATGCGTTCCGGAACGCTTCCGGTGCCCTTGATCGTGGGATTCGGCAAAGCGTGCGAGGTCTGCGAGCAGGAAATGGCCACGGAGTCCGCACGATTAATTGCGATGCGCAACCGGCTGGAGTCCAGTATCATGACGGCTCTCGAGGAAAGCTATCTGAACGGCCATCCAACCACCCGGCTCCCCGGCAACCTTAATATCTCTTTTGCCTATGTGGAAGGCGAGTCGTTGCTGATGGGCATGAAGGACATTGCCCTCTCTTCCGGTTCGGCCTGTACCTCGGCCACGTTGGAACCCTCCTACGTCCTTCGCGCGCTGGGGGTTGGAACGGAACTGGCGCACTCGTCGATCCGCTTCGGCCTGGGGCGTTTCAACACGGACGAGGAGATCGACTATACGATCAAGAAGATCATCGAGATCGTGACCAAGCTGCGCGAGATGTCTCCATTGTACGAGATGGCAAAAGAAGGCGTCGATTTGAAATCAGTCCAATGGGCTGCCCACTGATCCGGATAGTCAAGAGGAGGATGAACCATGGCCTACAGCGACAAAGTCGTCGATCATTTCAATAACCCCCGCAACATGGGGAGCTTCAAAAAGGACGAGGAAGGGGTCGGCACCGGCATGGTCGGAGCCCCGGAGTGCGGCGACGTCATGAAACTTCAGATCAAGGTGCAGAACGATACGATCGTAGACGCGAAGTTCAAAACGTTTGGCTGCGGGTCGGCGATCGCCAGCTCGAGCCTCGCCACCGAATGGTTGAAGGGGAAGACGATCGGAGAAGCCCAGAAGATCAAGAATACCGACATCGTGCAGGAGCTGAACCTGCCGCCCGTGAAGATCCACTGCTCCGTGCTGGCCGAGGATGCGATCAAAGCCGCCCTCGCGGACTACCAGAAAAAATCCGACGGAGCACTGACCGACGCACAGTAACGTGAACGAAGGGAGCGCCCATGGACACGACGAACACAGAAACACACGCTCCGGTTATTACGCTCAGCGCGGCGGCGCTGAAGGAAGTGAAACGTCTCATCAACGTGCAGGGGCTTACTGAAGGCGGACTCCGGCTCGGCGTCAAGGGTGGCGGTTGCTCAGGACTCAGCTACACGATCAACTTCGATGAGAAGATCGGTCAGCACGATCAAGTCGATGACATTGACGGGGTGAAAGTCATTGTCGACGCCAAGAGCGCCATTTATCTTCAGGGCACACAACTGGACTTCCAAAAGGACTTGATGGGCGGAAACTTCAAATTCGTCAATCCGAACGCCGATAAGACCTGTGGCTGCGGAGAGTCGTTTTCGGCCTAGGAGCCTGTCCGACATTGCCTTTCGTAGCGAGGCGAAGGATGTGCGGCCAGATGCGAGGCCGCAGGACTGGAAAAACCGGAGGCGTATTCACTGGAATACGTTGAGAATTTTTTCGGGCCGAGAACGACGCAGATAGTCTCGAATCGTTCGCCGCAGTAGAATGGGCAATGCCGGACAGGCTCCCAGGGAGCGCCAACAGCGCCGGCACTTGTTCGACGGGCATGGCAAGCTGCCATGCCCGTGTTGTCAGAGGAGACCGCATGGACCGTCACACTCATAGCACCGTCGGGCCGCGTGAGCTGCAGATGGCCCGCAGCATGTGCTGGCACTGCCAGTCCGCAGTGTCGGGTGAGTACTTCTGTGACCGATGCGTCAAGGTCCAGCCGGTCTCGAAAGAACTCGACTACTTTACCTGCCTGGGCTTGCCCCGCCGCCTCACGATTGACCAGCGTCAGTTGGAAGCCAAATTCTACGAACTGAGCCGGGCATTCCATCCTGATTTCTATCAGAATAAGAGCGCTGACGAACAAACGATCAGCCTCGGCAATTCCGCCCTGTTGAATACGGCATACCGGACGCTCCGCGATCCGATTGAGCGGGCGGAGTATCTCATCGGTCTGGAAGCCGGGGCGGTGAAAGAGATTCGGAATTCTCCTCCTGCCGACCTCTTTGAAGAAATTCTTGAATTACAAGACACCTTGAATGAGTACCGAGCCACCGACCGCGACTCAGAGACGGAGGCGACGCTCCGCACAAAAATCCAATCCGAACGGAACATGCTTGAACAACGGCAACGGGATATGGAAACCACTCTGCAGCAGCTCTTTATTCAGTGGGACACACTCCAAGATCGCGGGGAAGCGACATCTCAGGCCAGAGCCGAGCGCGACCGTCTGCTCAAGCAAATGCGAGAAAACCTTTCCAACCGCACCTACGTCAAAAACATCGTGAACGACCTCGCCGCAACCGTTGGATAGATCGCCATGGCACGTATTGTCGGCATTGATCTCGGCACAACGAATTCGCTTGTGGCCTATATGGCCGATGGACGTCCGTATGTCATCCCAGGCCGGAACGAGCGTACGATGGTGCCCTCGATCGTCGCAATGACCGACAACGGACTGATCGTCGGCGATCCAGCGAAAGAGCACCTGACACGGAGCCCGGAACGGACCGTGTATTCCGTGAAACGATTTATGGGAAAAGACTTGGAGGACGTACAGGGTGAGCTCGCCTATTTTCCCTACCACTTGACGGAACAGGGCGGAGTGATCCGGATCAAGCTCGGTGAGAAGACCTACTCGCCCCCGCAGATCTCGGCCATGATCCTGAAGGAATTGAAGCAACGGGCCGAAGCGCATCTCGGCGAGAGCATTACCAAAGCTGTCATTACCGTTCCTGCCTATTTCAACGATAGCCAGAGGCAAGCCACGAAAGACGCGGGCATGATCGCAGGGCTCGAAGTATTAAGAATTATCAATGAGCCGACTGCTGCTTCGTTGGCGTATGGGCTCCAGCAGAAGACGCAGGGCACGATTGCCGTCTATGACCTTGGCGGGGGAACCTTCGATATTTCCATCTTAAAGCTCAAGGACGGCATCTTTGAGGTCCTGGCAACCAATGGCGACACGCATCTCGGAGGCGATGACTTCGATCGACAGGTCGCAAATCTCTTTGTCAATGAAATCCTCGAGCAACATGGCATTGATGTGAGCACCTACCCGGACTCTATGCAAGCGGTCAGGCTGGAAGCCGAACGGGCAAAGATCAGACTTTCCGATGAGCTGAAGACCACAGCTGTACTCGACCTGCCGGAAGGTAAAGGCCGGTATTCGCGAGAACTCACCCGCAGTCAACTCGAATCCCTCGCCATGAAACTGGTGGAGCGCACGCTCGGGCCCTGTCGTCTCGCCTTGAAAGATGCCGGCCTTACCCCGAACGGCATCGATGAGGTGGTGCTCGTCGGCGGCTCGACCCGCATGCCGCTCGTTCGGCAGCGCGTTCAGATGCTGTTCGGCAAGGAACCCCATTGCGATCTCAATCCTGACGAAGTGGTCGCGCTCGGTGCCGCCGTTCAGGCCAACATTCTCAGCGGAGAAACAACCGATCTGTTGCTGCTCGACGTGACGCCTCTCTCCCTTGGCATTGAAACCATGGGCGGAGTGATGAGCAGCTTGATTCGACGCAACACGACCATTCCGGCCAGTGCCAAGGAAATGTTCACCACCTATGCCGACGGCCAAACCGGTGTGGATATCCATATCCTTCAAGGCGAACGAGAACTGGTGAAGGACAACCGCAGCCTGGCCCGCTTCCGGTTAAAAGTACCTCCGCTGCCGGCCGGCGTCCCGCGTATCGAAGTCACATTCTTAATCGATGCGAACGGCATCCTGAACGTTTCGGCGCGAGATGTCCGCACCGGCGACAGCCAATCGCTCGCCGTGAAGCCATCGTACGGCTTGAGCGACGACGAGGTCGAACGGATGATCGGTGAGTCGTACAAATTTGCGGCCGATGACTTGAAGGCGCGCCAACTCATCGAGGCCAGAACCGAAGCCGACGCCATCCTCATGGCCACGGAAAAGGCGCTCAAGCAAGGCGCCAAACTTGTGGGAGAAGAAGACCTGTCCTCGATCAGAGGCGCGATGATTGCGCTCGAAGCCGCCAAATCCGGATCAGATCACAAGGCGATCCGGGCTAAGATGGCCGGTCTCGAAGCAGCCACCCATCATCTCGCCGAAATCTTGATGGACACCTCGTTGAAAGAAGCTTTGGAGAATAAAAAACTCTCGGAGATCACATAATACGTATCGATACGTCTCGATATATCTCGTGGAAGACCTTCCAGAAAGACGACATACGAGGAGTACCTGATGGATTTGAAGTGGCATGATACCGAGGATATTGCGATCCGTTTGGTCGAAGCCCATCCTGAATCGGACCCGCTCACCATTCGATTCACCGACATGCATGCCTGGATCGTGGCGCTTCCCGACTTCAAGGATGACCCCAAGAAATCGAACGAAAAGATCCTGGAAGCCATTCAGATGGCCTGGCATGAGGAGTATCAGGACTCGAAGTCCTGATTCGTAACAGGATGCTGAAAAAGTCCGCCAGCGGCGTTCTCGCATCGCTCAGAGGCTCAACGTACCGAAGCGTACGCCTCGCCTCTTCGTTCGCTGCGGCCTTGCCGGACGGACTTTTTGAGCATCCTGCATAAATATGCTGCTCTCTTGCCCTAGACATACAGATTACCGAAGCTCTCCCATACCGAGTTGGTTTTTCCATAGCTTGGGTAGAGCCTTCCACTTTGAAATTAAGCAGAATTGCCGTGACATAGTAGTATTTCTGAATTTTGAGATCAGCCTA
>CAZVEZ010000110.1:0-8621 GCA_964626135.1 uncultured Nitrospira sp.
GGCATACGGATTTGGTCCTGTAGCTGAGATACGGAGATCTGAAGCGGAATCAGTGTGACCTCAGGAAGGCACGCGACCCAGACGGTAAGGGCTGCAGAGGTTTCAATCTCTTCAGAGCCCGCGATGACACCTTCACCGGAACAGCCGAGACACACCTTCGCTTGCAGCTCGCTCTGGAGCATGGTTGAAATTAAGGCGGTTTTGGTTGCATGGTGGGTCGAGAAGAACACAAAGGCCAAATCGATGGGGGTTCGGCCGATTTGCATTCGTATCGCATCGGCAAGATCGCGGGTGGCGGCTTCGGTATCGGTCTTCCGCGAGAGTGCGGTCGCGAACTGAAACGTGGCCGGAGTGGTCATGCCTGTGGAATGAATCGTCATGATATGAACCCGTCGCCTCTCGGTCCCCGATACACTACACCCCTGGGTCCATCCGTTCCGGGCGATCCTTTGCCAGCTTGTTGTAGTAGCGCCACATGTAAGAATGGTAGTCGTCGAGTTGTGCCAGGAGATAGTGCAGTTCTGCGGGATCTTGTGTCTCCAGCGCATGTACCATGCGGGACTCTAAGAACTCGGCGAACGTATGGGTTTTCCCCAGCACGGTTATCAGGCTCAGACCACCACCGAGTTGATACCCGCTCATATTGATCCTCCAGGTACAAGAGAGTCGCGAGAGAATAACGAGGCGAGAGAGGGAAATGCAAGTGAGAGAATTCTCTGACCTGCAGGAGGATGACTCCCAGCGGCTACTTGGTCTGGTGATCGAGGATCGTGCGGAGTGTGGCGAGGGAGATAGCTTCGACACGATGACCATCGCGGCCCACGACCGTCGTGGCCATGGTCAACGCATTGAGAATGGCTTCTTCCGTGGCTTCGACCGTCGCCGTGATCAATGGGTTCAAGTATGTGTCGGCCAGATGCGTATGTTGAAATGTCGGATTTTTGGGGTAGTGGGGAATCACATTCGCCGTGGAAAAAGCCAGCACGAAGTCGCCGCTGCCGTGGCGCGCAGTGGAGCCTGTCCGTGCCAGTCCCAGCGCGGCGCGTTTCGCCAAGCGCGTGAGCTGACGGCCATCGAGCGGAGCATCAGTGGCAATAAGGACGATGATGGAGCCTTCGCTTTGACCCGGTAAAAAATCCTGCGCGACAGGAGGAACCGCGTCATACAGCCGCCCGACCGGCACTCCGCCTACGAGAAGCTCAGGCCGTCGCCCGTGATTCGCATTGACGAGCACGCCGAGCGTATAACCCCCTTCGACCTCCGGTAATCGCCGTGACGAGGTCCCGATGCCACCTTTGAATCCATACGACACCATGCCTGTTCCAGCACCGACAGTTCCTTCCTGCACGACTCCGGAGGACGCACTGTCGAGCGCCTGTACCACATCCGCCTCGGAGACATGCCGCCCTTGCATATCGTTGAGCCGTCCATCATCGCATTCGGCGACCACGGGTGTCAGGGTATCGTCGGTAATGCCGATCTCCGGGTAGCGTGCGATCATCCAGCTCATGACCCCATTGGTCACTCGCGGTACGTTCAACGTATTGGTCAGCGCGATCGGATACTCGAGGAAACCCGATTCACTGATCCAGGCAAGCCCGGTCATCTCGCCGGTTCCATTGAGGACAAACGATCCGGCCGGTACTTTCTTGTGCCATACATCATCACGGGGAACGACAACTGTCACGCCGGTTCGTACGGGACCAACCCCCGGCTTGAGCGGTCCGTCGCCGGAGATGAGGGTAGTCTGGCCCACAGTCACGCCAGTCACGTCGGTGATCGCGTTAAGCGGTCCCGGGGTATAGGAGCCGATGACGATGCCAAGAGCACGAGCTCGCAATCGGGATACTTCCGGCTCGCCGGCTTGGACCGACTCGACAGAGGCGGCACAGGTCACGATGGCCAGGACCAGCAGCGTGATTATCAAAAAAGTGATGCGGTTAGATTTCATGGCTCGATCCGACATGAGGCACGGTGACTTCGATTTTTGGATGTTCCGCCTGAATGGCGGCAGACAGCGAAAGGGCTTGCTTTTCTTCACCGTGGACGATGAATATTTTCCCCGGCAATGGATTGATGGCTCGCACGTACGCCAGGAGATCGTTGCGATCCGCATGGGCAGAGAGCCCGTTGAGTTTGACGATTTGCGCTCGGCGCGGAGTGGGTACGCCAAATATCGGGACGACATCCCACCCTTCGACAAGTTTGCGTCCAAGGGTATGCTCGGCCTGAAAGCCCACGAACACGATGACGTTCGCCTCGTCTTGAATCGCGTGCTTGAGATGGTGCACGACGCGTCCGCCTTCGCACATCCCTGAGGCGGAGATGATGACGCAGGGGCCCTTCATGCTGTTCAGGCGCTTGCTGTCTTCCGGCGACGAGACAAAATGGATATAGCGTGAGGCGAAAAGGTCTCCGGAAGACGTGAAGGTGCGGTTCGTTTCTTCGTCGTAACATTCCGGGTGACGGCGAAAGACCTCTGTCACGCGTGAGGCCAGCGGGGAATCGATATAGATCGGAATGGGGTCGAGGCGTCCCTCGCCGACAAGTTCTTTGATCCGCATCACCAATTCCTGCGTACGCCCGACGGCAAATGCGGGAACAATAATCTTACTCTTGTGGATTTTTGCATGAGTCAGGAGCTCCAGCGCCTTCTGCTTCATGTTCTTCCCATCGGCTTCGTGTAGACGATCGCCGTATGTCGATTCAAGAATCAACACATCGCATGGCGGCGGCAGTTCAGGGTCGCGAAGAATGGGCATGTTGGAGCGGCCAAGATCTCCACTAAACAGTACGGTGGTTGTATTGCCGCGCGCCGTGTATTTCACTCGGATTGCGGCCGATCCCAAAATATGGCCGGCGTCGTGAAAGGAAGTGGTCACGCGTGGGCCGGTCTTGAGTACGTCTCCGTACCGTGCGCCCTCGAATCGGCGAACAAGCTTGCGCACATCATCAGTATCGTAGAGCGGACGGACACAGGACTTTCCTTTCCTCCGTTCCTGCTTATTGACGTACCCACAATCACTCATCTGCACACGCGCCGAATCTTCGAGCATGAGTGCTGTCAAATCGGCGGTCGCTCTGGTGAGGTGCACCTTTCCTGAAAATCCATGCTTCTGAAGCATCGGTAAGGCGCCGGAATGGTCGATATGAGCATGCGACAACAAGACCGCGCTGAGCGACTTGGGATCGAAGCCCAAATCTCGGTTCTGCCGATAAGCCTCGTCTCGGCGTCCTTGGAAGAGTCCACAATCCAGTAAGAGTTTGAAGCCTGGAACCTCAAGCATGTGGCGGCTCCCCGTCACTGACCGCGCAGCCCCGTGGAACAAGAGTTTCATGCTGATTGCACCCCATTGTGGCGTGCAATCAGATCCCAGGCTTCCTGAGCCGTCTCGGCATAGTGAAACAGCTGGAGGTCCTGCTGGGCGATGAGCCCGTTCTCGACGAGCAACTGCCAGTTGATCAGACTTTCCCAAAAGTCCCGTCCGACCAGCACAACCATGACGTTGTCGGTCTTGCCTGTTTGGAGAAGCGTTAATGTCTCGAATAGCTCATCGAGGGTGCCGAACCCTCCGGGAAAAGCGACCAGCGCTTTGGCACGGATTAAAAAGTGCATTTTCCGAATGGCAAAATAGCGGAACTGAAAACTGAGTCTCGGTGTGATATAGGGATTCGGATACTGTTCATGCGGTAAGGTAATATTCAGACCGATCGATTTTGCTCCAACATCCGCGGCACCACGGTTTGCCGCTTCCATAATGCCGGGGCCTCCGCCGGTGACCACCACGTAATCGCAACGGCCGTCAATCTGGCAGGTTGAGGAAACCAGACGGCTGAACTCACGCGCCACGTCATAGTATTTCGAAAGAGCGAGTTGTCGTCGCGCAATCGCCGCTTGTTTCCGGCATCGATCGTCCAGTGGAGATTGAGCGGCTTCCTGCTCTCTCAGTCTGAGTGTTTCTTGCGCTGCGGCCGACTCTTGCAGCCTCGCACTGCCGAATACAACGATGGTCGACTTGACTCCCTCTTCACGCTGGATCAACTCAGGCTTGAGAAGTTCCAGGCCGATGCGGAGAGAGCGGAGCTCTTCCCGCTGGAGAAATTCTTCGTCTCGCAAGGCCGGAATGTAGGAAGAGGACTCCGCAGCTGGGTTGACGGAATCAGGATCAGATGAAGAAATCATGAGCGGGATTATAGCGGGCTTAGAGATATCAGGCAATTCACTGCCGTTGCGTTTAGAACGGCCAGAACCAGACGACCGGCTCATCCGTGGATTTTCGAGAAAACCCGTACGCGCGCACGGTCCACTGAGGATCGAACACCACCTGGAATTGTTCGAATATGATCCCGGTCTTCCTCAGAGTCATCGTCGGAGCATAGGGCAAGATTAGGCGGGCTACAGTGCCGAAGTCCAGTGACGCAGATTTGGTGTCACTCCAATTATAGAGCGCCACAGCACCGAATTCAGATGCAGTGATCTCGTCAGGGGCGCCGATATGATCGGACACGTCGAGTATCGTTGTCTGTCCAATGCGGATGAAATCGACCTGTTTCGGAGTCACGACGTCGTTGAAGACCACTCGTCTGACCGTACATCCCGCACAGAGAAGGAGAAAGCAGAGCGCGCCAACGACCACCCTGGTAGAGGGAAAACGCGCCACCACGTTAATCTCCAAAAGGCCACAGTCGAAACTGTGTGCGATCAGTGCGTTTGCCGTAGACGACTTCCTCGACTATCCCGTTCCTGTTGAAAAACACATAGAGATTGTCGCTCTTGACATCCATGCGCATAAAATTCAGCAATATGAGTAACAGCGCAGGTGATTTCCCGTCATAGTAATAGTAGTGAAAGATCTCTCGGTCGTTGCCTCGGACAATTCGATCAGGGGCGCCGATCAATGAGACGACTTCTGTCATGGTCGTGGCGCCTTTCTTGATGGCCGAGAGTGCGTCTTCTTGAATCGGTTCGCCGAGTGTCCCCCTGGCCACGACACAGCCTTGAGTAAGGACCAGGAATAGGACGATGATGAGGCTGGCCAGCGGCTTGAAAAGTAACACGATGACTCCTTTTGCTAGGCGTCGTGTGGAGGATTCTTTATATCCTTCGGACATGCCAGAACAAAATCTGTTTCAAACATGACATACGATGACGGAGTAAGTCCCACTCTACGATAGACTGACTGCGCAGCACTGTTAGTCTCCTCGACGTACAGACGGATTCCGCAGACGTCCGGGCTAGTCTTGGCGAGAGCCATCACGGCTTCATGCATCAGGCGAAAGACGCTCCGGCGACGCCAGGCGGGATCAACATACACACTCTGAATCCACCAAAAAACACCGTTCCGCCAATCACTCCATTCATAGGTCACCATCAGCTGTCCGAGGAGCTGGCGTTTACCGCCTTGTTCCTGCTCTGCAACAATATAAAACCCTCTTGTAGGATTTTTGATCAAGGCGATGGTTCCCAGAGACAGACGGTCAAGATTGAGGGATCGACCTTCGGTTTCAAGAGCCATGGCGGCACTGAACGAGGTAATTGTCGCCACATCTTCCAGCCTGGCGAGTCGTACATTCAGTTGATCGAGGACTGGCATGAGGCTTAGGCTGTTGTCTTTGGGGTTTGCAACCATCCGGCCCCAGGCTTGTACAGACCGGCGGTACATTCCATCTTAATGGCATCTTCTGGTAATAGATTGATCGGACGGACCTGTGGCTGAGGGACAAGCGCGAGGAAACCGGTGAACGGATGAATGGCCGTGGGCACAAAAACCATGAGCAAATGTGTCGGTGCGACTTGCAATGTCGGCGGCGCCGCTCCCATAACAAAACCGATCGCCCAGAGACCGTCTCGGGGAAACGGAAAAGCCACCACGGTGCTGCGCCCAAAGCGAGATCGGGAATTTAGAAGATCGGTCATTCCCTTGAGAATGCCGTAAACACTGC
Organism: uncultured Nitrospira sp.; assembly: GCA_964626135.1. Taxonomy (GTDB): domain Bacteria; phylum Nitrospirota; class Nitrospiria; order Nitrospirales; family Nitrospiraceae; genus Palsa-1315. The sequence goes on from CAZVEZ010000110.1 coordinate 5,944, forward strand.
GGACCAATGGAACCTGCTCGATCCACTGCTCCGTCTTCCTGATCACACGCTGCCCGACTACATGAGTGGCAATGGCACCGATCATAACAACCAGAAGTAACAACAAGACGAGGCTGAGCCCGGGCTTCGCTCCAGTCTCGATATTTCCAGGGATGTCTCGAATTAATTCATTGAGTGCGGAAAAGAGTGTAGAAAGGATCATGAATGTGGCCCAGGCCGGTACGAGGACTAACAATCCGGCCAAAGAGTATTTCCAGAGAACCTTTGACATCGCCGACGGTTTCCTTCTATACAATCATGCGTGGTCTGTAGTGTAGCAGAAACAACTGCGCAAAATGGATTCTGCATGCGGGACTTGATCTCTTCGAGATCGGTGATCTATTGTATAAATTGAGACCTGCTTGATCCACACAAAGGGGATATTATGGCAGAACGTATGGAAGCAAAGCGTCCAGTCAATATCGATAAAGATCTTCTCGCCATTCTCTGTTGCCCCGACACGAAGCAGGATGTGAGTTTGGCCGATGAAACATTGATCGCCAAGTTGAACGAGGCGGTGAGCCGGGGGCAATTGAAAAATAAGGCGAACAAGCCTATCTCCGAACCCCTCGATGGAGGGCTGATCAGAGCCGACCGAAAGATGCTGTATCCTATCCGCGAAGATATTCCTGTTATGCTCATCGAAGAAGGTATCCCACTGGAAGGGGTGAGCTAGTACAGGGACTCACCAGCTGATCTCCTTTGCACACCGGAAGTGAACATTTCTTATACGAGCACTCTGTTCCAGTTGCGAGGGGGGGCTCTTAGAACAGCGATTGTTGCCGAGACGCGACAGCGGGTGCAGTCGCCTATTGGTTGTCGGTCTTAGATCCTGTAGATGCTCCGCAACGCTGGCAAAGATATTCGTACAGATTCCCGGTCGGGAGTATGAGCAGTAGTCGCTCTCGTGTCGGAGTTGCCACCCTGCAAGAAGGGCAATAGAGCAGCGAAGCATTTAAGGATCTGAATTGGTCCGGCTGATCCGAGGCATCCGATCTCAGCGATCGAGCTGGCCTTGGAGATAAACCGGTCGGCCTAGTTGGGATGATCGGTTTACGCGGGAAACCTGACATACAATAATCCTGCGCAGACGAGGTAGTAGGGGATCACTGACTAGAGATCAAACTTCGAAACACTCTATCTCGTCACCACGGGCGTTGGGTCCGTTTTCCGACGAGAACTTGAGAACATACCAAAACAGTTTCCACACTCCCCGCCTGTTTGTACCAACCCGTAGGCCACGACTCCGCTCAATAAACCGTAGAATCCGGTGGTACTCCATGGCCAAAGGCCTGGTGCAGGCATAGCGATGTCAAATGCTATATGGCCGCCGACTCCCAGGAAAAGTGCAAAAATGACCCGTTCTCGCATCATCGTAACGATCGGCTATACGTCATGAGAGGCGGCAATGAAGTGTGTTCGGCGAGCCCGGTTGAAGGACTGAAGCGTTACACCGCCGGCGTCTTGGCTGACTCAATGTCCGTTGCCGTGATCAGGCTTGATAAATAATCAGCGACAAAATTGAGGGCTTCCTCTCGGCCATCCGCTCGACGTCCCTTTTCTCGCCGCTGGACAGACAATTCGTGATCGAGATCGGATTTGACTTCTGTGAGAACTCGCTGGAGGGAGGAGGGAGTCAAATTCGCATCCATGTCTTCGAGCTCTTGGCAGCGATCAAGCACCCAATTTAACCCTTCAATCCGCCCAGCATAATGTTCCTGCTCCGCGGTGTCAATCCGTGACATTGTGGTGGCAAATGTTTGGGCCTCATAAATAAGATTATAGAAGCTGGTCACTGCTCGTTGTAGGGTTGGATTCATGGCACTCCTTTACACAAATTATTAACCACCCAATTATACACGAGAATGCCAAGGCGACAAGGAAAAAGTTGTCGGGCTAGGTAAATAGGAGAGAGTGAAACTCGTTCATGAAACCGTAATAGAGTGGGGCAAAATCTTTAAGGCTCTCTGGGCTGGTTTCTTTGAGGCGTTTGAAGAAGAGGACTTGTGCGCGAGGATTTATCTGTTCAAGGAGACTGCCCAATTGAGCCATGGTGTAACTGGCTGGAGCACTGAGGACATAGTGCACGAGGCGCTCGACAAATTGCTGAGCGATGTACTCGCTGGAGAGGTAGCCTTCAGGAAGCTTTCCTGAAGCCAGAAACTCATTAAAAGGTATGGCTTGCGCAGCAAAGGGAATTGATGGTTGCTGTTGAGAAGTCACGCCTATAGTTCCCCGGCTTGTGAAGGGGAGAAACATCCCAATGGTGCAGCAACTCTACTGGACCCTCTGTGGTTCGTCAAGTACACAGAAGAAGGGGATGAGGTCTAAGCCGAAAGACTATAACCTATCTCAAAATCGTTTGGTGATGAAGAAGCAACTTCGCCCGATAGAGATGGTCCATGATCAAGCCACGGATTCCTGGGAGATATCACCTTCTCGTCCTGTATCTGATCGCCAAGGCCATCTAGCGGATGGTCATTTTTAATTTTGCGATAGGTTCTATTAAAAATTCAAGACGCCGTAGGTCACGCAGAAAGGGGGCAGAGTCCCTATAGGAACTCTGCCCCCCCCCTTAAGAAAGCGAAGCCGCGCTGGCCCTTACAGCCAGGTGACGCGTTCGGCGGGCCGAATGTAGA
>CAZVEZ010000111.1:0-8596 GCA_964626135.1 uncultured Nitrospira sp.
TCTCGGTCGGAATCCCCATCCTCGCCAACAGGGTCCGGCGAGATTCCATCAGCATGGCGTCCATCGCATCCAGCGCATTCGTGTCGACGAAATAGTCGATCAACGTACGACTGGACCGGCTCATGTTGAGTGCGGAATGCTCGTTCGCCGGTGTGGCATCGATGAGGACAATCACACATCCGTTGGGAAACAGACGCTCGAGCGATGTGCCCAACACGTTCCGATTCATGTATTCGACGATAGCCTGGATGCCGAGATTATCGATGGGACCGCCGTCATAAAGATGCAGATACTGCGGCGGGTCGATATACCACTGCAGCGTCACGTCCTGGAACGCGCCGGGAAACGCGGAGGATGCGTTCACGGCATTGGCGACGCGATAGGCAGCCAGTGTCGAACGGAGCGCCGCGAATCGGTCGTCCGTAAACGTAAACCGGGTATGATCGTTATGCACGGTCGAATTGAGCAGGATCTTGGGATGCAGCCGAAGGTCTGCAAAGGTGGATTTGTGGTACAAGCGGTTGTTGAACACTCGCACCATAATATCCGAGCGGGTGAAGTCCGAGAGCCAATAGCGAAAGATATTCTGCGGCAGAAACCACCGACGAATCCAGCTGCCCTGGAAATTATAACCCAGCGCCTCGCGGACCACCGGCTCCGTAAATGCGCCGGCCTTCTCTCCGAGCCCATAGTACACAGCCGGGAGTGCCCCGCCGGACACGCCTGAGATCACATCGACTTGTTCCAGCAAACCCCGCTGTTGGAGTTCCAGCATGACGGCGGCGCCGAAATTGGCCGCTCGATTCCCGCCGCCGGAAATCGCGAGCGCGACAAACCGGCCATCGTTCGCTTCGAGATCGGTCAACTTCCATGAGCCGGCTGTGTCGGGCACCGGTGTGCCGGGAGGCCACGGCTCATTCCATCCAGGTCGCCAGTGGCCCGGCAGGACGGCGCATCCTCCGATCATCACCAGCAGACACAGACTGGCATAGATTCTCGCCGCCCTATGACCTAGGGCGAAACCGCGCTGAAAAGGTTTCTTACCATCCCGCTTATGACGTACTTGATGACGGCCGGCCGTCTTTCGTGTTCAACAGAGAGCGCAAAGACGCGGCGCGCCATGAAAAAACTTCCGATCAATTGTTATGACTCGACGGGACTTTCGGCTGCACGTATAGCGAGAGGCAGGCCCCATTTTTCTGTTACGTACCGGCGTATCCTCATCTCGTCACGAGTGCGCTGAAGAGAGGATCTCCCACGGCATCCGCACGATGCCATCGGGAAGACCACCATTCCCCGATCAACTCTTTGCGCAATCCTCTTTGCGCGAACATTTTGGACAGGCGACTATGCGGCGCGTGAACATCCTTACGAGATGGCGCGCTTCCGCCCAGCGCGATTGAAACGCCGGACGGAAGAACAGAGAAAATCAGGCGCAATCCGGAAACATTGATGCAGGTATCCGTTTCCTTTATCCTAAAAGAAACTCCTGATACATGTTCTGAACTTTTCTCGGTTAGCGTGAATCCATGAGCGAGGGAGAATGGCTGGCGTTCATTTTCATACTCTGCATACTGCTGTTCCCGCTCGGGCGGCGGTGGTACAGGCGGCGCAACGCGGGGAAGTCGGCGGATAAACTGCTGGCTGACGTCGTGAAGGGCAAGGATGCGTTCCGTCGATGATGAAAGCGACTCGTGAGAGAAAGCGGTGGGGTTAAGGTTTTCATTGGGATGAAGCCAATCTTGCCAAGTACTGGGGAAGGCATCGGGTTACCCCGTGGGAATGCGAACAGATCTTCTTCAATGTGCGGTGGTGGTCGCTGACGATCCGGCTCACTCAACGGTCGAACCACGATACGATGTGCGTGGACAGACCGACGGCCGGACGCCGCTTGTTCATTGTATTCATCGCCCGCAAACGGAGAATTCGAGTTATTTCAGCCAGGTGGCGCTCTGCCCTTTACTTCTTCTGCAAGATTTCAGACAATGCGTCCTGTCATTGCCTATCCCATACATCATCCTGTTCGCTCGAACGGCGAAGGCCGGCAGATATGTGGTCAGTCTATTGATATCTTCTCGGCAACTTTTTCTCATGTGACCCGTCACCTGATCGGCGACCGGCGGGAATCTATGGTCCCATTCCTGCTGATTCCGTTTTTGTTTCTGACCGCCATGCCCGCACATTCGGCCGATACGTTGAAGCAGCAGGCCTCAGCGGCCATCAAAAAGTTTTTTCAGGTCACGGAGCCGAGTGCGGAATTTCAGGGGCGCTATGTGGACACTCCTCAGGAGTATGGAGAGACCTGTCGCGTCCGCATGGATTTTTCCGAGTCGGGACAGGAATACTTCACGATCACCGGAGAATATACTCCTTCGACATCCATCGGCGAGGGGATGCATTTTGACGCTCCTGACGATACCTTTGTCATAGTGATCAGCGAAGATGACACCTTGATTCTTGAACAACGCCTTCGTGACAGCGTTTCCACGGGAACCCGTACCTCTATGCGCCTGCACAAACAACCCGAAATCATCACGGTGACCATCAGCGAAACCAGCCGTTTGTTATTTTTTTCCAGTACCCAGGTGAAGCATTGCGTCATACCGTTAGAGTGAATCGATCGGCCCGCGGCATCAGGTCACGCCGGACAGGGACACGACGGTAGACACTCACACGACATCATGATCAAAGGAGAATCCCATGGCAGTGGATCCGACAAAACCACGAACCGTTCTGGTCATTCACGGCGTTCAAACCGGTGACAACGCCGATCTGAACCAACACCAATTGATCAAGCAACTTCTGGAAAGCCGCTTGGGCAACATGCCGCTCAAGTTCACCACCGACTTGTTCCGCTATGAAGACCTCAACGATCGCGCCCAGAGCAAATACCAGAAACTGGTCAAGTTGATCGTGGCCAATCCGGCCGGGCAGGCACTGGCGTCAAAGGCCATCGATCTGATCGGCGACGTGGTCACCGCGAAGCTGGACACCAGCACCGCCGCCACAATCAGACAGGGGTTCAAGGAAAAACTTCTGGAGATTTTTCGCGCCGGCAATCCCTGTTATGTGGTCGCCCACAGTCTAGGCTCCATTTATGCCTTCGACGTCATCAACGACTTGATGGCCGAGACGGAATTTTTCGACCGACAGTCCCGTCGGACTTGGCCGGTGCAAGGCTTGATCACTCTCGGCTCTCCCATCGGGCTCTCCATGTTCAGCAAAGGGCGAAAAAAGGTTCATTCTTTGGGCGAAGGGGACAAGATGTTCCGATGGGTCAACTATTGGGATCGGACCGATCCGGTCGTCTCAGGAAAAATTTTCGGGCAAAATTTGACCGGTTACGAAATCGCCGAAAATTACCGTTCTCCTTCCCCCAAACAAGGATGGGTCATTCGTGATCGCCCGGTGGATACCGGAAAGGTCTGGTTGTTGGCGCATGTCGCCTATTGGGACAATCCCATGGTCGGTGACGGCTTATTTGATATGGTCACAAACTAAGAGGATAATTGTATGCGCACCATTGCTCGAAACACCGCCTGGTCAATTGCGTTTGTCGTTCTCACCGGCTGCACCCATTCCCTGTATCACGCGGAATTGGACACGCGGAATTCTGAGGAGTTTCCACGGAAAACGGTTCTGTACTGGTCCAAAACGGACAAACTCATCGGGGATCCCAAGACCGGTCCGATCCTGTTAATGACCGCCTGCAGTACCCGACGGGTTCATTTTGACGAGACAGAACATGGTGTCGTCTTTCGTGGCACTCCCGGACAGGACCGCATTCCAGGGCAACCCGGCACCGTGGCCGAAGGCACCATTTGCGGGAACGTCCAATCTGATCGGAAAATCCACGACCTGCAGGCCGGCCCCTTGTCATTAACCATCCACTGCGAGGCCATGACCGATGAGTTCAGCATCCGGACCGGATCGTTTTCGCCGTCCTACATTCAGGCACGCGAAGAACCATACCGGTTTGACGTTCAGGAGGAACGGAGCTGGAGTGTCCTGGGTAGGACACCCGATGCACCCGAACCTCCCGCCTGTCCCTGACCAAGCCATCGGACCGGAACTTCGGCCAACCTCGATCGATCCACTGTCTGCTGGCATTCCCCCTTCAACCAAAGCAGTCACACAGTGAGTCGCGAGGTGAGCATCGGGGTACGCCGCACAGATCGTACGGTACTTGACGAGAACGCTCACGCGACGTGAATTGAAACTGTGGCGCGAGATCACCCGGTTTGAAGATTCCCTTCTCAATGATGATGGCGGTAACGAGTTCTGCCGGTGTCATGTCGAAGGCAGGGTTATAGACCGCTATATTTTTCGGTGCGACCGGATGGATTCCTCTCGACCGGCGGATGTAAGTGGCAACCCTACGCAACTGGGAACAGGGCAGGCGAACGCCTGATGGTCCTGCGTTGGCGCTTCTCCATGTTGCAACGCGCAATCCTCGCGCCGTGGCCGAAGCGCTGCATCGCGAACGACGCAAAGGCGCAACCTAGGTTCTGGTTGATACAAAACGGCCGAGCCTGTGTGCTGCATGGCGCACCGCATTGTGGTGATGGAAGACGCCCAGGATGAGGAGCAACGGGCGGCTTGCGCAAGCCGGTCAGCTAGGGGACCTGCCGTCCAGAGCACGATCCAAATTAAACGCGGCGCTGATCAAGGCGACGTGTGTGAAGGCCTGCGGAAAGTTGCCGAGCGTTTCGCCGCTGACGCCGATCTGTTCGGCGTACAGCCCCAGATGATTGGCGTGGCCCAACATCCGTTCGAACAGCAATCTGGCTTCCACCAGCTTCGTGCGATCGACGCGCCCAGCTCGGGTCAACGCTTCCACCAGCCAAAACGAGCACATAGTAAACGTGCCCTCACCTCCAGCAAGCCCGTCTTCTCCGGTCTCGCTGTCGTACCGATAGACCAGTCCGTCGGAGACCAACCCTCCCTCCTTCGGCGAGCGGTTGATAGCGCTCAGTGTGCTTAACATGCGCGGATCGTTGGGAGACATGAAAAACACCAGCGGCATGATCAGATTTGAGGCATCGAGTGAATCGCTGTCGTAGTGTTGCACGAAGGCTTGCCGACTCTGGTTCCACCCCTTGAGCATGATTTCTTCGTAAATCTGATCGCGCACCTTCTTCCATCGGTCCCGGTCGGCCGGAAACGATCGCTTATCGGCCAGCCGGATTCCCCGGTCCATCGCCACCCAGCACATGAGTTTCGAATAGACGAAATGCCGCCGGCCTCCGCGCACTTCCCAGATGCCTTCGTCGGGCTGCTGCCAATTGTCGCAGAGCCAATTGAGGTGGCGCCGCATGCGTATCCAGGCATCGTAGCTGATGGGCATGACGTGTTTGTTGTACAGATAGAGCGAATCGAAGAGTTCCCCGAAAATGTCCAGCTGGAGCTGACGATAGGCGTCGTTGCCGATCCGTACAGGCCGGGAACCGCGATAGCCGTCCAGATGGTCGAGGGTCCGTTCCGTCAGATCGTGGCGGCCATCGATACTATAGACGATTTGCAATGTGCCGTCGGTCTCGACTTCTTCGGTGCGCGCATCCAGCCATTGCATGAACGCGTGGGCTTCCTCCGTGAATCCGATCCTCAGCAGCCCGTACAACGTGAAGGCGGCGTCTCGAATCCACGTGTAACGATAATCCCAGTTGCGTCCTCCACCGAGCGACTCCGGCAGACTGCAGGTCGGTGACGCGACGATGGCTCCGGTCGGCTCGAAGGTCATCAACTTCAGAGTGAGCGCCGAGCGGTACACCATTTCGCGCCAACGCCCGGTGTAGGTGCACTTTGACAGCCATTGATGCCAGTAATCGACTGTGCGCTCGAACACCTCCTGCGTTTCCGCGATCGAGGGACATCTCTGGCAGCCTTCGTCCGGCTGCACGGGGCGCAGCACGAAGACCACTTCCTGCCCCTCCTGAAGGACGAAGGTTGCAGAAGCGCTGTCCTCTTTGCAGAAGAGCGGGACCGTGCTCGCCAGGCTCAGGCTCAGGGAAGCGGACTCGAAGACCGCCCCGTGTTCTTCGATCCTCGTGCGATGCGGTGTCCGCGCATAATCGAACGCCGGGCGGCAGTCCATTCGGAAGGCCAGCGTCCCTCGTGTGACTCTCACGCGCCGGACCAATTGATTGCGCCAGGGCGATTCCCGAGGCAACCCCGCAGGCATGAAATCATCCAGCTCGCCGACGCCGTCCGGCGAGAGGAAACGGGTGATCAAAACATTCGTTTCGGGCCAGTAAAACTGTTTCGTCCCGATGCCGTCCTCGCAAGGGCCGATCTCGAACCGGCCGCCTTTCTGGTCGTCCAGAATGGCGGCAAAGACGCTCGGCGAATCGAAGAAAGGGAGACAGAGCCAATCGATCGAGCCATTGATGCCGACGAGCGCCGCCGTCCGCATGTTGCCGATGATGCCGTAATGTTCGATGGGTTGATAGGTCATCGCTTGATCCGGCAGACGGTTCATGCCTGCGAACCGCCCGGGATACTCTTCACACACAAACCGGCTCTATACTGGACCGGCGCCACGGCGAAGTTCAACTCCATTTTTTGTGGATCTTGACGAAAACAGAGACGTACAGGCCGTCTCATGCGTATGACGCGGAATTGAAATGAAGGAAGAAGTTTTCAACGTCGTTGCTGAAAGACGGCATAGAATGCCGGGACTCTTACCACTTCACCGGTCGGGAGAGTATGCACGGTCTGAATATAACTCGGGCCGGTGCTGAGACGCGTAAAACGATCCGGTGGAAACAGGGCTTCCAAGTTATTTTCATTCAACATGCCCGGTGTAATCCCATGCTGGAAGACCCGCGCAAGGCCAGGGGGCGGTCCGTGCTGTTGAATGAGTTGCGCGAAATAGGGTTCTGCAGCCGACGACAGTTCGATAAGATACAATGTTCCTTGTGCCCCAAGCAGCCGCTCGATACTCTGTATTGCCGTCGCATGATCCTCATGCGCAAGTTGATGCAGTACCGTCCGCATATAGAGATTCGCATCGCCAATCTCCTCGTGAAGGGCTTGGGCATCTTGAGGACACAGCACATCAAGGGCACGGTACGTGATATTGGGAGCGGCATTCTTCGTTCGGGCAATTTCAACCGCGGCGGGCGAAATTTCAGTGCCTATCACCTTTGCGAAATGATCCGCAAGAAAGCGCGTTTGCGTTCCATTGCCGCACCCCAGGTCAATCAACGGAAGTCTTGGGTCGGCATAGTTTTGAAACCGCTCTACATCTTGCTGAGCCGCATGGACAGGATCGACATCCCAAAAGATTTCGCCGGGTGTTCCGCTCAGGGTACTCCAGTAGTTTTCCCAGGACGTCAGATAACGATTTCCCACTGTCAACGGCATGCTCCTTTATACATATGTATGATTGACCGTGATCATAAACATGATGGCCGCAGGCCCGAATGCCGGCCTTTCTACGAACTGGGGGTGGCAGTCCACCACCTCCGCATCCAATTCGATCGTACGAACCTGTACGCGAGCCAGACAACGAACAGCCCGCCGATCAGCGGCCCGGCGATGGAAAGTGCCAGCTTCTGATAATTCACCATGTGCACTCTCAGAAGATACTGCGGGCGCTTCAGAAGATTATGCTTCTCCGACGCAATAATGACCCTATACAGGCCCTCATCCAGCTTGACTTCGCTCCGGAGCACTCCGTCCGGGTGGATGGTCGGACGCACATCCGCCACAATAATCTCACCATCCGACTCACTCTTCCCGTTTCCCATCATCACCCTCATCCCGACCAACTCATCGCGTAACGCAGGATCCACGAGGTCCACGACCAGGAAGGTGTCGCCTTCTTGGGGAATCTCCGTGCAATACTGCTCTTTCAATTCGTATTGCGGCTGGTAGGCGCTGAAATGCACCATGCTGTCACCGGCCAGGCGCGTACAGGGATCTTGCTCCATATCGGAGCTGCCATGGGCCACAACGATACCTGGATAGAACAGTGCGGCGACCAGCAGTAGCCCTATCGCGCTTCTCCCTCTCACGTGTGTCATCATGGCCGAATCCTCCTGTGTGGAACCGTGCTCGGCACCGGAATGCCCCAACAGAGCGTCCCGAGTGCCAGTACCATCACGATCATCTGGTCCATGTTGCCCTCCTTGTCGCCCATCTTTGTAGCTCACTGAGCAGACAGGTCCCTTCGGGGTGTAGAAAGGGGCCTGTCTACCTCAGCGGGAGCGCAGTGCTAAAGCAGCGCTACCTCGACGAGAGAAAACTTCGGTCGCCCTATTAACGAGGGATATCGCAACTCGCATTCCAGCAACAGCCCCGCGCAACCAGGATTATCGATCTCTCGGTAACTACAGGGTATTGCGTGGTCTAGTTCAGAAATATGTATCGTCAGCTTGTGCTCGGTGCCGAAGACGATCTGCCGACGTGGCGGCGCGGTGCCGAACGGTCGGCACCGGCCAAGAATTTTCATGGGAACCGGGTACAAGGCCTGCTAGGAGAGGCGAGAGATACTGCGCTTCTGCATTTTGGACTGAAGGATCGTCCGTTTCATGCCCAGCTTGGACGCTGCACCATCAGGGCCGCAGATCATCCATTTGGCTGCCTGAAGCGC
>CAZVEZ010000112.1:0-8586 GCA_964626135.1 uncultured Nitrospira sp.
CGGCCTTCCATCCTTCGGCCTTACTACCTTGCGGTGCCAGCATCCTGTCGATGGCCTCCAGCGTCTGTCGCAAGGCTCCCTGATTCTGTTCGACCACCTGGCAAGCCGACTGGCCCATCCGCTCCCGTTCCTTCTCATCGGAAAAGAGGGTCAGGACCTGTTGTGTAAGGTCCTCTGCCTGCTGAACCCGCCGGCCGCCTCCCGCCTGAATCAACAGGTCGGCAATCTCCGCACAGTGGTCGGTGTAAGGACCGAACAACACCGGCTTCGCCCACTGAGCCGGCTCCAGCAAATTGTGCCCGCCGATCGGAACGAGTGTGCCTCCGACAAATGCCACCACCGCTTCCCGGTACACTGCAGCCAATTCACCCCGCGTATCGAGCACCACCACACGAGGACCGGCACCCCCCGGCGCGCCGGCCTGCCCGATCGTACTCCGTCGCTGCGCGGCAAGCCCGCGCGCCCGAATCATCGCCTCCACCGATTCCGCCCGTTCAATGTGCCGAGGAGCCAGCAGCAGAACCGCCGAGGGACACTGAGCCAGGAGCGCCCGATAGCATTCCACGAGTGTCTCTTCTTCACCGGGATGGGTACTGCCTGCCACGAACAGGTGTTCCATGTCTTGCAGCCCAAGGTACGCCCTTGTCGTCCCCCCCCCCGTGACGACCGGTATCGGCTGATCGAACTTGATATTCCCTGTTCGCCTGACACGCGAGGCCTCTGCTCCCAGCGCGATGATCCGGTCGACGTCCCGGTCCGACTGCATCAGACAGAGGCTGAGCGTCTGCAACATCGTTCGATAGAACGATCGCACAGGCGCCCACTGCTGCCGCGCAAACGACTTGGTCGAAAGCCGGCCGTTCACGAGCACCGTGGGCACTCCCCGCTGATGCAGGCGCCATAAGAGATTGGGCCAAAGTTCGGTTTCGATGAACAGATAGAGGCGGGGTTGCAGTCGTTCGATAACGCGGGACACGGCACAGGGAAAATCGAGCGGCGCATAACAATGCTCCGCCACGCCGGCCAGCCGTTGCTCCACAGCTTCTCGTCCGGTCTCAGTCACCGTCGAGACCACCAGGCGGCACTCGGGATGACGGCGATGCAGCTCGATCACGAGCGGAGTCACCGCCACCACCTCTCCCAGCGAAACGGCGTGAATCCAGATGACCGGCTTATCTGGTCTGTCTGGTTCGTTTGGTCTATCTGGTTGTTCCGGTCGACAGGATGGACCAGAAAGACCTGATAGACCAGACAGACTATTTCCCAGTCCTAATCGTTGAGGCAACCCACGGCGGCAACGTCGCTTTGCCAACAGGACCGCGAGGATAATGGGAGAGGCGGCCAGCAACAATCCATTGTAGAGGAGATGCCACATGCGGCTGACCTATGATTCGACTGCATCATCGGCCTGCGCGGTCAAGCGGTTCAAGACGGTCTCAAGCTCCAGGCGTTTCGCCTCCAAGGCCGACTCATCGAGTTCCCGCGATATCTGGATAGGCGTTCCCCAGAGATAGAGCCCGCGCGACCATGGATAGGGGACCATGAACCGATCCCAGCTCGCAAAGAGTTTTTTTTTGAGCAACCGAAAGCCAGAGGCACAATCGGCAACCCGGTCGCCTTTGACAGCTGAATCACTCCGAGTTTTGCAACCTGGCGAGGCCCCTTGGGTCCATCGGGAGTCACCACAAGATCGGCGCCGGAGCGCCCAAGGCGGATCAACTCCCGTAAGGCAAGCGCTCCGCCTCTGGTGCTCGATCCTCTCACCGTACGCAACCCGAATCGTTCGACGATGCGAGTGATGATTTCTCCATCCTGATGCTGGCTGATCAGGATATGGGCCTCAGAGCCGCGGTAGGTCAGCGGCATCATCAGTTGGCGCGCATGCCAAAAGGCGATGATGACGCGCCGACCCTCACGGTACAAGGCATCAATCTGCTCTTCCCCCCTGGTCTCCAACCGCATCGACCGCCCGAGTCCCCGAATCACCGCAGCTCCGAGTGGAGGAAGCACAGAGAGTTTGAGCCATGTCTCTACTCGCTTCAGGACAGGGTTATGCATCGGCCACATCCTGAAACTGCATCGCATGAAGCCGCTGGTACTGCCCTCCCTGGCGAAGCAACTCGTCGTGCGTCCCCACTTCGACGATCGAGCCTCGGGCAAGGACCATGATCCGATCGGCTTGTTGAATCGTGGACAACCGATGGGCAATGACGACGGTCGTTCGGTTCTTCATTAGATTGGCGAGCGCCAACTGGACGACCCGTTCGGACTCGGTGTCCAGCGCCGACGTCGCTTCATCGAGGATAAGCAAGGGGGGATCGCGTAAGATCGCCCGGGCAATGGCCAAACGCTGCCGTTCCCCGCCGGAGAGTTTCACGCCTTTTTCCCCTACGACCGTCTGGTATCCCTGCGGAAGGCGCTCAACAAAGTCATGGGCATAGGCCAATCGCGCGGCCCGGATAATATCTTCATCCGTGGCGTCTTCCCGTCCAAATGCGATGTTGTTGCGAATGCTGTCGTCATATAAGACGACGTCTTGCGACACCATGCCAATCTGCGATCGGAGCGAGCGGAGGGTATACGACTGAATATCGACCCCGTCGATGAGAATGCGGCCGGCTGTCGGCTCATAAAAGCGCGGGATCAGATTGACCAGCGTCGTCTTTCCACTGCCGCTGCTGCCCACAAGCGCCACCATTTCTCCGGCGCGAATCGTCAGATTGATGTCGTTGAGAGCGGGCACCACCTGACTCTCATAATGAAACGTCACGTCATCGAACGTCACCGACTGCGCAATCTTCGGCAACTCCAACCGGCCCCGTTCCGCATCCTGTTCGGTCTTGAGATCCAAGACGCCGAAGACCCGTTCTGCCGCGGACAGCGCCTGTTGAATCATATTATTGGAACCGGACAGCTTCCGAATCGGCGTATAGGCCATAAACATCGCCGTCAGAAACGAGAAAAAGGCTCCCGGCGTCATCGAGCCGTTGATCACGAGGAACCCGCCGTACCAAATGATCGCCGCGACTCCCACGACACCGATCACTTCCATATGCGACGACCCAAGGGAAGAGACCTGAATCGCCTTCATCGTCGTGCGGAGAAACGAGCGGTTGTTCTCTTGAAATCGCTCCGCTTCCGACTCTTCGCGTCCATAGGCCTTCACCATGCGAATACCGGATAACGACTCCTGAAGTGTGGAGGCCATATCCCCCATCCGCTCCTGGCCGGTTGCGGCCAATGCCCGCAACCGCTTCCCCATCCGCACCATCGTGAATACCGCCAAGGGAATGACGATGACCGAGAGAGCGGCCAGCCGCCCATTCTGATAGAAGATCACGCCCATCATCGCCAGGAACGTGAGGCCTTGCTGAAAAATATCTTTCAGGCATCCTGCCACCGCGTTGGCCATCAACATGACATCGTTCACCACACGGGACACCAGCCGTCCCGACGTATTCACATCGTGATAGGGAACGGGCAGCCGAATGAGTTTCCCGAACAACTCCTGGCGAATGTCGGTGATCACCCGATTTCCGACATAACTCATGAGATAGTTTTGCCCGTAGTTGAAGACGCTCTTGAGCACCGCCACGACGAAGAGCGCGAAAGGGAGCACCAGCAAGAGGCTCTCATTCTTATTGATAAAAATCTCGTCGAGGACCGGCTTGACGAGCCAGGCGTAGGCGCCGGAGAAGGCGGCCACCAACCCCGAACACACAAACGCCGCGCCCAGCCGAACCCGATAGGGCTTCAGGTAGCGGAACAATCGCATTAAGCGGTTTAGAGCCGACATTCAGACAGCGCAACCTGCGCGGCTCGGTTGGAGGCGCCTGGTTCCCCCAATGATTGCCGAACCTGCCGCAGTCCTTCTTTCATGTCATTATACGCCGACGGATCGCGTAAGAGACGCAGAACTTCCTGGCACAACCGTTCGTGCGTCGCCTCATCCTGAATCAGTTCCGGCACAATCAATCGGCCTGCCACCAAATTCACGAGCCCGATCCATTTCACATTGATCAGCCAACGCGCCAGCCGATAGGTCAACGGCGATGTCTTGTACAATAACACCATGGGAGTCCCTACCACCGCCGCCTGCAGGGTTGCGGTCCCCGACGCGATGAACAGCACATCGGACATGGCCATCACCTCACTGGCTTGATCGTGTACGACCCGAACCGGCACAGGGCTGCGCTGCAACAGGGCCTGGATCAGATTATCGTCAATAGAGGACGCCTGCGCCAGGATAAACTGCGTTCCCGGTTCGGCCAGGACCAGTTGCGCAGCTGCCTTGAGGAGCACGGGCAGGATCATTTCGACTTCGCGCACCCGGCTCCCCGGCAACAATCCGACGACCCGAGCGGACTCGTCCAAACCGAACGCTCCTCGAAGCTTGGCGCGATCATAATGCGGCGCCACGATATCAAGCAATGGATGACCGACGAACGTGCAACGAACTCCTGCGCGGCGATAGAGCTCCGGCTCGAACGGGAGAATGACGACGACGTGATCGATCCGGCGCTGGATCCATTTCATGCGCCAGGGTCTCGAGGCCCAAATTTGCGGCGCAACGTAGTAGAGCACCCGGTGACCGGCGGCTTTGGCAACCCGGGCGAAGTGAAAATTCAGCCCTGAATTATCGATCAGCACGACAAGATCCCAGGCCTCTGTCTTTAGCACCCGCCGGATCGCGCGTATGCGCCGGACCATGGCAGGGATAGCGGACAGCCCGATCAATCCCATCACGGCCAGCTGCGGGACGCCCGGCACAAGGTTCACACCGGCTGCGCGCATCGCAGGCCCGCCAATGCCGACCAACTGGGCCGTCGGGTCGAGCGTCATGATCGCCTTGGCAAAATACGCCCCGTTGAGATCCCCGGAGGCTTCGCCTGTTACGATCAGAATTCGCATGGCATCGGAGAAGGGGTACGGGGGTAAAGGGATAACGGAGTACCCTTGTAGAGGAATAAGAGTCTACCCATTTTTCGTCTTGCGTTCCCACTGCCCCTGTATCTCGCTACCCCATTACCCCTTATCCCCTTTATCCCTTTACTCCTTCTTGATGGCGGGCGGTAAAGTCCGTGATGGCCTGCAAAATTTGATGCGCCACATCCACTGCCGCCGCGCCATCCTCACCCGATACCACCGGCTTTGTGCCCGTACCTGCTGCGTGAAGAAACGATTCAAGTTGAAGCTTCAGCGGTTCTTCATCTCCCCCCTGCAATTGCTCGACCTCGACAGCCGGCCGCTCTTCGGCTTTCGCAATGCGCCGGCAAATCATCCCGTGCCGGGTCTGGAAATCGATCGACAGATAGTTCTCTCGTTGAAAAATCCGGAGCCGGCGCATCTTGGTTGTCGACACACGGCTGGAGGTCAGGTTGGCCACACAGCCGCTCCGGAACTGAATGCGGGCATTGGCAATATCGATCGAGGAGGACAACACCGCCACCCCCGCAGCCCGCACCTCTTCAACGGGACCGGGCTTCAAAGACAGGATAAGATCCAGGTCGTGAATCATCAGGTCCAAGACCACATCCACATCAGTCCCCCGCTCACTGAAACTGCTGAGACGGTGACATTCGATGAAAACAGGTTGCCTGATATGGGGGCGCATCAGAGCCATCACCGGATTGAACCGTTCGCTATGCCCCACTTGCAGACAACAGCGCTGACGCCTTGCCAACCGGACTAAGTCGTGGGCTTCTTCCGGCATCACGGCAATCGGCTTTTCGACCAGGACGTGCTTGCCGGCCTGAAGACAGGCTTTTGCAACGGCATAATGGCCTGACGTAGGGACGGCCACACTGACCGCATCGACATGCGGCAACAATTCATCGACCGTGCGAAAAACCCTGGCTCCATGCCTGGCTGCGATCATCTCGGCCCGCTCGACCGACTGATCGGCCACGCCGACGAGCTGAGCCCCCGGCATGGACGCATAGAGACGCGCATGGTGCTGTCCGAGATGTCCGACACCGATGACGCCTATCTTGAACGATGTCATGCGCTGGGTTTTAATCCTCCGCTCGGCTCCAGCTTGGCGATGCCGACGATGGCGATCCTGGCGGACCTGGCCTTATCCAGCGTGATCTCACGGTCCAAGAGAACTGTTCGGCCGGCTTCCACGGCCAACACCGACGCCTTGACCGACGCCATGACCTCGATGGTTCTAGGGCCGACTGCGGGGAGATCGAAACGCAAATCCTGTTGCGGCTTCGATCGTTTCACGACCACCGCGCCTTCTTTGGCCAATTCGCCGCCGCGTTTGATGGCTCCGTCGGTTCCTTCTACCGCTTCAACCGCCACAACTACACGATCTTTGATCACGACACATTGCCCGATATCGAGACATCCGATGTCATGCGCCACTTCCCACCCATAGCGGATGTCTTCCCACTCTTTTTCCGTCGGGATGCGGGCAGTCAACGTTCCCTCTTCCACCAAAATCCCTTCGAGCCCGAATGTCGATTCACAGATGGCGATGCCTTCCTGCTCAAGCTCCTTTGCGAACTCGCGCAGAATGTCGTCGTCTTTCCAAAGCGCCAAGCGTGTCGCCAGAGCCAGGGTGCGAAAATCCGGCCGCACGGTGGTAAAGACGTGCGTTTTCCTGATACCGCCCAGCATGACGGCTTGATGAACGCCGTCTTCCTTGAAGGCTTTGATCAGCTTGTTGAGCTGACCGATTTTGATCCAATGGATCCGATCCACATGGCCGGCTAACTCCGGTTCCGTCTCGCCTTCATGCGCGACGGCCGAAACATGGTACCCGAGCTTCCTGGCATTGTCCGCGAAGATGATCGGGAACCGGCCATTGCCGGCAATCAATCCGATCAGTTCACCGTCGATCATGTGAGGCAATGATGGCACCCTGCTCACTCCTCGTCTTCCTGATCTTTTCCAACAGACCGGCAGATGCCGCGCTTCGTGCCTTCCAAAAACGCCAGCACCGTCATGACGTCCGGCTGGTCTCCGAACTCCGTCTTAGCTAGCTTGGCAGCCTCAACAATCCGATGGCCTGATCGGAACAGCACATCGTACGCCCGTTTCATCACGGCGATGCGATCCGCCGTGAACCCCTGACGGCGCAACCCGACAGAATTGAGTCCGTACATCCGCGCGCGATAGCCGCCTGCGGCTCGCATGAACGGCGGAAGGTCTTGCCCTAACGCACAGCAGCCGCCGACCATCGAGTATGATCCGATGCGCACATATTGATGAATGCCGGTGAGTCCTCCGATGATGGCATGGTCGCCTATCGTGATATGGCCGGCCAAACTTGCCGCATTCGCAAGAATGAGATGGTTGCCGAGATGACAGTCGTGGGCGACGTGCACATAGGCCATCAGAAAGTTCTTGGACCCGATCGTGGTTCTCCCACCACCTTGTACCGTTGCCCGGTTGACGGTCACATACTCGCGGAAAATGTTGTCGTCGCCGATCACGACCTTGGTCGGCTCGCCCTTGTAATTGAGATGTTGGGGCGGAGCGCCGATCGACACAAAGGGATGCAGCCTGCACCGCGCGCCGATTTCCGTCCAGCCATCGACTGCGACATGGGAAACAAGCTGCGTTCCAGACCCGATGGTGACATGTTCACCGATCAGGCAAAACGGCCCGACCTCCACATCATCGGCAAGACTCGCCTTGGGATGCACGATCGCTGTTGCATGAATCTGCACTCTGAACCTCCAGTCATGAGCGGGAAACGCGGGACGTGCGGGAAACGCGCGACTCGTCCATGTTCCGAATCTCGCTTGTCCCGCATGTCTCGCTCGTCGCGCACACGTTCACACGTCACGCTTCACATCTTTTTCTTCAGTCACCATGGCGGTCACTTCGGCCTCACAGACAAGCTCCGTCTCGACGAAGGCCTTGCCTTGCATTTTCCAAAACGGCGCCCGTTTCTTGATCACATCAATCTCAAACCGCAACTGATCGCCTGGCACGACCGGTTTTCGAAACTTCGCGCCATCGATACCCGTCAGATATACCGACGGGCACCCAGTGGGTCCCAGCGACTTAAACGCCAGAATCGCGCCGACCTGCGCCATCGCTTCGAGGATCAACACCCCCGGCATGACTGGATGTCCGGGGAAATGCCCTTGAAAGAAGGGTTCATTGATCGTGACATTCTTGATTCCTATGATCCGCCTGTCGAAGTCCAACTCCTGGATGCGATCGACCAGAAGAAAAGGATACCGGTGTGGCAACAGGGATTGAATTTCGGCTTGCTCCATCACAGACATCTGAGGAACCTCCTCTGTCAGGATGCTGAAAAAGCCCGCCAGCTTCGTTCTCGGCTCATCGAAATCCTCAACGTATCCCTGAGGGTACGCCTCCGGTTTCGATTCGCCTTCGGCCTTGCTGGACAGCCTTTTTAAGCATCCTGATCCTATGTTGACATCGACACCACTACCTATGATTTTAGTGACGAACTTTCACATGACCCTTCCGAGCTTGCTCGCCATTTTCTCACCCGCCCACCCACTGGCACGTGCCACTAGCCCGTGCGAGGGCCTTACGGTTTCCCCACTTTCCCCTAGCAGGCTGTTGACAAAGTCCGCCAGCATCGTTCTCGCCTCGCTC
>CAZVEZ010000113.1:0-8487 GCA_964626135.1 uncultured Nitrospira sp.
AAAGACCTCTCCGGGAGACTCGTGTATCTCCGCGTCGACAACAATACGCAGTATGAGCGCAAGGTGGTTCCGGGAGAGAGAATCGAGGCAGATGTGATTTCAGGTGAAAGAGTGGTTGCCCTTCGACCGACAAAATAATCCAATACTGAAAGGAGCAGTCCGATGCGAATTGCCCAGGTTGCCCCCTTGTGGGAGAGCGTTCCGCCGAAACTCTACGGAGGAACAGAACGGGTCGTGTCCTATCTGACCGAAGAACTGGTTCGGCTCGGTCACGACGTGACCCTGTTCGCAAGTGGAGATTCGATCACGACCGCTCGTCTAGAATCGGTTTGCAATCACGCGCTCCGTCTGAATACGGGTATTTTCAACCGCGATGCGCCGATGACGATGCTGATGGAGCACGCGTTGGGGAAAACCGGCGAATTCGACATTATTCACTCCCATCTCGATTTCATGGGTTTCCCGCTCGCTCGGCGAAATCCGACTCCGACGGTGACCACGTTTCATGGCCGACTCGATTTGCCAGAACTGGAGCCGGTATTTCGTGAATATGCGGAGATGCCGATGGTGTCGATTTCTAATGCTCAGCGGAAACCCGTCTCTTGGGCGGATTGGCACACAACCGTCTATCACGGTTTGCCTAGGAGTCTATATGCGCTGCATCCGAATCCCGGAGGCTATCTGGCATTCCTGGGACGTATTGCCCCCGAGAAGAGACCGGATCATGCGGTTGAGATCGCGAAACGGGTAGGGATTCCCTTGCGGATTGCTGCGAAGGTCGATCCGATAGATCAAGAATACTTTCATCGCACAATCGAGCCGCTGCTCTCTGATCCACTCATCGAGTATGTCGGTGAAATCACGGATGCCGAAAAGGATGAATTCCTGGGGCATGCCATGGCGCTGGTCTGTCCCTACGACTGGCCGGAACCATTCGGCCTCGTCCTGATCGAAGCGCTCGCCTGCGGAACGCCCGTGTTGGCTTATCGGCGTGGATCCATTCCTGAAATCATCGAGGATGGCGCCACGGGTTTTGTCTGCGACGGTCTGGACGCGATGACGGCGGCGATCCAACGCATTCCTGATATCGATCGTCAACGATGTCGCTGGACATTCGAGCAGCGGTTCAGCGCTGAACGAATGGCGCAAGACTATCTCCGGGTCTATGAGCAGGTGCTCGGTCATACCGGCGAACGGGAGTCAGAGGTTCCGAGTTGTGTCTCCTGGCCTACGTGCTCGACCGGCGTGTGACTGAGGGGCCGTTTCCGGGCGCGGAGGAAGGGAAGAATGCGTCCTTCAGCTTCAGAAGGAGGTCCACATGAGGTTCCTACAGTGGACATTTCTTGCCATGGCATCGATGAGCGTCGCTGGTGTGCCGGTTCATGGGGCATTGGCGGAAGGCCGGTCGTCTTCGGGATCGGCACCCTCGAAGGTTGTGACAGGGCATGTGGCTCAGGTGAAAGGAGAGTTTCATATGACAAAGGATTCCCAAGGCGATGTCACACTCGACATCGTAGACAAGTCCTATGTGATCACCAGTCAAGCGGGTGATGAGGTGCGTCTCAACCTCGATGACAAGACCAAAGTCCGGAATAGGGTGAATCCAGGAGATAAAGTCGTAGCCATGATCTCATCCGAAGGGCAGACCCTTTCGGTCACGCGGCTCGGACCATAACTTTCGAGGTCGTCAAAGGAGAATACGATCATGTCCATTCAAACAATCAGGCATGCCGGATCGTCGGTCCAACCGGAACAAAGCCGCCCTTCTTTGCGCGATAAGTCCGGTTCGGTGTCGGAGCACAATGTAGGCAAGTCAAGACGGTGGTGCGATGGGCGGGAAACGCTCGAGGAAAAAGGCAGCGTCAACAAGGAGGGTGCCGCATTTGAGGAAGAGTCATACCGCGAGGCGGAGCATGTCTTACAGGTGGCGATCGAGCAGGCCGAAGAGATTGGATTCCTCAATCCACGCCTTGCCGACAGCTTGAACGAACTGGGCATGCTGTATGCGAAGCAACACAAGTATGCCCAAGCGGAACAGGTGTTCCAACGCGCGCTGGGAGTCATGGTGGCTGCCCTGGGTCCAGACCATCCTGACGTGGCCGTTATCATAAAGAATATCGGAATCTTGAAGGCGTCCAAGAAAGAGTACGCCGAAGCGGATCTCCTGCTGAAACAATCGTTGTTGCTGACGACCAGAACCTTGGGACAGGAGCATCCTATTGTGGCACTTACGATGAGAACTATTGCAGTGTGCCAGGCCATCCAGGGCCACTATGAGGAAGCCGAGCGGGTCATTCGTCAATCGCTTGAGATCGGAGAGAACACATTAGGATCGGAACATCCTGAAGTGGCGGCGAGTCTGAAAGTATTTACCCGGGTTCTCCGAACAGTTCATCGCGATACTGAGGCGCGCCATGCAGAGACGCGGGCACAGCATATCTGTGCTGGCTCGGCAGTGACGCGTGAGCGGATGTGATTGGAGATGCGGAGTATTCACGAACAGCGTCCGGCATGTGAAGTCTGCAGCAGTCGCAGAAGGATCGTGGAGGCATACCGTGGCTGGCAATGACAAGGCGATGCGATGTCGGGCAGGGTCAGGGTGGGAGTTGCTGGCGACGAGAAATTTCGGCCTTCTGTTTTCAGGTCAGGCCATTTCTCAAATCGGCGACAGCATGAACAAGGTCGCGCTGCTGTGGTTTGTGTACGAAATGACGGGGTCTGCCTTCAAGATGACGGTGATCGGATTACTCCAGACGATCCCGCCGCTGGTCTTTGGGCCGCTCATCGGTGTCTATCTTGACCGGATGAAGAAAAAGCCGGTGATGATCTGGGTGGACATCATCCGTACGGTTCTGATCATGCTGATTCCCATACTCTATGCCGTTGAGGCCCTGACACTCGAATGGCTGTATGTCCTCGTCTTCGCGATCTCGATCGTCTCCACGGTGTTCGGCCCGGCATTGGCGTCGGCTGTTCCGCTCCTTGTACCTCGTGCGCAACTCACCGCCGCCAATGCGCTGGTTCAAAGTACGACGAATATCGGCCTTCTGATCGGACCGGCTGTCAGCGGAGTGGGTATTGCCATGATCGGCGCCCACAATGTGCTCTACCTTGATGCGGCGACGTTCATGGTGTCTGCCTTGTGCCTCATGCCGATCCGCCTGCATGAGACTCTGCACGCCCACGCGCGAATAACCGGCGGAGCGACGATTCTCCAAGATCTCTTGGTCGGATTCCGATTTGTCTTCGTGCAGCACCGGACCGTACTCCTCCTCATGCTCACGGCCGCGCTCTACAGTTTGGGCGCCAGTGCCTTCGTGTTCTTACTGCCCGTGTTTGCGACACAACTTCTCGATGCCAGTCCTGTCGAGCTCGGTTGGCTATGGTCCTCGCTTGGAATAGGCATGCTGGCGGCCTCGGTCTGGCTGGCTTGGATCAATCAGGGAGACATCCAAAAACGCCTGCGGTTGATTTCCGCTGCGCTGGCCGTCGGCGCCGTCGCGGTCTGTACCCTTGGCATGCTACAGGCGCCGATCATGGCAGCGGTCCTTCTCGTCGTGTTCGGCGGCAGCACGGCCGTCTTCACACCGGTTGTATGGGCGATGTTACAGGAACTGACGCCCGAACCTCTGTTAGGCCGTGTCTTTACCACGTTCAGTACGGGTGCTATGGCTGCCGCGATGGCCGGGATGGCAGGATTCGGTTGGGCGGCGGATGCCGTTGGTCCTGCCGCGAGCCTGGTGGGTATCGGCGTGCTGTTTTTGAGCACCGCGACCGTTGCGGCTGCGTTCAGTCGGCGAGACCCGGATAGGATGGCTGCCGGTCTCATGCCGGTCTGAGACAGCTCTATTCTGTGTCATGGCTTCGGTTGGCTTCGATGGACATGCACATGCCAGATCTCACACGCTCCCAGCTCTCGCGTCGCTGGCTTGGACAGGAGACGGCCCTTGCCCTCCTCTGTGCCTGTATCCTGTTCACGAGTCAGCTCACGAATCCGTTGATTGCACGGAGCGATCAGAGTTCGGTCTTATCCTCTCCGTCTTCCATCGATCAGAGCAACGCGGCAGATATCAAGATTTTCACAAAGCCCCACAAAGAACCGCCTCCCTTCCAGTCGGCTACTCAGGACTCGAAGATCACTCAGCCGAAGGCGCAGATAGCCAGGAATGATGAATCGAATGTGAAAAAAGAGAGCGGAGAGGAGGAGGGTGAGAAGGAAAAGGAACGTACAGGAAGGAAAGCCGTGTCCTCGCTGATTCTGACGATCAAGCTCGCATTGTTGGAGGACCCCCGCGTATTTCCGTATGAGATAGAGGTAGAGGTAGAGGCCGGATCGGATGAAGTCACGCTTGCGGGGAAAGTGTCCACTGAAACGGAGAAGGCTGCCGCGGCGAAAATCGCGAGCATGGTGCCGATGGTCAACGCTGTCTCGAACAAACTCGAAGTGGTCAAAGAGCTATCAGAATTCATGGCGCACAAACAGGACGACATCATTACCCGTCATGTCAAAGAGCGATTCGCCAAAAGTGCCACTGTGACCGCCGCCAACTTCGATGTGAGGACGGAACAGGGAGTGGTGTCCCTCAGCGGTACCGTCCGATTCCAAGTGATTGTGCTGGAAGCGGCAGAAGCGGCCAGGCATGTCTTGGGAGTGAAAGCCGTGAAGACGGACAAAGTCAGGATCGAGAGTGAGGGATGAGGTCTTGGCAGACGCTGCCGACCAACCACGATGCTGCACGGCACGACGGAGCGGCAGGCAAAGAGGCACACGCCGGGAGCGACTGGCGCCTGCTGTGTACGCGAAACTTTGGATTGATTTGGTTCAGTCAATTAGCGTCTCAAGTCGGCGACGGTATTTCGAACCTGGCCCTCCTCTGGTTCGTCTATTCCATCACCGGTTCGCCGGTCAAAACGACCATCATCGGACTTCTTCACACGATTCCACCCATCGTGCTCGGTCCCATTATCGGCGTCTATGTGGATCGGTTGCCGAAAAAACTCTTCCTCGTCGGATCGAACGCGTTGCGGGCTGTGCTGATCGGGGTCCTTCCCTGCGCCATTTCGAACGACATCTTCACGGTCAATCTCTTGTATGCCCTTGTTCTCTTCGACGCGGTAGCCATGGCAATGTTCAATCCGGCGCTGACGTCATCGGTTCCTCTGATTGTCCCGCGCGAGAAATTCACCGCTGCAAATGCGCTCATTCAGAGCACGACCAGCCTCGGCATCATTTTCGGTCCGGCGTTGAGCGGGATAGGGATCGCATTTTTCGGGTCGCAAGAAGTGCTCTGTCTGAACGCGGTCACGTATTTCGTGGCAGCGCTCTGTCTCGGATTTGTGCGACTGGGCATACAGCAGCCATCAGAAGCACTCAAGAGCAGCGCTGGTTCCGCGTTGCGCGATTTCAGAGAGGGCCTGACCTTCATCGTGATCAGACAACGCGTCATCGTGCTGCTGGTTCTTACTGCGGGGTGCTACGGATTCGGCGCCAGCGCCTTCACAACGTTGTTTCCTGTCTTTGCGAGAAAGCTGTTAGAGGTGGGGCCGGTCGAGGTGGGCTACCTCTGGTCCACCCTGGGTGTGGGGCTCCTCATCATGTCAATGGCACTGTTGCGATTCACCGAGTGGAATGTGGCGGCCCGGACCAGGATTATCGCGTGGGCGTGCGTGACGAGCGCACTCGCGATCGGGATGCTCATCTGGACGAAAGACCTATTCCTGGTTGGCCTGCTGATGATAGGTATCGGCGGGGGCATGGGGGCGTTCACCCCGATTGCGTGGGGTATTGTGCAGGAGCTGACACCCGGGAACCTCGTCGGACGGGTGATGAGTCTCTACGGCGCAGGGGCAATGACGGCCGCCATCAGCGGGATCAGCATGTTCGGCTGGGTCACAGAGCGATTTGGTGAACCGGCGGGGGTTGCAGGCATCGGATCGATCTTTCTGCTGACAGCTTTTCTCGGCGGATGGTTGAGTTGGGCAATTCGAAATCGATGAAAGGGATTTATGGAAGACGAAGAGGCCGATTGTCGGAATGATCCTTGCCACATTGTCGCCGCCTCCTCGATGACCGATGGCCATATAGAGGTGCTGAAGCAAGGCGATACATTCGGCCTGTTCGATCGATACGGGGACATCCAGGCTTCCAGATCCGGCTCACAGGGTCTGTACCACGAAGGAACTCGTTTTCTGTCCCGTTTCGAGTTGACCATCAACGGGGTGCGGCCGTTGCTCCTCAGTTCGACAGTGAAAGAGGACAACGTCGAACTCAACGTCGATCTCATGAGCCCCAGCATGACCCATGAAGGGCGGGTCGAAATCCCGTGCGGAGCGCTGCACCTGTCGCGGACTCGATTTTTATGGCAAGGCCTCTGTTTCGAGCGTCTTCGAGTGCGCAACTACAGTTCCCTTCCCGTGCCGGTCCGGCTCTCATTTTTTGTAGATGCTGATTTTGCCGATCTGTTCGAAGTTCGTGGGACGAAGCGAACCCGGAGAGGCCATCGGTTGGAGACGGTGACATCCAAGGAGGGAGTGTCGCTCGGGTATGAGGGATTGGATCGTGTGGAACGGCGGGTCACAGTCTGTTGTGAGCCGGCTCCTACTGCAGTCCAGCCGGGTGAGGTTCGCTGCGATAGGCTCGTATCGGCGGGAGAAGTCGCTCAATGGGATCTGACGATCTCCTGTGAAATCGATAGGCGAATCAGGGGTGATCGCTCATACGAGCGCGCATTTGCCGAAGTAGAACGAGCGCTCCATGCCGCCAGAGCCGACGATTGCCTCATCGTCACTTCAAATGATCGATTCAACGCCTGGCTGAATCGTTCGCTTGCCGATCTCCACATGATGGTCTCAGACACTCCCGACGGTCCCTATCCCTACGCCGGTGTTCCATGGTTCAGCACCCCGTTCGGGCGCGACGGCCTTATTACCGCATTCGAATTCCTGTGGGTCAATCCAGGCATTGCCCGGGGTGTTCTGGCTTATCTGGCCGCAACCCAGGCAAAGGAGTGTATTCCGGAGCAGGATGCGGAGATTGGGAAAATTTTGCATGAAGCCCGCAAGGGAGAAATGGCGGCGCTCAAGGAGATTCCGTACGGCCAATATTACGGCAGCATCGATGCGACACCACTGTTCATCATGCTCGCGGGAGCCTATTACGAACGAACGGGTGATGGGGTTTTCATCTCACAGATCTGGCCCAATATTGAGCGCGCATTGCAGTGGATCGATCATGCAGGAGACTTCGATGCCGATGGCTTCGTCGAGTACAGCCGCCGGTCGAAAGGCGGGCTGATCCATCAAGGATGGAAGGATTCACAGGATGCCGTGTTTCATGCGGATGGCAGACCGGCGGAAGGGCCTATCGCGCTCTGCGAAGTGCAGGGCTATGTGTTCGCCGCCAAGCGGCATGCGGCTCGATTAGCTCTGGCCCTGGGTCAGGCAGAACAGTCCAGCCGCCTTCTCAAGGAGGCGGATGTGCTTCGCGCGCAGTTCGATCGCAGCTTCTGGTGTGACGATCTCTCGTCCTATGCCTTGGCGTTGGACGGCTTCAAGCGGCCCTGCCGTGTCAGGACGTCGAACGCCGGCCATTGTCTCTGGACCGGTATCGCCGACTACAAACACGGCATGAGACTGGCCAGGACTTTAATGGCTGAGGAATTTTTCAGCGGGTGGGGTGTCCGAACCGTCGCAGAGACCGAGGCCTGTTTCAATCCGATGGCGTACCATAACGGATCGATCTGGCCGCACGACAATGCCCTTATTGCCGCCGGTATGGCCTCCTATGGATTTAAGGAAGGCGCGCTGAAGATTCTTTGCGGTCTCTTCGATGCCAGTCTGTTTCTTGATCTGTATCGATTACCGGAATTGTTGTGCGGCTTTTCGCGCCGATCCGGTGAAGGTCCAACCCTGTACCCCGTCGCCTGTAGCCCTCAGACCTGGTCTTCGGTCGCACTGTTCCTGCTGCTCCAATCCTGCCTCGGTTTACGAATCGAGGCGCCACGAGCCCGCCTGGCATTTTCACAACCGGTCTTGCCGGCGTTCCTCGAGCACATGGAGGTCAAGAATCTCAGGATTGGAGATGCCACCGTCGATCTTTCGCTTGAACGGCATGCACAGGATGTCGGCATCACTATCTTGCGGCGAGAAGGTCGCGTCGAGGTTGTCGTCACAAAATAAGTGATGCGGCGATTCCTTTCGTGATCCAGAAAGAGAGTCTCAGCGAGACAACTTGTCCTCAATGGACAACGTGCTCCATTTCCACATAATTTCTTTGTGCATCCGTCACTTGTGTCCAGTCTGTCACGTCGATACATCCAACACGTCCCCGTATCTGCCGATTTCCATGACCGGGTATTCATCTCACAGGGAAGAAGCCACCTGTCTCTCTTGATTGTAAACATTATGGTTATCCGATGTGAGGCGTCCATCTGATGGAACGGTCTATGTTTTGCATTTTGTCATGTCATCTCGATGCATGAAGCGATG
>CAZVEZ010000114.1:0-8473 GCA_964626135.1 uncultured Nitrospira sp.
GATATCGATGTCCTCAATGGTGATGTGGGGAAGTACTCGATCGCAGTGCGGACATTTTCCTGTTCCAGGCATACCGTCCTCCTGTTGTCATTCCTCGTGCTGCCGCTCCCTGGCTTGTAGTAATCCTGTAGTAGAATGGTGGGTAATCTTGGGGTATTCTGGGGCACTACGGGGCACAACCTGAACATCAGTATCCCCAGTGTTCATGCGGTGTATGGTGTCTTTTCGAGTCGAAGGAGGATTACAGGGATGAACCTACTAGCGGCATTGGCGGAGGGGGCGAGATTTGAACTCGCGGACCCCTTGCGAGGTCTCCAGTTTTCAAGACTGGCACGTTCGGCCACTCCGTCACCCCTCCAGCATCGGTAATCTCTATGACTTCAGCAGGTCTCGGTTCAGTCCCTTGGACACAACTGAATGAGATTGCGGCTGGGACATAGATTTGACCATTTCCACCTCAGTTGAGTCAGCAATTACGGGAGCGTCATCCAGGCGATTAACCTGATGACGATGGTCTCCTTCAAACAGATGCGAGTATACATCCAACGTGATACTGATGCTACAGTGACCCAATTGTTGTTGGACATATTTCACATTCGTGCCTTGCTGAAAAGCCCTTCCTCAGGACCTCATCGGTCATCCGGTTCCAGGAAGACCCATTGCTGCATAGACTGCCCATTGAGACTGCCTTCCGATTGACGGGTCCCTTTCAGTCGCAACAGTTCGGCGCTCAACTGTGAAGGCATATCCATTCTTCTGATCTTGTGTGTCTTTGGGTTGATTTCCTGCCTTCTGACGACGTTTGCCTGACATCAATGAATGCGCCGTGAAAGTCTACGCTCTCCCACCTCAGGCCGATCAGCTCTCCCACAATCTCTCGGCACTTTCTCAGAAGGAATTGGGGGCGATGAGTCGCGTATTGAGTTCGCGAGTCGCGGCGATCCATCGCGAGCGCATTGACGCCTCTCTTCACTTGCACTGAGAGGAGGCCACAAAGAGTCACGGCATTCCAAAGGATTGCGATAGGGCGGCTAAAAAGAGGTTGGAGCGGCACGGCCTGTGCTGTTGACATATTCCACGGATGATCCAACTACTCACATCAGGTGAGTCAGGATATACGCGTTGAATGAAAGGAGGAACATCATGGTATTTGCCTCGTTGTTCAATGGCTCGATGTACATGTGTTTGGTTGGAGTCTTGGCCGCGACATGGGGATTGCTACAGAAAGGTGATTCTTGATGTTAACTTCGTGTCCATCAGGGAGTCGGCTGTGCAGGACAACAAGATGGTGTCGTGCTTGGGGCGTGTATCGCTTATTTCGTTACACCACTTGCACGGAGTCGAATCTTCTCTTCCAAGTTCGCCATCAACTCAGCAAATTGCTCAGGTGGTGGCGCCGTTCTCGAATCGAAACATCCGGCATCCCGTAAACGGTACAAATAATTGTATTCGGCGAGCCACTTGCTCTTACTATTTCGTTCTTCCGCAAGCGCATAGTAAATCTCTTCAAGGGGAGTCTGAGGCGCTGATCGTTGGAGGGCGTTCACACCACTCAGTATGTTTGACACGGTTTGTTTGTGAACGACTTGTGTTCCCCATGATGAGTTCAGGAAATAAACCACGGCTGCACCAGCAGCGATGATGGCCAGAATGACAAAGAAGATTTCCATATAATTCCTCGGCTCACACACAAACCGGCATGGTAGGTCACGGAGCAACAACTAGGGATGCGGCGGTAGGGACGAATCGGGAAGGGCATGAGAGCCTCGCAGGAGGCGTATTCTATGAGGGTTGATCAGAAAGGCGCAAGGGCTGACTTGCCAATTGGTGGAATTTGTTGGAGAGGCACGATTGTATGGTGAATCGGGGAGGTATGCACTTTTCAATGTCTCTGAAGCGGGTGAGTGTGTGTGATGTGGATTTATCGTACCCTGCTTGCCAAGACTCGGAACTCGTACCAGCATTCTTGGCGATGGGATAAGGCCCTCCAGTATCTCATTCCTTCTTGATCAGTTCCATGCCGCCCATGTATGGCCGTAATATCTCCGGTATCGTGACGCTCCCGTCCGATTGTTGGTAGTGTTCGAGGATGGCCACGAGGGTACGGCCGACGGCAAGTCCTGACCCGTTGAGGGTATGGACGAACTCCGATTTCGCATCCTTTTTTCCCGTGGTGCCCTTAAATCGAATATTGGCTCGCCTCGCCTGGAATCCTTCGAAATTGCTGCAGGAAGAGATCTCCCGATACTGGTTCTGAGAAGGGAGCCAGACTTCAATATCGTATGTTTTTGCCGCAGAGAAGCCCATATCGCCGGTGCAGAGAGTGACAACCCGGTATGGAAGCCCTAGTCCTTGCAGGACGGCCTCGGCATGGCCGGTTAGCCGCTCCAGTTCCTCATATGATTGATCAGGTTTTGCAAATGTGACCAACTCGACTTTATTGAACTGGTGAAGACGAATGAGCCCTCTGGTGTCTTTTCCATAGGAGCCCGCCTCGCGGCGAAAACAAGGAGTATAAGCCGTATATCTGATCGGCAGGGCGCTTTCGGTGAGCATTTCATCGCGGTAGAAATTGGTCACAGGCACTTCTGCTGTCGGGATTAGGAAATAGTCCTCGTCTCGCAGACGAAAGAGATCATCTTCAAATTTTGGCAACTGCCCGGTCGCAGTCATGCTCGACCGATTGACAAGGAGAGGTGGCAAGACTTCCCGATAACCGTGCTGTGTCGTGTGAAGGTCGAGCATATAGTTGATGAGAGCCCGTTCGAGCTGTGCGCCTGCCCCTGTGAGAACCGCAAATCGCGCGCCGGTAATCTTGGCAGCGCGGTCGAAATCCAGAATGCCGAGGGCTTCGCCAAGATCCCAGTGAGTTCTCGGCTGAAACGAAAACGGCTTGGGCTCTCCCCACCGTCGTTCCTCTTTGTTGTCGCTGGAGGTGCTTCCAACTGGAACAGACACATGCGGTAGATTCGGAATGCGGAGAGCGATGTGGCTGACCTCATGCTCAACAGCACGTAATCTCTCTTCGTGGCTCCCGATCTCAAGGACATGTGCCGATGTTCCTTGAGCCTGACGTAATTTCTCGGCCTCCTCGCGTTTGTTCTCTCGCATCAGGCGGCCAATTTCATCGGAGGCCTTCTTGATCTCATAGCGGTTCTGTTCGATCTTGATGGTAAGGCTACGACGGTCTTCAAGTAATTTCTGAAGGTCGCCCCATGCAATGTCGGCTCCGCGCGGACCGAGTTGGCCTCGCAGCGCGTCTAAATTGTCGCGTAAATAACGTAGATCGTACATGGTGTTGTGCCTTCAGAAAGCGGCTGGAATCTAACATCGGGGTAGGGGTTAGTCAATCAATTGAGCCATGATATTCCGTGTGGCAGGCGTGGTTCGCGTCGTTGACAGGCGCAGGCGGATCGAGGACCATATACGGATGCGCACGGTGATGAATCCACCCAATCCGTTTGAATCACGGCATCGAGATCTTTTGGAGCCTGCTCCTCATGCGCAGTTGCAGATGTTCGACGATGCGACCCGTGACATTCTCAGTCGGAACGAGAGCCCTGATCTGCCGTTTCGATGGAGTCTGAACCCCTATCGTGGCTGTTTCCATGGCTGCGCCTATTGTTATGCGAGGCCGACGCATGAATATTGGGGATTCGGCGCCGGGACCGACTTCGAATCCAAAATCGTCGTCAAGCGGGAGGCTGCGGCCTTGCTCCGCCGGGCGTTCGAGAAACCTTCGTGGAAAGGCGAATTGATTCTGTTTTCGGGGAACACCGACTGCTATCAGCCGTTGGAAGCCTCGCTGGAGTTGACGAGGGCCTGCCTGGAAGTCTGTGCCGAGTATCGGAATCCGGTGGGGATTATCACCAAAGGAGCGTTGGTATCGCGTGATCTGGACGTGCTGCGCCGATTGCATCGGGAAGCCTCTGTTCGAGTGTATTTCAGCATACCGTTTTCCGACGATGAGGTGGCGCGCAAAGTCGAGCCGCATGCGCCCTCCAGCCGAAAACGCTTCGAGGCGATGGCGACTCTGGCGAACGCCGGGATTCCAACCGGCATCTCGTTGTCTCCGATCATCCCCGGTCTCAACGATGAGGATGTGCCGGAGCTGTTGGCTCGAGCGAAACAGGCCGGTGCGGTGGAGGCCACGGCGACGTTACTGCGCTTGTCCGGTCCTGTGGAATCGATCTTCCTGGAGCGAATGACGACAGCATTTCCTGAGCGAATCGCCAAGATAACGAATCGGATACGGGACGTACGTGGTGGCGCGATCAGCGAAGGGGCCTTTTTCGAACGACATCGTGGCGGAGGACCCTATTGGGCCATGATCGAGCGAATGTTTGAAATCTCTAGACGGAAGACAGGATTGTTTGCGTTCCGAGACGAAATCATTCCTGCCACTTTTCGCAGGCCGGGGGGTGAACAAGCGACGCTATTTTGAGTCAAGGCAGGGAAAGGAGCGAAGATGAAACATAATCCTGGTTTTCTGAAGTTGGTGGATGCAGCGCGAGCGCGAGTCAAGGAATGTACAGTGACGCAGGCAAAGGCCAAGCTCGATCGAGGAGAGGCGCTGCACTTTCTCGATGTTCGAGAGGACTATGAGTTTGCGAAGGATCATGCGAAAGGCGCCCGTCATCTTGGAAAAGGGATTATCGAACGCGATATAGAAACGATCATTCCCAATAAAGAGGAGCCCATTCTATTGTATTGCGGGGGCGGCTATCGGTCGGTCCTTGCCGCGGACGCGCTGCAACAAATGGGCTATACGAATGTCGTGTCGATGGATGGGGGAATCACAGCCTGGCGGGATGCAGGTTACCCGATGGAGCGTTGATGGGACCTCCGAGAGGCCACGGTCCCATCCACGTCGCATCGCGAATGTGGGGCTGCGCGTTTGAAATGGTTATTTGCTGTTGACTCGATCAAACTCCTTGATGACCTGGTCGGTTAAATCGATGGTGTCTTTATGATAGATCACAATCTTGACCGTTTGTTCGCTGCCCTTATCGACGACCAGAGAAAACCCGGCTTTCTCCGCTACAGTTTTTGTGGCTGAAGAAATTCTCTTCATGTAGTCATCGACTAATTCCTTCTGCTTTCCCTGCAGTTCCTGATTAAATTCCTGCGCGCGTTTCTGGAATTCTTGAATTCGTATGCGGAATTGAGTTTCTTTTTCTTTCTTTTCCGTGTCGCTCAATTTTACGGCTTGCTCCTTGAGGGTTGTCTCTGCGCGACGCAACTCTTCTTCATCTCCGGACAAGAGCTTCTGTCTGGTGGCGACATATTCTTTGAGCGCGTCCAAGGCTTTTTTGCCGGCTTTTGATTTCTCCAGGACGGCCTGAGGATCGACGATGCCCATTTTGAAGGTCTCGGCAGCCTGTGCCGCCGGGAGAGACATAAGCGACATTATGCCGATGGCGACCAGGGAGAGGGTCCTTTGACCCAACAGGGTTCTCAGAATATGCATAACGCGCTCCTTGTTGGTAATCAATGCGAACTCTGCAGTCGTTGCGAGAATAGCTGGGGTGCCGGGCGCTGTCAAGCGATTGGGTCGAGCAAAGGGAACATCGGGCTAGATGAAGTATCGGCTCGTGTCGAATTTGTACTCGGTATTGTCGATCAAGCGGGTAATGTCGTGACGGAAATCGCCGTTCTCATTTTTCTCGGTCAGATCCACTTCGGGTCCGTCATCGATCGGGTTTCCCTGCGGGTCGGTAATGATTCTAACGAAGGGCCGTTCGGCGTTGGTCTTGTCTGTAGCGGGTTTGAGCACCACCGCAAGCTCACTTGTCTCCAGCATGACCAGACTGCCGATAGGGAGAATGCCGACACAATTCACAAAGAGTTTGAGCAGCACGGCATCGAAGGATTGCCCTGATTTTGAGAGCATCAGGTTCAACGCTTTTGATGGGGACATCGGCTCGCGGCGGTAGACACGGGAAGAGGTCATGGCATCGTAACAGTCGGCAATGGTTACGATGCGACTGGATAGACTTTGTGTCCATGGAGTCGTGAGTTTGGGGTAGCCGGAAAAGTCATAATTCATATGGTGCTCGAACGAGGCGGCGGCCATGCGTGCCGGGACATCGCTGAGACCGCGCAGTTTGATGAGGGCCAGCACTCCTTCAGTCGGGTGAGTCCGCATCATCTCCCACTCTTCTTTGGTGAACTCGCCGGGTTTATTGAGGACATCCAGTGAAATCGCGCATTTCCCAACATCGTGAAACAATGCAGCCAACCCGAGATCGGCCAGGTCTACTTTCAGATATCCAACCCGGTTGCCAAGGGCCATAGACAGCAACGAGACATTGACCGAATGGTTATGGGTATACTGATCGTGGCAACGAAGGGTCGTAAGACCGAGGACCGCGGTCTCATCATCCACCATGAGATCGATAATGTTTTGTATGGCCCGCTTTGCCTGTTTGAAACTGAGCGTACCTCCCTCACGGGATGATTGTGTGAGCGCGCCGACCGATTTTGCCACTTTGGCATAGCCGTTCTTGGCGTTCGTTTTCCGGTGTGCCTTTTGATCGCCATTTTCCGTGCTGTTGAGACCTGTGGTCCCGGTTGTTCCAGTTCCAGTTCCGGTCCCAGTTCCGGTCCCTCCCCCTGCTCCGATTCCTGTGCTCCCCGCCGTTCCAGTTGTTTTTCGGATTTGCAATTGCCGCGGCTCTTCTAACGCTATGCCGGAAATGTCCCGTGCCGTGATTTCTTTCCGAAGGTCTTCCAGAGTTTTAGTGTCCGGATCGAAGCTGACAAAGAGCGCGGCGAACTCTCGCAGGTCTTTCGATTCCACGGTTGATGAAAAGGTCACTCCGCCGATTTTGAGCGCGTTCAACACATCGATGATGCTGGCGGCCACGGCCATCTGCTGGGCGTTCACTTTCAAGTGGCTGTCTCCGAGAAATAAAAAATCGTTTTGCAGTCGGAGCGTGATCGGTTGGTCGTGTGTCATGGTCTTGATCAAGGTCAGCATGGCATCGACAGGTTTATCCAGCGCTGAATTGGCGCGGTCATAGATGCGGGAGGTTTTGATCAAAACGTTCAACTGTGTGACCAGCTGAATCCCCAGCATGATCATCTGCTGGTCGAGGATGTCCCTGGCCTCCGATCCGCTTGCGATTTTATGAGAGAGAGACCTTTCGTGTGTGAGAATCGGTTGGACTTGTTCGATGTCGACCGGGGATTCTTTGGTTTTGGCGTCACTCACGGCAACGGCTCCTTACTTATGATGCAGCTTGCTTAAGATGCTGCTGGCGTTGAGCTTGGGCAAGCGCTGCCGTACAGGATTGTCTGACGGCGGCCCCACCTTTTTTCTGACCCAGCTCGAGAGTGGCGAGAGCTGCGGGGGTGGCCAACTTTCCCAATGCTTCAGCGGCGAGAGCGGCGAGCTCTTCCTTTTTCTTTCGGTTGGTCCAGGATCGTTCCGTGATCAAGCCTTCAAAGAACGGAATGACCTCGTCGTGACTCGTGACGCGCATGGCATTGAACACGGCGCGCTTTTCACTGAGGGCTCGATCCATGAACGTCTCCGCCGATACGAGAGACGACCAGGCGGGGAAAGGAATTTTATACTGGCCGGTCATGAGCAGTTTGAGTGCCGCAAACCGGACCGATTCTTCAGTATCGGTCAAGAATGCAACCAGTTTCAGCCCGTTTCCATTAGGACGGAAGATTCCGATTGCTCGCACAACTTCTTTCCGTACCTGAACGTCCGGATAACGCACCAGTTTTTCCACGGCATCTGCAAATCGGGGATTATTCCATTTGAGAAGGATAGCGAGAAGGTTCTTGACATATCTGGGCCGGCGGTCCGACAAGCCGCGAAGCACGTGCTCCGGTTGATCTTTGGCGAGCGTTTCGATGACTTCAGCCGCGATCGCCTGATGGGCCGGCGCTTCAAGATTCGCCAAAAGCGCGCACAAGGCGGGAATGGCGGCTGTTGCCATGGACAAGAGGACCATGGCCAACCCTTCAGTGGTTGAGTCGGGGGTCTTGTTCAAATAGGTCTCGATCATCCTCATGCGATCGGGGCGACCAAGGTTGTCGAGCAGTGATGACAGTTGCTTCTTATGATCATCACCAAGGTCCGGTCTCATCTCAGCGGCCACATGCAGCAGTCCCAGCACGCTGTCCAACACGGCCCATTTGCCTTGGGCGGTCAATGAATCAAGGACATTTCCCCAGAGATCAAACAACTTCGTCAAGACGACAGGAGATTGTTCCGAGGCCAGGATCGCGGTGAGCATATCCAAGAGGTATGTCGTGTTGTCCCTGGCGCTTTCGGCCGCAACCTCTTTCGCCAATTCAACGAGCTCCGACTCAGAGACTTCGTAGCCTATGTGACCGGACTGAAATCGACTGGTTTGCCTGCTGATTCCCCCTCCTCTTCCTCCTCTTCCGACTCCTCCTCCTCCTGTTCCTTCTCCGGACAGTGTTCCGCCGTCTCCAGCGTCAGATCCAGATC
>CAZVEZ010000115.1:0-8456 GCA_964626135.1 uncultured Nitrospira sp.
GGTTCTTGAGATCGCGCAGGAGCTTGAGCCAGCTCTCCTTGCTCTCGCGCTCGCCGCGCTCGCAGGCCAGCACAATCTTCTCGCCCGTGGTGAGTGCGCCCACGATCGTGAGGAGCGCGCTCTTGCGATCCTCGATGCCCGCCTTTACGTACAAGCCGGGCCCACCTGTACACCACCTCAAGCCCCGACAGATCCCGCTTCTTCCGGGCCTCATAGTCGAGTTCGAACCGCGCCTTGAGTCGCTGCATCGAGCTCGCCGACAGCGGCGCGCCCTCGCCCAGCAGGCCACGCAGCGCGAGATCGAAGTCTCCCGTGGATAGCCCGTGCAGGTACAGCTCCGAGAGCATTCTACCGACTTCCCGAGTCCGCCGTGTGAACAGCGGGAGGACCTTGCTCTCAAAGCGCTCGGCGAAATCCCGCACCCTCGGGCGACTGACTGTGACGTTCCCACTCATCATTGAGAACTGACGGGGTTTCCCATAGCCGTTTCGGCTTCCGGCGGGCGGATCGACCGGCGCCACCTGGCCTCGGCGCTCGTGCCGGACTCGACCGAGAAACGTGCTGACTTCCTCCTCCAGGAGTTGCTGCAGCTGGAGTTCTCTCGCGCCCACTGCTCCAACGTGTCGCAACACACCGCGCTTGCCTCGACGACCCCGTGGCTGGTGCTCTCCCTCATGATGGCGTATCCTTTCCCCTCGGCTGCAACCGAGGCGTTGGTTGATGGCTCAACCGAAAGGCTACGCCGCCTTTATCCTATTTCCACACCTAAAGACGATACTTCACGTCCCTCCTCGACTTGCGCGAGGCGCTCTTGCGCAGGAATCGGTGCCATTCTGGCACTGAATGGGTTACAAGAGATAAGAACGAATGGGCAGGAGTGGCGATGCGTTTCCAGGCGGTCAGACGAGAGGGTAGTCAAGGGTGATACACCGATGGGCTGATCCGGAAGCGAACTACTCCTTACGTAGTACTGGGTGTGAGGAGGCATCGTTCAGTGGAAGTGGGACGGGGTTGTGATAGGGATTGCTCTCATGTTCGCTTGGACTTCCACCCTGATGGGAGGTCTTTCCGCGCGGCCGGGGGATCAAGAGATTCAGGAACGCGATGAAAAGACTCCCACCGACGAGCAGCAGGCTTTTGAAGCGGATCGTTTCCCTACCTTCGTCGCGCATATCTTTAGCAACTTCCGCTACGGTATTTCCCAGTTCATTCAACGCCAGACTCACCTGAATCATTTTCGGACCTGCGTTGTCTGCAGCGTGTATTTCCGCCTTTCGCCTGATGGCTTCCCGCGCAGTGAGGGAGACGGCCGTCCATTCTTGGGTCAAGAGCTGCACCGTCGTGCTGGCCACGGAAAAGTACTGGTCGAGGCTATACCGAACCGCTTCGATATCTTCCGGCTCGCTTCGTCCGCTCCGTGACACGCGGAGTCCTGCAGCCGCATACCGGTCCACAGCATGCTGAATTTTCGCCCGCCGCGCGGGCAAGGATTCTGTGAGCTGTTCAAAGTCCTTCTGACTTTCCGCTTCGAGAGCACGGATGAGGGTGCTCTGGTATTGCATGACGTCTCCGGAAATGCGGGCAAGCTCGATGGCCCCGAGCGTATACTCGGCATACATGATCCGCAGGTCCTGGTTGACCAGGCTCAGGGCTTGTCCGCTCAGCCATCCTAGTCCCGCGATGAGCAGACTGATGAGCAGTTGTGATCTGCTCGGGCGACAGGATCGAAGAAAATTTTTAAGCCCCACCGTATTCCTCCGCTCGGTCGAGGATGATTTGCCGCTCGGCGTAGGGAGTGAGATTCGGATCGTTCGAGACAAAGATTACCGACCAGGGTTCTTCCTTTGAGCAGAGCCGCCGCAAGATGATGTCACGCATAGCCGGTGACATGTCGTGGAGGATGCCGTCAAAGATCAGAAGTTTCGGACGGGCTAGGATCGCCCGTGCGATTAAGATCCGCATAATATCCGTCGGGGCAAGCATGTTCCCGGAATCTTGGATGTGGGTCTTGAGCCCCTCCGGGAGCGCGTCGATGTCTTCTTCCAGCTCGGTGAAGCGTAAGGCCCACTGGACGTCGCTGTAAGGGATGGTGGATCGCCCCAGGACGATATTATCCTCGATCGTGCCCTCAAAGAGTGTGAGCGGGGAGTCGATCATAAACCCTCGACAACGGTTGATTACCTGAAAATCAAGGTAGCGAAGGTCCACGCCGTTGTAGCAGACGATGCCGCTGGTCGGTACTTCCAGGCCTGCCAAGATTCGTGCGAGCGCCGTTTTAGCTGCCGTCGTACTGGCATAGACGCCGATCTTTTCGCCGGGGGTGACTTCAAGATTGAAGTGCTCGAAGTTCGGCGGCATTCCAGGGTGCGTGACCGCGAGGTCTTTGCAGGTGACGCGAATGCCGTGAATAGTTGGATCCGGCAGCGGGACGGACAGAGCGGTGGAGGCGTGGTCCTTCGGAAGCGAGAACAGAAAATCAAGCTCGTTCAAACTTGTTAAAAAGTAATAAATGTGTCCCATGCGTTTGATAACGGCATCGAAACTCAAGAGGAGACCGCCGACGACGACCTCGGCGGCCACCAGTTGCCCGAGCGTCAACTGGCCCACCGACAACAACCACCCGGCGGTGGCGAGAAGTCCGCTGTGTGCGACGGCTTGCCAGCCGACCGATCCCAGGTATTGGCGCATCAGAATGCCGAATCGAGTTTGTCTGGCCTCGACGTAAGAGTGAACGAACTCGTCGGTCCTTCGTAACAACAGTGCTTGGCTGTCTGTGGCTTTGAAATGCAGCAGATTGCGGGAGATCTCCTGCAACCAATGCAGGGTCTCATACTTTGCATGCGACATGTCGATGGTGGCCTTGAGCCCCCCATGCGACAGGAGGAACACGACGACGGTGAATCCTGAGAGGATCAGTGCGTTATAGAGCAGGAAATACGGATGATAGAACACCAGGATCGTCATGCCCACCGCGCCACCCACGACGACATTGATCAGGTCGACAAGGAGCACGGAGAGTGCCCGTTGCATAAAGACCGTCTCCATAAAGTAATTGGCATACCGGGGTTGGAACCCGAAAAATTGCAGATGTGGCAACTGTTGAGCCATGCCAAGGGCGACGCGAGCGAAGATCCGGCGTTCCAGGATCTCGACGGCGTAGA
The DNA here is from genome assembly GCA_964626135.1 of uncultured Nitrospira sp. Taxonomy (GTDB): domain Bacteria; phylum Nitrospirota; class Nitrospiria; order Nitrospirales; family Nitrospiraceae; genus Palsa-1315. Next base: position 3,162 of record CAZVEZ010000115.1, read on the forward strand.
ACTGCAAGGCGCGAAACGCTCCGACCAACAGGAGTCCGGCCACCATTATTCCCGCAAGGGTGGCAACCGTGATGGGCTGAATGGCGAAGGCGAACGTATTGACGAATTCTTGGACTGTGAGGGGAACGATGAGCGAGAAGAGTCCGATGGCAATCGAATACGAGAAAATTAGGGCAAGGATCCGCCGTTCCGAACGAACGAGAACGCCCAGGTAGCCGAGCGTCAATTGAAACATGTTTGGTTGGCGACCGACATGACTTTCCACGAATTTTGCCTTCGTACTTAAGATTGGTCTCGCCTCTTGTCACACCGTCTGGTCCGAGTCAGGACGAGCTGCCGCTGAGATCAGATGTATTGTCTTCAGGCACGAGAACGCGCAGAAAAAAGCAGGCACTGTTTCTTCGTCAGTCTCGTGCGCGATACGTGACAGGGATCGCCGATGGTGACCTCTCCGCCCAGGCTCCGATCGCCCACTGGTACAAAGCCTGGGCTTTCTGATAATCCGCCTTGGCGCGAATGACCTGGCTTTCTGACTCGACCGAATTCTGCTCACGCAAGTTGACGAACAGGACGCTGGTTGCCCCAAGTCTAAATCGGAAAAGTTCCCCTTCTTCGAGCGTCTTGGCCAGGCGGAGAGATTCGGCTGCGGCCACCACCCGCTCCTTGGCTCGTTCGATGGCGGAGAGGGCATTGTCGACATCGACGAGCACTTGCTGTTCGCGGAACAGCTGCGTGAGGACAAATCGATCCGCCTTGCCTTGCGCTTCCAAAACTTCCCCGCGGCTCCGCCGCTGGTAGAGCGGAATCTTGAGTTCTACCCCAAAGCGGTAGCCGAGGCCCAGTATGAACTTCTCCGGCGAACGGGCTGGAGCTAACTCCATATCCAGACTGGGGAGGAGGTTATTTTTTGCCAGCTCCAGGTCGATATTATTGAGCTTTGCCTCAATGCCGACTTCTTTGATCTCAGGGCGATCGGTCTTGGCTTGCAGTTTTTGGGCTTGGATGGTGTCAGGCGTCGGCCCCACCATCTGCGACGGGAAATCCGGGGCTCGTTCCACCGGCGGGGTGACGAGGGAGTTATTCTCCCAAAGGAATAGGGACAGTTTCAGTTGTTCTTGCTCCACCAGCCGCTGGCCAGAGATGGCGACCTCGCGCCGGCGCTGAACTTCTTGATTGGCCTCGACGACGTCGAGCGGCGCGACAGCTCCCGCTCTTGCGCGGCCTTCAACCTGCCTTAACCGATCTTCGGCCACTCCCACGGCCCGGCGCTGTACTTCCGCGATCTTCACCGCGGTGACCCAATCCCAAAACTGTGTGGCAGCGGCCAAGAATAGATCCTGTCTCGTTTGGGAGATGTGCACCTCCGCGCGTGGATCGGCCAATTCGGATCGCTGGAATTCGGCATTTTCAGGATTTACCATGAGGCCTCGGAGCAGCGGGACGAATCCGCCAAGGAGGACCTGATTGTTGCCGAAGGCAAGGTCAGGGATCCTCGCTCGGCGGCCGATTGCTTCGCGGACCCCCGCGCTGTAGCGAAACCCCCAAGGGTGCCTGGCCTCGATGAACGTGTCGTTGAAGCCCGCAGTTTGGACGCCTCGATCCGGCTCTGAACGTGAAATGAATCGTTCAAGTTCCAAATCGTTGATGAGGGTTGGTTCAAAGGCGCCTAGTGCTTTGAGCATTTTCCCGCGCGCCATCGTTTTCTCAGTTCCTGCTCCTGTGAGGAGCGGGTGAGCGCGATCGATCCAGGCATGAATCTCGTCTACGCTCAAGGGAATCGGCGGGAGCGATTTCGATTTCATCGTGTCTCCCGCAGAGGCGGGGAGGGGATACAACCCGATCATTCCCAGGAGCAGAACGACCGGAAGGTAGTGACTGGAATTCATGGGACACACTCCTTTCGTCAGATGGGCGGGCGTCCGCTACGAGCGCTGGACCATACGCGGCGCGGCGATGTCGATTGTGGTCAGGCAAACTGAAACAAGCCACAGAACGTGCCCAACCGCGCTTACTTCGCACCCCGCCCTGCTTTTGGCAAGAAGGTGTCGATGAGGCTTGGCGGACCTTCTTGATAATCCGGCGGGAAAAGGTTGAAGCGCCGCCAGAGTTCGTACCACAGGGGGACTCGGTTCAAGATGACCCATCCCATGGCTTTGGTTCCCTGGCGGACATGTTCCTGGGGAGGCCAGAGCCGATCGTCGGGATCCTGGACCACCCAGAAACGAAAGTTTCCCTTGCCGTCGTCGACTTGGTCGATGACCTTGATCAATCCGCCATAGGTACCGGCCATCAGTTCAGGCCAAGCGGGAAGCGGGATCGCTGGAATGCCATAGAACAAGATGCGAACTTTGCGGCCCACATTCAGAAGTGGCGCATCGAGTCCGTCTGCCGTCATCTCGATGGCTTTATCGGCGCTGGTTGGGGAAATCCGCACGAGCTTTTCTCCCGGCCTGACGGTTTCACCGGCCCCGGTTTGTGTCATCTTCACCACCGTGCCGTCAATGGGGGCCAAGATGTGGCTGGCGAGTCGTCGTTGTTCCGCGTTGGACAGCTGCAATGAGACATTAGCTAGCTGATCGGCGGCTTTCGCCGCTTCGCCGACGGAGGCGTCACGGGCCGCTTCTGCCTCGAGCAATCGTTGCAGAACTTCGGCGCTGATCTGGTCGCGGCCGAAGTTGAGAGCCTTCATGGCCTGTTCTGCGCCCTTAAGGTTGGCCTGTGCCCCTGTCAGGTCGGCTTTGGTGGCGAGCGCCGATTGGATGGTCAGCTCGAGTTCGCGTTGCGAAACGAGCCCCTGTTCCGCTAACTGTTTGTGCCGGTCCACGTTCAACTCGGCCGTCGCGACTGCAATTTTTGCCGCCTCGATCTTTTGATAGGCTTCCCGCACCTTGTTTTCCGATTCGATCACGCGCGCCTGGGCGGACGGGACCGCGGCCTTGACGAGGTTCTGCATCTCCTGTATCCGTTTATCTAATTGTTCGGCGCGCGCGAGCGCCGCCATGCGAGTTTGGTCTAGCGCCTTGCGTCGTTGCTCCAGGAACGACAGGAGGTCCGGAGCCATGAAGTTGGGATCGTAGTCGTCCAATTCAAGGATGAGATCGCCTTGCTTGACGCGCACCCCCTCAAAAACATGCCATTTCTTGATCCGTCCGGTGATCTGCGTTTCGATGTCTTGCGGCCGTTCGAAGGGCGTATAGGCGGAGAGCTGCCCGCTGACGGTAATCGTTTGGGTCCAGGGCACGAAGGCAATAAGCAAGAGAAGCAGCAGCACCAGCGTGAGGGCGAGGCGCGAGGAAAATCGAAGACGTTCGGGGATTTGGACAGCTTTCCAGGACTGAAGTTTTGTCGAGGTCGCAAGATCGTCGATCAAGATCCTACTCAGACCAGTGTCCCGTCGGACGAGGGAGCTGACTCTGTCTCCCAAGCTCGGCATGAAGCGTGCCACAGAATCCTCCTCACCGAAGGTGCGAAAACCAACGCGCCAAGCCATCATAGGAGAAGGGGCTCACCCAGTCAATCTCATAGCGGGAACCGGCTTGCGTCTTGCAGGTTCTTAGTTGCCATAAATCTGCAGCGGTACCAATTGACCTGCAGCAAATCGGGACTCACGAAGCCGGGCCAGACCTTCGTGCCACGGTTCGAAATGAATTCACATTTGAACTGGTTGAACCTACAGTTCTGTGATTCCCATCGTTGAGACCGCCGATCCTCATAGAAACCGCTGAGGTGGCCGAATTGGCAGACTATTGTCAAATGTAAAACCAACTGACCTGCTGCCTTCACGACCTTCCGCTAGTGTGTTCTCTTCTACTGATGGGTCCCCTGGGTATCTCCATCGATACAACTCGGGGATCTTCTAGTCGTTCCTCTTCCATTCAAGATCCATAGTAAATCTTCCTCTTTATCCATATAGAGACATCTATAAAACCCACCGTTTGAGTTCCCTTGCTCGGGTCGCTGCTTGGAATAAAGCGTTCCAGCTCCGTGTCGTTCACGATGGCGGGTTCAAACGCGCCGAGCGCCTTCAGCATCTTGCCTCGGGCGATCGTATTTTCAGCTCCGGCTCCCTTAAGGAACGGATGAGTCCGATCAATCCATGAGTGAAGTTCGTCAAGACTGAACGGAATGGGAGGGAGCGATTTGACCGTGGGCACTTCCGTGGTCTGGCCTGTGTAAACAACCACCGGCAGCATGAGTAGCCAGCTGAGGACAAGCAACAGGATGTTCTCAGTGGCCCCATCCTGCGGGATTGGCACCAGCCCGTCCCGAGCCGGTCGGTATCCCTGTGGCGCCACCGAGGCTGGCCATGCCGGGGCCAATTCTACGACAGCAACGCCAGCCCACATGGATTCGTTGATCGAGGTCCAGAGTCCTCTTTAGGGATCAGGCGCCCAAGTGAGTTGTATGGTCGACCGTGATGGAGCAATGCCCCTGACTCTCGCCGAATGCGCGATCGAGCACCTGGTTGACGGCCTCACCGAACATGCAAAACCCCATCTCTACGACCGGACAAGACCGATCTCCGTGATCGACGATGGTCAGGATTCAAAATGGCCGACCGTCGGCGAGGGTATCATGCGCGAAACTCCTACGCTCCCGTTCCTGCGGATCCACAGGAATGGGAGCCGGCCACAGTGAACGTCATGTGTTGGCACCGCCGAAGCCACCATTTTATTCTCACTCTAATCTGCCGCCGTTTTCGGGCGAGACGTCACTAACGCCGCAGTCGGGTATTGAGCCACGGGAGCAGGGGTGATATTTTGTGCCGTGTGACGGGGAGATTAAGTATGATCTGGCCGACATTACTATCCAATCCTGGCTCTGGATCATTGATCTCTCCATACCAACTCACCGAAAACTACTTCTAGGAGGACCACATGTCGATCATTGAGAAAACCATTGAAGTCAACGTGCCTGCGTATGTCGCCTACAGTAAATGGATGCGGTTTGAGGATCATCCCCGGTTTATAGAAGGTGTGAAAGAAGTCAGATGGGTGGCTATCAACCGTTTTCATTGGAAAGCAGAAATCGATGGTCAGGATACCGAGTGGGACGCGGAGATTACAGAACGGAAGGCAGACCAGCGTCTTGCGTTGACAAATCAAGGCGGCCCTTTTAAAGGGTGGGTCGCGACATTTCACGAACTCTCGGATTCCAGTTCAAAAGTCATGCTGCAATTAGAGTACGACCCTCAGAGTTTTGTGAACAATGACGGAGATATATCGGAAGTAGTGTCTTCGCGGGTCCAGAGAGATCTGGAACGATTTAAGGCATATATCGAAAAGGGATGGGTTA
>CAZVEZ010000116.1:0-8403 GCA_964626135.1 uncultured Nitrospira sp.
GAAGACGATCGGGTGGTGATCTCCAAGGCCTAGCCCGCATGATTCATGGCGGTTCGTGGCGAAATCGCTGAGCCGCGTTGCGAGACCGGCGCGCGGAGCCTTGAGGACCCGATGCGTACTCGTGCAGTACGATGAGGGTCTGAGGGGCGAGCCCGCCGGCCAAAGGCCTGTCGTAGCCGCGGATCGGCGATTGCAGCAGAAGCGTTCATGAATCATGCAGGCTTAGGTGGTGGAGGGAGCAATGAGCCTCAAACGCAAAGACCTGTTGAGCCTGGCCCCTCTGTCGGTGGAAGAGATCCGGTTGATCTTGGAAACGGCCGATTCGTTCAAGGAAGTGACCGGCCGGGACATCAAAAAGGTCCCGGCGCTTCGAGGGCGCACCGTGGTCAATTTGTTTTTTGAGCCGAGCACCAGGACCCGAACATCGTTCGAACTGGCGGCGAAACGTCTGAGCGCGGACGTGATCAATTTTTCGCCGTCGTCGAGCAGCGTGGTCAAAGGAGAAACGGTGCTCGATACCGCGCGCAATATCGAGGCCATGCAAGCGGATATTATCGTCTTGCGGCACCCGTCGGCCGGCGCGGCCGAGATCCTGGCCCACGGGGTAAAGTCTTCCGTCATCAATGCGGGAGACGGGTGGCATGAGCATCCGACGCAAGCTCTCTTGGATCTGTATACGATTCGCGAGCGCGGATTGCCGTTTGAAGGGCTTCGAGTGGCGATCGTCGGAGATATCGCGCATAGCCGTGTGGCGCGTTCGAACATCCACGCGCTGGTGAAGTTGGGAGCGGATGTTCGGGTGGTCGGGCCGCCGACGATGATACCCCATGGAGTCGATAAAACGGGCGCGCGTGTTTTTTACCATCTCGACGAGGCGTTGTGCGGCGTGCAGGTCATCATGATGTTGAGATTGCAGCTCGAACGGCAGGGGATTGCGCTGTTTCCGACCATCCGGGAATATACACGGCTCTATGGGTTGACCGCCGAGCGGGTGAAGCTGGCCGATCCTGGGGCGATTGTCATGCATCCAGGTCCGATCAATCGCGGAATCGAGATTGCTCCGGAGGTGGCCGATAGTTTGTCGTCAGTGATTTTGGATCAGGTCGCGAACGGCGTGGCCGTTCGCATGGGTATTCTCTATCTCTTGTCAGGAGCAAACTGAATGAGCACGAGGCAGGTCGCAGGATGCAGGCCGATAGACTGAAGGCTGTTAGGAATCTCTCAAAGCATGCCTCAAGCGATTCAACGAACTGCCGTCAGCTCCTCAATTTGAATTACAACGTCCATTGAATCATTGAAGGAAGCAGCGAACCTATGAAGCCATTGTCCAATCAGACCATTTTCATTGTAGGCGGGCACGTGATCGATCCGGGACGGTTCAATGGCGTGGCCGATGTGCTGATCGATAAGGGCCGGATCGTCGGGGTTGGGTCTCATCTCAACGTTCCCTCGGAGACCACGAAGATCGACGCCAAGGGACGATTGGTGCTTCCCGGCTTCGTCGATCTCCATGTCCACTTCCGCGAGCCGGGCTTCGAATACAAGGAGTCGATCCAGAGCGGAGCGGCGGCGGCGGTGGCCGGAGGATTCACATCGGTCTGTTGTATGCCCAATACGGTTCCCGTCAATGACAATCAAGCGATTACGGAATTCATGCTCGATCGTGCGCGGGCGGCCGGGCTGGCGAATGTGTTTCCGATCGGCGCGATTACGAAAGGGTCGGAAGGGAAGGAACTGGCGGAGATCGGAGACTTGCGGCGCGCCGGGTGTGTCGCGATCTCAGATGACGGGAAGCCGGTGATGAACAGCTTGGTTATGCGGCGCGCGATGGAGTATGCGTTGGCCTTCGATGTGCCGGTCGTCGATCATTGCGAAGATCTGCATCTTGCCGAAGGGGGCTGTATGAACGAAGGCGCCATCTCGACGGAGTTAGGACTCCCGGGGATGCCGGCGGCGGCGGAAGATGTGATGGTGGCACGGAATGTCGCGCTGGCGGAACTGACCGGGGCCCGGCTGCATCTGGCGCATATCAGTACGGAAGGATCGGTCCGGATGGTGAGGGAGGCCAAGTCACGCGGGCTTAAGGTCACGGCTGAAGCCTGCCCGCACCACTTTACCATCACAGAAGAAGTGGTCCGGGGCTATAATACCTATGCCAAAATGAATCCCCCGCTTCGGACGTGGAAGGATGTGCAAGCCATTAAGGAAGGTCTTCGCGATGGCACAATCGATGTCATCGCCACGGACCATGCTCCCCATGCCACTCAGGAAAAACAGCTGGGATTTACCGAAGCGCCATTCGGGATCGTTGGACTGGAGACGGCGCTCCCCTTGACCTTCGCGCTGGTCGAAGAGGGGGTCTTGTCGTTGGAGTCGGCGGTCGATAAGTTGAGTACGGCTCCGGCGAAGGTGTTTGGATTGGCGAAAGGCACGTTGGCGGTCGGGGCCGATGCGGATGTGGCGATTGTCGATCAGCAGGAGCAGTGGGAAGTCGATCCGGCGAAGTTTCGCTCAAAGAGCCGAAACACTCCCTTTGCCGGATGGAAAGTGAAGGGTCGTGTGACGACGACAATCGTGGGAGGCCGGGTGGTGTTCGAGACCGGTCAGGCGGAGTCATAGCGCGGTGCGTCGTACGTCCCGTTGGGGGATGGTCTGTTGCCTCACGCTTGAATGGCTGGCGCTGTCCGTATGGGTCGGCGGTATAGTGGCGCTCATCGGAGCAGTCATTCCCGCGGTGTTCAATACATTCGGCGGGCAGGACTCAGGTGGCGTATTTCTGACGCGGGCGTTTGAAGGCTATAATCATTTCGTGATCGGGGCCATAGTAATCTTGAGTGCTGGCTCGTGGTATCGCTGGTGGTGTGGCGATCAGGCGGTGGCTGTCAGTCGGAGCGAGTTGGCTTTGTTGGCGGCGATGGTGGTGATTGCAGGCATTATTATTGTGTGGCTGCATCCCTACGCTGCGGCCCTTCAATCTCAGGCCTTTGCGGTAAAAGAAGAGGCTGCGAGAAAGGCGGCCTTCGAATCCTTGTTTCGTATTCTGATGCCGGGTCGATTGCTGTACATCGTCAATCTTGTTTTGGGAATTCTCTTGATGGGGATCAGGACAAAACGGTTTCTCGTTTCTAGTTAACCCGGGACTGAGTACTCACGTGAAAAAAGCATTGCTCGCATTGGCAGACGGCACGATTTTCAAGGGTCGAGCCCTCGGATACGAAGGGGAGACGGTAGGGGAAGTCGTCTTTAACACGGCGATGACCGGCTACCAGGAGGTCTTGACCGATCCGTCCTATAAGGGACAAATCATCACCATGACTTCTCCCCACATCGGAAACTATGGGATGACACCGGAGGATGCCGAGTCGCGGCAAATTTGGGCTGAAGGATTCATCGTGAAGGAGGCCAGTCAACTCGCCAGTAACTGGCGCAGTCGGCAGCGTGTACAGGACTCTTTGCAAGAGGCGAAGATCGTCGGCATCGAGGGGCTGGATACGCGCGCCCTGACCCGTCACTTGCGCGAGCATGGATCGCAGCAGGGCATCATCACCCATATCGACGGGGATTCCCGCCGGATTGTCGAGAAGGCACAGGCCGCGCCGAGCATCGTCGGGCGGGATCTCGCGACGACAGTGACGTGTGGAAAAGCCTATCGGTGGACGGAAGGATCGCGTGAATGGGCGCCCTCGCTTGGCGACAAGCCACGGGTCGGCGCAATTAGGCGGTGGCATGTCGTCGCCTACGATTTCGGGGTGAAACTGAATATTCTTCGCCGGCTGGTCGATGTGGGATGCGATGTGACTGTCGTTCCGGCCTCGGCCACTGCGACGCAGGTCGAAGCGCTCAAGCCCGATGGCATATTTTTGTCGAATGGTCCGGGAGATCCGGAAGGTGTGCCCTACGCGGTTGAGGCGTTGCGGCAATTGATCGGACGCTATCCGATCTTCGGCATTTGCTTGGGGCATCAACTTCTCGGTCTCGCGCTGGGGCTCACAACCTATAAATTGAAGTTCGGCCACCATGGGGCAAATCATCCGGTCATGGATCTCCGCACCAGACGAGTCGAAATCACGTCGCAAAATCACAATTTCGCAGTACAAGTCATGCCGCCGATCAGGGCAATTCCGGACCGGCCGCTCGTGATGGACACATCGTTTGGCCAAGTTTCGATCACACACGTGAGCCTGAACGATCACTCGGTCGAAGGATTAGCGTGCGCCGATCATCCGGTGTTTTCAGTGCAGTATCACCCCGAGGCGTCTCCCGGTCCCCATGACTCCGCCTACTTATTCACCGAGTTTACTCAGTTGATGGAGAAACAGCATGCATAGACCGTACGCAATGCTTGGTCTGTTCTGTGTCCTCGCAGTCGCCAGTCTGCAATTCGGGTGCATCACGGTCAATCTCATCGAGCCGGCGGGGCCGGTGAAGGAAGTGCAACTCAGCGGCACGGGTGATGAAAAAGTGCTGTTGCTCGATCTATCAGGTGTCATTAGCTCACAAGGTAAAGACGGCCTGATTCCGCAGCCCAATATGCTGGCCATGTTCAAAGAAGAGTTGACGAGAGCCTCCAAGGACGACGCGATCAAAGCCGTGGTCGTTCGCATCAACAGTCCTGGCGGAACTGTAACGGCCTCTGACATCCTGTACCACGAATTGCGGGACTTCAAAACGAAGCGGAAGGTTCCGGTGATTGTCTCGATGATGGATGTGGCGGCGTCAGGAGGGTACTATCTTGCCATGGCGGCGGACAGCATTTTGGTCCATCCCTCCACGGTGACGGGCAGTATCGGCGTGATCATGCTGACCGTCAATGCCAGAGGATTGCTTGAAAAGGTGGGTGTCGAAGCCAGCGCCATCACGTCCGGCCCCCGCAAGGATATGGGTTCGCCGTTCCGGGTCATGACGGCCGAGGAGAGGGGAATCTTTCAGAGCGTGATCGACTCGTTCTATCACCGGTTTCTGGCGGTCGTGCAAGAGGGGCGTCCCAATCTCTCGGCTGAACAAATCAAGAAACTGGCCGATGGACGGATCTATTCCGGAGATCAGGCCAAGGCGGCAGGTCTCATCGACGAGATCGGGTATCTTGATGATGCGGTTGAACTGGCCAAGAAGAAAGCCGGTCTCACAGAAGCTCGGGTCGTCACCTACGGGCGGCGGGGAGAATATCAGAACAATATCTATTCACGCGTGTTTGGAGGAGGTTCAGGCCTCACCGGGTTAGCCAATCTGGATGTGATGTCGATGGTGCGGGGTGGAACGCCGCAGTTCATGTACCTCTGGATGCCATAGCCAATATGGTGCATCGAGTGATGTCTCGATATATGCGGTGAAGTGGTCCGGCAATGATCCAATCATCAGATCTCCATATCGATAAATTCTTCACGACGCCGATCGGACGCCGGGCGATGCTGGTGTTGGGCGCCCACGGGGCGATCAGCCTCTGTACAGCCATTGGGGTCGGAGCGGCCCTGAGTCTGTTCGGCAGCCTGACCGGTTGTTACCGTGCGCCGGGCACGGCTCGCGATCAGTTGATTTTTTTCTCCGAAGAAAAAGAGATGCAATTCGGAATCGGCGCATTCCGCGAGGTCTTACGGGCGGCGCCGCTCAGTGACAACGCGGAAGTGAATGAGTTGGTGCACCGCGTGGGACGAAACATCGCTGAAGCCGCCAATAAGCCGGAATATCAGTGGGAGTTCGCGGTCATTCAAGACGATAAGATGATCAATGCCTTCGCGCTTCCTGGCGGGAAGGTTGCCATCTTCACCGGGATTCTCAAAATAACGAAAGACGATGCCGGACTGGCGACCGTGATGGGGCACGAAGTCGCACATGCATTGCAGCGTCACGGGGTGGAGCGGATGAGCCGGAGCATCATAGACCAGATCGTACAGTTGGGCGCTATCGGCGCAGCGGCCTCTGGAGCTGTTGGCCGCAATGATGATCCGCGCAACAGGGGAGGCATGGGCGGAGCAGGAGCAGCGATTCCTGGCTTGTTGGCGGCGTACGGGGTCAATGTGTCGTTGCCCTTCAATAGGAAACAAGAGTCGGAAGCCGACTATATCGGACTTCGATTGATGGCGCAGGCCGGGTACGATCCGCGTGAAGCCGTGCCGTTTTGGGAGCGCATGAGCGGCTGTCCGAAGCAAATGATTGGAAAGCTGTGTTTTCGCGCGCAGCAGGCGCTGCCTGAATTCCTGTCTACCCATCCGTCCGATTTGACACGTATGAATCAGATCGAAGCCTGGCTGCCCGAGGCGCTTCAGCACTATCATGGTCCTGGGGGAGGGGCAGCCCCACCGGCGCCTGCGCCATACAAGCCGATGATCGGACCGATGCCACAACCCAGTTAGCTGACTCTGAATCGAGGTGTCCTGTGCCAAGGCGAACAGATATCAAGTCCATTCTGTTGATCGGGTCCGGTCCGATTGTGATCGGTCAGGCTTGTGAGTTCGACTATTCCGGTACGCAGGCCTGCAAAGCGCTGAAAGAAGAAGGTTATCGAGTGATTCTCATCAACAGCAACCCGGCGACGATCATGACCGATCCCGAATTGGCGGATCGGACGTATGTGGAGCCGATCACGATCGAGGTGGTCGAGAAAGTGATCGAGCGCGAACGTCCTGACGCGCTGCTTCCAACTATGGGAGGGCAGACTGCGTTGAATACAACGATGGGGTTGGTCAAGCGAGGGACGCTCGAAAAATACGAAGTCAAGTTGATCGGCGCATCCGCCGAGGCGATTCATAAGGCCGAGGATCGCGAAGCCTTCAAGTATGCCATGCAGCGGATTGGGTTGCGAGTGCCGGCCAGCGGCACGGCTCATAACCGTGAAGAAGCCATCAAGATTCTCGAACAGATCGGATTCCCGGCAATCATTCGTCCGTCGTTCACCATGGGCGGGACCGGTGGAAATATTGCGTACAACCGGGAAGAGTTCGAAAAGATCGTCGAGTGGGGCTTGGCCATGAGTCCCGTCGGCCAACTCTTGATCGAAGAGTCCCTGATCGGGTGGAAAGAGTATGAGCTTGAGGTCATGCGGGATCTCAAGGACAATGTCGTCATTGTCTGCCCGATCGAAAACCTGGACCCGATGGGGGTGCATACGGGTGACAGCATCACGGTTGCGCCGGCCATGACGCTCTCGGACAAAGAATACCAGCGCATGCGGGATGCCGCGGTTCGGATCATGCGGGAGATCGGCGTCGATACCGGCGGATCCAACGTCCAATTCGGCCTGAATCCTCAAAACGGCGACATGGTGGTCATCGAAATGAACCCGCGCGTGTCGAGGAGTTCCGCGCTTGCCTCGAAAGCGACGGGATTTCCCATCGCCAAGATCGCCGCGAAGCTTGCCGTGGGTTACACGTTGGACGAAATCACCAACGATATCACCGGTGTGACGAAAGCCTCGTTCGAACCCACGATCGATTATGTGGTGGTGAAGATCCCGCGCTTTGCGTTCCAAAAGTTTCGAGGAGCCGATCCTACCCTGACGACACAGATGAAATCGGTGGGCGAAGTGATGGCAATCGGACGAACATTCAAAGAGTCTTTGCAGAAGGCGATTCGTTCATTGGAATTGAACATGAACGGGCTCGCCTCGAGGGAGGGGTTGGATCGTGGGATTCCGAAAACACTTGACCGGCAACACACGATGGAGCGGGTGCGCCAATCTCTGCGGACTCCGATTGCCGAGCGGCTGTGGCACGTGGCGGATGGGATGCGTCTTGGTCTGTCCAATGACGACCTGTTTGCCCTGACGAAGATCGACCCTTGGTTTCTGGAGCAGATTCGAGATCTGATGCGATTTGAGGCGTTACTGATCGGTCGGGGAGGAAAGAAGCGGGCCGTTCTTGAGGAATCGCTTCTGTGGGAGGCCAAGGAGCTAGGCTTTTCAGACGACCGGATCGCACAGCTTGCCGGTGTGACGTCCAACTCTGTCCGTAAACAGCGTACAAAATCCGGTCAGGGTCGAAGACGGGTGACCTATAAACGTGTCGATACATGCGCCGCAGAGTTCGAGGCCCATACTCCGTATTTGTATTCGACGTATGGAAGCGAATGTGAATCTCGTCCGACGGACAGGAAGAAAGTGATCATCCTCGGCGGAGGGCCGAATCGTATCGGTCAGGGAATCGAATTCGACTACTGCTGTGTCCATGCGGCCATGGCGCTTCGCGAAGAGGGGATCGAGTCGATCATGGTGAATTGCAATCCCGAAACGGTGAGTACCGACTACGACACCTCTGATCGGCTCTATTTTGAGCCCTTGACCGAGGAAGACGTCCTCAATATTGTGGAGCGTGAACAGCCGTTGGGAGTCGTGTTGCAGTTCGGCGGGCAGACGCCCCTCAAGCTCGCGCTGCCCTTGTCCAAAGCCGGCGTCAGAATTCTTGGCACAAG
>CAZVEZ010000117.1:0-8387 GCA_964626135.1 uncultured Nitrospira sp.
GTCCTCCCCATTAAACGCACCGTGCTGTTCCCTGGAATCATGATGCCCTTGACGGTCGGGCGTGAGCGGTCGATCGCCGCCGTAGAAGCGGCAATGAAAACCGAAGATAAGACGATTCTCGTGGTCGCGCAGCGCGACCCCCAGAAGGATGCGCCGGGGCTCGAAGACCTCTACACCATCGGCACGAAGGCGATCGTGAAGCAGATCGGACGGTCGGACGAAGGGGCGATCCATGCGCTCGTGCAGGGGCTTGAACGCGTCGCGCTGCTCAGAGTCGAGCAGTCGGAACCGTTTCTGCTTGTCCAGGCCAGGCGACTCGAACGTCCGGCGGACCATGGCACGGAAGTCCAGGCCCTCCACCGGGCGATCCAGGAACTGGTTACAGATCTTCCTCGCTTGATTCAGGCTCCCGGCATTCAGGAAGCCTCGGTGGCGTTCAGTAACGAGGACGATCCCGTCGCGTTGGCCTATCGCGTGGCGTCGCTCCTCAATCTGACCGTGCAAGACGAACAAAAGCTGCTCGAAAGTTCATCCACGATCGAGCTGTTGCGAGCGCTGTACGGCGCGCTCTCGAAAGAAATTCAGATTCTACAGTTGCGGGACAAGATCGCCAGCGATGCGCAAACCAAGATCGGGAAGACTCAGCGAGAGTACATTCTGCGTGAACAATTGAAGGCGATTCAACAGGAACTCGGAGAGGGCGAAGAAGAAGGGAACGAGATCGCCGAGCTCAAGAAGAAGATCCAGGACGCCGATCTGCCCGACCATGTGCGGAAGGACGTCGAGCGTGAAATTGCCCGGTTGGCAAAGGTGCCGCCTTCCTCGCCCGACCATCAGGTCCTCAGGACGTATCTCGATCTGGTGCTCGAACTTCCCTGGAAGAAGGCCTCGGAGGATCGTTTAGAGTTGAGCGCCGTTCGTCAGGTCCTTGAAGAGGATCACTATGGCATTCAAGAAGTGAAGGAGCGGATCGTCGAGCATCTGGCTGTATTGAAATTGAATCCCACAGCCAAGGCGCCCATCCTCTGCCTCGTCGGACCGCCGGGCGTCGGGAAGACCAGTCTGGGACAGTCGATTGCCAGGGCAATGGGACGGAACTTCGAACGGTTCAGCCTGGGCGGCGTACATGATGAAGCGGAGTTGCGCGGCCATCGCCGGACCTACGTCGGAGCCCTGCCGGGACGGATCATTCAAGCCATGCGTCGAGCCGGCGTCAATAACCCAGTGTTGATGTTGGACGAAGTGGACAAGCTCGGGCGGGACTTCCGTGGCGATCCTGCATCCGCGCTCTTGGAGATTCTCGATCCGGCGCAGAATCACACGTTCCGCGACCATTACCTCGATCTGCCGTTCGATCTCTCGAAGGTGTTCTTCATTACAACGGCGAACACGCTGGATACGATCAGCCAACCGCTGCTCGACCGGATGGAAATCATCCGGCTCCAGGGTTACAGCGAACAAGAGAAGGCGGAGATCGCCCGTCGCTACCTCTGGCCGCGACGGCTCAAGGAAGCGGGTCTGGATGCCGTCCAGGTGCAGCTCTCAGACGACGTCTTGAACCGTGTCATCAGCCGGTATACCAGGGAAGCCGGCGTTCGGCAGCTGGAGCAGATGCTCGGTCGGCTCACCAGGAAGGTCGCGTTAACGTTCGCCGATCTTCCGGAAGGCCAGGAGCGACAGCCCGTCGCCATTCATGCCGGCGTCCTCGAAGAATGGCTCGGCTCCGAGCGTTTCATGCCGGAGGAAGCGCGCACGGTATTGCCTGCAGGCGTGGCCACCGGGCTCGCCTGGACTCCGAGCGGAGGGGACGTGCTCTATGTTGAAACGTCGCTGCTTCCCGGCAGCCATGATCTGACGATCACCGGTCAATTGGGAGACGTGATGCAGGAGTCAGCCCGCGCTGCGCGAAGCTATCTCTGGTCGCACGCGGAGAGCATGGGACTCGACATTTCCCGTTTCAAACGGAACGGAGTGCATATCCATGTGCCGTCCGGTGCGATTCCTAAAGACGGACCATCGGCCGGGATTACCATGGCCACGGCCCTGGCCTCGTCCTATGCGGGAAAAGCCGTCCGCAGCGACACGGCCATGACGGGAGAAATCAGCTTGAGTGGATTGGTCCTGCCGGTCGGCGGCATCAAGGAAAAAGTGCTGGCTGCCCATCGCGCCGGCATCAAACGGATCATTCTTCCGAAGGCCAACCAGAAAGACCTGAAAGAAGTCCCGCAGGACGTTCGCGACGAGCTGACCTTTATTCCTGTGGAACGGATCGAAGAGGTCCTGCCTGCGGCGTTCAATCAGGACCGGACATCGTCAGCAGAGCGGGACGAACCGCTCGCAACCTCTACGGCCTCGTGATCTGGATCAGGCCCCGACCACACACCGGGGCCTGTCTTCTCAGCAGCCAACCCCTCCCCTCACACAGCTGGGGACTGGTCGATCGATGCAAAGAGAAGATCCCGGTTCTCATATACGCCCGACACCCATCGGCGCATTCATCCCGGTCCATCTATCTGCCTTGCCCTTCTGTAGGGGCTTATGTAAGGATTGGTTCAAATACCAGACACAAGAGCACGTCCTGTAGTTGTATGGAGGAGGTGTCCCATGCCACCCAAAATTGAAATCAGCCAGATTGTTAAAATGGTAAAAACCGACGAAGAGTGGAAGAAACTTTTATCCCCGGCAGCCTATCGTGTGTTGCGGCACGAGGATACCGAACGCCCTTTCACCGACAACATGCATGACAACAAGAAAGCCGGGATTTACTCCTGCGCCGGCTGCGACCTCCCGGTCTACTCCTCCGAGCACAAATTCGACAGCGGTACCGGCTGGCCCAGTTTCTGGCAACCGATCGACCCCAGAGTGGTCGAATCCACTACCGACTACAAGCTGATTTTCCCCAGAACCGAGGTCCACTGCGCGCGGTGCGAGGGGCACCAAGGGCATATCTTTAAGGATGGCCCAAGACCGACGGGGTTACGCTACTGCATCAACGGCGCCGCGCTCAAGTTTACGCCGGCATAGCGCTCCCTGCGACAGGCGACCGCCGACGCCGGGAGTCTGTCCAGGAATCCTTCGTTGCAAGACAAAGGAAACGCCTGCAGATCATCTGCCGCAATAGATAGAATGCCACGGCCCTGACAGACACATACGACTCAAAAAAAGGACTTGCAAAGAAAGGGCATGATGAGTACGATTCACACCATTAAGGGTTTCTTAATGCCGTAATCTAAAATGCCTCGACACCGCGCAGAACACCACTAGAGAGGATTGCACACCACGCAACGACTGAGGGCCGCACCTCATCAAAACACAACCGGGAGGAGCCGCAATGAAATTACCCAGACCGAAGACCGAACTGGCGCCATCAACTCCACTCCAAAAGACGATTTTGAAAAATTCGCTTACACTGGGCAAGCAAGTGCTTGGAGGCCTGGCCGTCTGCGCAGTGGCAATGCTGTCATCTTTGATCGCGGCGCCGGCCGCGGACGCCGTGGTATCGAACGAGTACAAGTTCAAGCTTCCTCTTGGCTTGGAAGAGAGTGCCATGGTCATTCCCAACGACAACCCCGTAACGGTTCAAAAAGTCGAGTTAGGCCGGATTTTGTTCTTCGATAAGCGGTTATCGAACGACAACACGATTGCTTGTGCGAGCTGCCATCTGATGCAGCATGCGTTCACGGATGGCCAGCCGGTTTCCACAGGCATCCGGGGACAGAAGGGCGGCCGCTCCGCGCCGGCATCCTTCAACCGGGTGTTCAGCAGCGCTCAATTTTGGGACGGCCGGGCCGCCACCCTAGAAGATCAATCGATCGGCCCCTTCACAAATCCGATCGAGCACGGCTTTGTCAACTACGACGTCATGATCGCGAAGATGAACAAGATCCCGGGCTACAAGACGCTCTTCCTCCAAACATTCGGCGAAGACATCTCGATTGGCCTCGTGGGCAAGGCCATCGCCAGCTTCCAACGCACCATCCTTTCAGGCAACAGTCCGATGGACCGATTTGATCAGGGTGGAGAAGCCAATGCCATTTCTCCGGCGGCCCAGCGGGGCCTCATCCTGTTCCGGGACAAGGCCCGCTGCACGAAGTGCCATTCCGGGTTTAACCTCACTGACGAAAAATTCCACAACCTCGGCATCGGCTGGGACGACAACAAAGTGGATCTCGGCCGGTATATGGTGACCAAGGATCCGGAAGAGATCGGCGCATTCAAGACCCCGACATTACGAGAGATCGCCCGTAGCGCACCCTATATGCATGACGGCCGCTTCAAGACCCTTGAGGATGTCGTGAATTTTTACAACCAGGGCGGCGTCAAGAACCCGCACCTGGATCCGTTGATCCTTCCGCTCGAACTGACGAACGACGAGAAGAAAGATCTTGTGCAGTTTCTTCGCACACTGAATGGAGAAGGCTACAAACACGCCACATCGCCGACCAGCTTTCCTAAGTAGAAGAGGAACGGCGGCGCGTCTCGCTCTGACAGAGCACGCAATAACAGCACAGGGCGGCGGTTCCGACCAGAACGGCCGGGCCGCCGCCCTGGCGCATTCAACGACGATTCGTTACTTCACTTTCACCAACCAGCTACCGCTCGCTTCGCATTGATTGGGACCCTTCCCCGCCAGATAGATCTTTGCGAAGGTTCCTTTTACGGCGGCGGGGAGTTTGCCGGTTATATAAAGCCCATCATGTTTAGCCGTCACGGTGAGCGGCACTAACTGATCTTTTATCGTCACCCTGATGCTCGTTGGGTTGGTCGAAGGAGACGCAAAAAATGAAAACTCAGATTGCGCCTCCACCTCTGTGTTGTTCGACGGTGAAAACTTCGAGAATTTGGCCGTGCATGCGATGAGACCACTGCCTCCGCCGCTCTCACCATAGGCCCAGACAGTGCCGGGAATCATCAAGGCTACCGCCACACACACAACATTCTGCAATTTCATGGTAATACCTCTCGTGCTGTTAGTGAGTTGGTTGACCGGTCTTGTAGCACCGAATAAACGGGGCCCATTGTCAGTTTTTTTTCGATAAAAAACAACCCCCGCGACTAAGATGCCGGTTACCGTGCCTATCCCAAGCCGGTGATTCTCGGCCACATTTCTCCGCTCAAATCCGGGAACGACCTGCCGGCTCGGCCGGCAGTCTCTTCGCAGGCGTTCCCCCTGTATGCGCATCTTGACAAGCATCGGGGAAAGAGCTAATCACAATGGCCCGTTGGGGATTCACGAGGGCGCTTGAGCCTCCCTCGCCTTAACAGCAATGCCCGATCACCAAAAATAAGGAAGGTCATGCTAAAAACTCTCGAACAACTTTTCGACAAATTGAGCGAGCATACGCCGGACGTTCCTTTTGAGGTGCAGTTCTGGGACGGGAAGAAAAAATCGTACGGGACGGGCACGCGGCAGTTCCTGCTCACCTTTGCGACGAAACGGGCGGCAGAACATGTGCTCGAAAGCGGGTCGTTAGGATTCGGCGAAGAGTATATGTCGGGCGATATTCAAGTCGAGGGAGATTTCAGACAACTGCTTCGTTTCGGAACAGACGCAGCGTTCCTCAATCTGCCTCTCGGATTGAAAACGAAGCTCGCATTTCAGCACCTGCGCCAGACTTCGCTCAACTCGCTCGCGCGCGCGCCGAAACACATCGCACACCATTACGATCTCGGAAACGACTTCTACAAGCTCTGGCTCGACGAGAGCATGGCCTACTCCTGCGCCTACTTCCGTCATGAACATGACACGCTCGAACAAGCGCAACAGCAAAAGTTCGAGCATATTTGCCGGAAGCTTCAGTTAAAAGCCGGAGACACACTGGTGGACATTGGCTGCGGCTGGGGCGGGATGTTGATTTACGCAGCCAAGCACTACGGCGTGCGCGGCATCGGCTGCTCA
Organism: uncultured Nitrospira sp.; assembly: GCA_964626135.1. GTDB lineage: Bacteria > Nitrospirota > Nitrospiria > Nitrospirales > Nitrospiraceae > Palsa-1315. The sequence continues at coordinate 5,900 of CAZVEZ010000117.1, forward strand.
TTGTCAAAACAACAAGTTGAATATGCGACGGATCTGGTGAAACGCGTGGGGGTATCGGACAAAGTATCCATCGTATTCGAAGACTACCGGAAACTTGAGGGCCAGTTCGATAAATTCGTGTCCATCGGCATGTTTGAACATGTGGGAAAACAATTCATTCCGACGTTTATGGAAAAGGCGAAGTCGCTCTTGAAGCGCGAGGGTATCGGATTGCTCCACACCATCGGAGAGGAGCGGTCGATGCCCGGTGATCCCTGGACGTTGAAATACATCTTCCCCGGCGGATACATTCCCTCGCTCGACGAAATCGTTCGCACCATGGGAGAAGCCGGGCTCGTCCCGACGGACATCGAAAACCTTCGCCTGCACTATGCCAAAACGGTCGAAGAGTGGTGCGCGCGATTCGAAGCGCATACCAAAAAGATTGAGACGATGTTCGACGCGTCGTTCGTGCGCATGTGGCGGATGTTTCTCAATGGATGCGTCGTCAATTTTCGCTACGGGAACCCACGGCTCTATCAGGTGCTTTTCACCAACGGATTGAACAACAGCCTCCCGCTTACGCGCGAGCATATCTATCGATAGCAGGATACTGAACGGCCATGTCAGCTCGCGAGACATGCGGGACGAGCGGGAAAAGCGCGACTGGCGAAATCACGAGATTCCGCGTTGCAGACCGATAGAAGCATGTCCTTCACGATGCTCCTTCAGATATGAACCCATTCAGAAACAAGGAACAACCGCGCACATGACGACACCCATTGCCTCGAACTTGCACGCTGTCCGCGCCCGTATTGCCAAGGTCGCGCAGTCCCTCGATCGGCGACCGGATGAGATCACCCTGCTGGCAGCGAGTAAAACCAACCCGGCCGAGAATTTGAGGGAAGCCTGGGCCGCCGGACAACGGATATTCGGTGAGAATTATCTGCAAGAAGCCCTGGCAAAGATGCAGCATTTGACCGATTTGCCGATCGAATGGCATTTCATCGGCCCGATACAAAGCAATAAGACACGACGGATCTCGGAAAATTTTTCCTGGGTGCACAGCGTGGACCGAATGAAGATCGCCGATCGCCTGTCGAAAGACCGGTCCGAATCGCTGCCGCCTCTGCAAATCTGTTTACAAGTCAATGTGAGCGGAGAAACGAGTAAAAGCGGTGTGGCCCCTGAAGAGTTGGCGACGCTGGCCGCGCATGTCGTCCGCCTGCCCCGCCTGACATTGCGCGGCTTGATGGCCGTCCCCGAACTCACGACCGCCACGGCATTGCAGCGCAGCCAGTTCCACATGCTCTGGGAACTGTTCGATTGTCTCAAGAAGGACGGCTACGATCTCGACACGCTCTCCATGGGAATGTCTGAAGATTTGGATACTGCCATTGCCGAAGGCGCAACGATGGTGCGCGTGGGCACGGCAATCTTCGGACCACGACGCTATCTGATCCCCGAAGAAATCGCCGCTCTCGCAGCCAAAAAAGCGCAAGGACTCTGATCTGCAATCCGGCCTGGCAATTCCAGTTCGCCGGCACGTCACCGTCCTTGAAGTCCTATCTCACACCACACGATTTCAAGAGACCATTGCTGCTAGGATGTGAGAGTATCTGATTCTTTCGCCACACCTCGATAACAAGGAGCTTGCTTGCGCACAACAACATTCATGGCCGCATTCATCGTGTTGACCCTGGCTGGAACCCCTGCTGTATCCTTCCCGGAGGCGAGCGGCAGATCCGGAGACTATTCCAGCGGATCATGGATCAGCTTTCTGTCTTTCGACGTGACGAACAGCAGCGCACAGACTACCGATACCGATGTGCCTGCCGCCGAAACCAACACCGTCACCACCGAGATTCCCTCCTCCGGCGGAATTCTTCTACTCCTACTGCTCCTGGTAGCGGCGACGATTTTTTATTTCCTTAAAATACAGCGGCCCTCTCTCCCTGATTTTTCCGGGGTCACAGGCCGCGACTCGGCCATCGACAATCTGCCGAATAGGCGCTCCCCAACCAGACGGAACATATCGATTGACAGCGTCACCGCCGCCGACAAAGCCGCCTTTCAGCAACTCCTGCTCGATGTTCACCGGGCGTGGAGCAAACAAGACCTGACAGAGTTACGGCAGTTTGTTACGCCGGAAATGCTGAATTATTTCAGCGCCGCCCTTGCCGACAATACGAGTCAGGACATCCAGAACCATGTAGACGATGTAGTGCTTCTGCGTGCGGAGGTCCTGGAAGCCTGGACCGAACAGACGACGCGCTACGTGACGGCAGGGCTACGCTGGAGTGCCTGTGACTATAATCTGTCTCTGAAGAAGCAGCGAGGAGAACCAGGCTACGTCGTGGCAGGCAGCGAGGAGACGCCGACGGAATCCCGCGAGGCCTGGACCTTCATGGAATCCCCGGATGGGAAGTGGCTCCTCTCGGCGATCCGCAGTCATTGAGGGTTATTGCCCGTGCTGCATGAATCAACGCATCGGGGAACATTCTCCTAG
>CAZVEZ010000118.1:0-8347 GCA_964626135.1 uncultured Nitrospira sp.
CCGGGTCGCGGAGGTCTTTCGATCTACCGCTGGATCTCTCGCGAGGGACACGTTTTCAACGGAAAGTCTGGCAAACCCTTCGACGGGTTTCCTATGGCCGGCTTCGATCCTATCGATGGGTGGCTGTCCGGGTCGGGGGCAAACAGTACGCCCGTGCGGTCGGCAATGCCGTGGGTGCGAATCCGATGCCGATCGTCATCCCATGCCATCGAATTGTGGCGCACGATGCGTCGCTTGGCGGGTTCTCAGGCGGCGTGCGTACGAAACGGAAACTGCTCACTCTCGAAGGCACTCTCGATGACCTCAGATCGGAACGATCATAGCCTATGAAAGCTGTGATTCAGCGGGTGACTAAAGCGTCGGTGTATGTTGAAGGCAAGACTGTAGGGCAAATCGAATCCGGGCTCTTAGTGTTGCTGGGCGTGGCGAAGGGTGATGAAGCGACGGATGGCCGATATCTGGTTGAGAAGATCCGCACGCTTCGGATCTTTTCCGATGAACAAGGAAAGATGAATCGCTCGCTGGCGGACATCGGTGGATCGATCTTGCTGGTTTCTCAGTTTACGCTTCTTGGACGTACGGCAAACGGCCGTCGCCCAAGCTTTGACGAGGCGGCGCCGCCGGACGAGGCCAAGCGACTATACGAGCAGGTCGTGGCAAGCTTGCGAAGCTACGGGACTCACGTGGAAACCGGGGTGTTCTCCGCATACATGCAGGTCGAGTTGCTGAACGACGGACCGGTAACTTTCATACTCGATAGCCGTGGTGTGAGTTCATAGATTGCAACCTCTCCATTGGCGCAACACATCGTGAAGTATGAGATCGGATAGCTGCTCAAGTCTGTTACGTGATGACCGATAGAAAGATCATGAGCGAGTCATCGGCACTAGGACCATCGCTCTGGTATACTGAACAGAGACGTGTTCGGACTGTGTGGGAGGTGGATATGGGAGCGCAAGTTCCGCCGCGACATCCACTCCGTCAGCTATTTGGGACTCTGACCGAGAAGAGTTTCATCGAACACCTCGGGTGGCCCGATCCCAACGTGACCGGCTACCTTTCCAACCTGCTCGTCGAATTTACCCACACTGACCGACTGTATAAAATCAGAAATCAGCAAGGCCAACAAGTCGACACGGTGGTGGATCTCCTATTCGAATCGGAAATGTTGCTTGATGTCCAGTCGATGGATCGTGAGCGCGATGTGCATCGGCATATCGGCGACTTCACGCTGTTCATGGCTGGACTGTTTCCGGAATATCTGCGCCGACTCAAGACGGCGGGATTGATCTACCACAAGGATTTTCTCGTGGACTATATGAAAACGGGAAAGCGCTCGTACGGGATTGTCGCGCGAATGGCTGACGTTCCGTCAGAGGAGGAATCTCCTCTCTTTCGAAAACTCTCCGACAACTTCGAGCTGTGCGTTACCGGTCTGGGGTTCGTGCGGTCCGATCTGGATCGCATGAGAAATCCGGCCTACCGGCAGGCTCGAGATTTTCTCCTTAATTGATCAACTCCCGTTTCTCAGGACAGTAGAAACGGGGTGGATCGCAAGACAGACGGAATCCACGGTTAGTCAGACATCAACCAGTCAGGGCTTCGACCGTATCTACAATGTTGGGCTCCGTGACGGTGTTACTTAAATGTCGAGATGAGTCCATAGATAAAATCCATCGGCGTCGCAATCGCACACTTGAATGGACCTTCGGGAGTAATGCAATCCTGCCTGCCGATGTGTATGCCGATTAACGTGAAGGCCCCTCCACGTGGGTCACCATCGAACATGAACACCGGCGCGCCGCTGTCACCGCCGACGGCCAGGTAGTTAGAAACGATTTGGCCTTTCTGCCCATCCTTGAGTAGAGTTTTTCCTTCTCGAATCTTTGGAACATTCAATTCGGAGGTCTCTGCGCCTCGTGGGATGATTGAAACCCTGTATCCAGCGAGGTACACGGTCTTCTGCAAGGCGATGTCGTGCAGGAGCCGTACAGAGGGAAAGGGCACCTTCGCCGGTCCAGACGGCGGCTCATATTTTACCTGAACTCCTTTCATGAGTTTCGCGTCCGACATCAATCGTACGACGAGGACATCGTGCTCAAGGTCTTCCTTCCAGTTTCCGGACCGTTGCAGCACATCAAGATCCAGCTCCAGCACGTAGCCTCGATCTTCATATTGGTTGGTTGCATTTCCCCGGGCCAGAGCGAACGGCTTGACCAGCGCTTTGGTATCGCTCACCAGCACATGGCGCGCTGTAACCAGATAGGTGATAGTGGGTGAGCCCAAAAACACTCCGGACGCTGTACGTCCAAAAATTGCTCCAGGAGAAACGATGACTGGGTAGCGAAGAAGCGTGTCTGTATCGGAGGAGGCGTGAGTCAATGGTTGAACGCTTACTTGTAGCAGAATAATGAGGAATGCAGTGTGGACAGATACAAAATACTTCATTCAGTGCATCGTCCTCTCCTTCAACCGCCGTTCTCTTTCAACACGCCGTTCCGCCCTTTCGAGCAGATTGAAAGTCCGACGCACATCAGCCCGTTCTTGTCGAGCCACGCCAAGCTATCCTCGACGATTGACGTTTCAGTTTCGGTGAAGAGGTATGGGTCAGAAAACGCAGTCTCAGGAATACACGAACGAAAATTCTTGCGGCGGAGGCATGCAGGACCATAGACATAGGGTGCCTCGCAGGGAGGCGTATTCTAGGAGGGTTGGAGAGAAAGGCGCAACTACTGATTCTCGACAATCGAATGGCTATGGACTATGCAGCCATAAGGAATTCGAGCAGCAGGCCTGAGCAGTAACTACGATCTACCCACTCATACACGTGCCGTTTCGCTTCGTCTTGAAGAGGTCGGCGGAGTCAGCAGCCCTGCCACGACTCTGTGAGCACTTTGGGGCGCCTAGCTTGGCGTGTGATGGTACAAGGTGTGCCGACTTGAAGAGCCCCCTTCACACATACTAAGCTACGGAATATGACCTTCGCTCATGATAAATCCCATAGGGCTGGTGAGTGGTCGAACGGGACCGGCCAGCCGACCGTTCGAGGGCAATGGCCATGAAGGATACGCTCTTTCATCTCGCTTTTCCGACGCACGATGTGGCAGCGGCGAAACGTTTCTACGTCGATAGACTGGGTTGTACACTGGGTCGGGAGTCGAGCCACGCCGTCACATTCGGACTCGCAGGACATCAACTCGTGGCCCATCTGACGACGGAGCCCTTGCCGCAGCAACAAGGCATTTATCCTCATCATTTCGGTCTGACTTTTTTGTCGAAAGAATCGTGGCAACGGTTTTTGGAACAGGCCCAGGCGAAACAGTTGCCCTTCTATCAACAGCCCCGCGTCAGGTTCCCCGGCACCAGGATTGAGCACCACACATTCTTTCTCGAAGATCCCTCCCACAATCTGCTCGAGTTTAAACATTACACGCATGAGTCGGCGATCTTCGGCGAGCGGGATGTCCACGCGGTCGGCGACGCCTCTGAACATGAAGGGGAGCCATAATCTGCCGGCTCTGTTTACTGTTCCGAAGGCTCTGGATCTGCGGGCTCTTGAGGGGCGGGTTCGCGATCAATCTGACGGAGGATGCGTGCGTGGCGGCGAGCCAGGGCGGTTGTTTTTCGCAGTGGATCGTATCGGCGTGGCGACGGTAGGATGGCTGCCAGCCAGGCGGCTTCGTCGGACGTCAGGTGACGTGCGGACTTTTTGAAGTGATGGCGGGCCGCTGCCTCAGCCCCATAGACGCCGTGCCCCCATTCGGCAATGTTGAGATAGAGCTCGAGAATACGCTCCTTCGTGAGATGCTGTTCGAGGGAGCGCGTAATCAACATTTCCCGCGCTTTTCGAAGCAGGGACCGTTCGGATGACAGGTAAAGGTTTTTAGCCAGCTGCTGAGTAATGGTGCTCCCCCCTCGCTTGAGTTCGCCGGCTTCGAGGTTATACAGCGCCGCGTCCTTGATCCCTTCCCAGTCGAATCCCTCATGGGTGAAGAACGAGGCATCCTCCGCTGCCACAACCGCCTGGCGGAGGTAGGGAGAGATACGAGCGAGCGGCACCCACATCCAGTGTCGCTCACTAGTGCGGCTTTCTTGTGTCTTAACCTGAGCCTGTCGGGTTTCCATCAGGGCTGTCACGGTCGGATTGGTCGTGCGTAAAGCCGGGATGTCGGGCATCGCGAGCAACCAGAAGAAGAGGATGGCTCCGACTGGAAGACAGAGGCCGATGATCAGGAATGCCTTCACGCGGGATCGTGATCGTGCGGTTGACTTCCGCATTAGAGGCTGCGTATCACAGAGGCAGTGAGTGCCTGTGTCAATATCAGCGGGGTCTGACAGGTGGATAGGTATGGCATGAGAATCCTTACGGCAGAGTTTATCAGAAGTTGCGCGGGGCCAGAACAGTTTCTGACAAGCGAACTTCCTGAAGTCGCCTTCGTCGGGCGGTCGAACGTCGGAAAGTCCTCTCTCATCAACTCCCTCTTGCAGCGCAAAGGACTGGCCAAAGTAAGCCGTACGCCGGGAAAGACCCGCTTGGTCAACCTCTTCCGGATCACCAGCGACGATCCTGGGTTGGCGAGATTCGTCGTGGTGGACTTGCCGGGGTATGGATACGCGAAGGTGTCGAAATCGCTGCGGGCCCAATGGGCGCCATTGATCGAGCAGTATCTCGACGGGAGTGAACAGTTGCGCGCGGTGGTGGTGTTGGTGGAAAGCCGCGTACTGAGCGAGCAAGATAGTCAGACGATCGCGTGGCTCTCGTCCGTGGGACGCCCTCCTGTTGTGGTCGCGACGAAGGTGGACAAACTAAAAATGAGCGAGCGTGTCGGTGCGCTTCGCCGGCTGCAGGAAGGGCTGGGATTAACCGAGGGCAACGGAATTATTCCTTACTCGTCGGTGACGGGCGAGGGACGGGACCGGTTGTGGGCGATCCTGAAAGAGCGGATTCGAACTTGATCTCGATGTAGGCCTTGTTCTTGAGCTCTGCCAGCCACGCCTGGAAGACATCCTCGTTTTTCTGCTGGAAGACGAGCCTCTGGATTTCATCGCGGACTTCCTCATATGGACGGAACTGCTTGGGCCTCTTGTCCTCCAGCTTCACGATGTGAAAGCCGTCCGAGGTCTCGATCACATCCGAGATGCCTCCGGGCATCAGGTGTGCGATGGCTTGTTCGATCCCCGGTAAGAGTTCCCCTTGCCGAACCAAGCCCAGGTGCCCCCCGTGCGAGGCGTTAGGGCCATCAGAGAAGCGCAGCGCCAAATCTTCGAAGGACTCCCCCTGCTTGAGCCGCGCCATGACTTCACGGACTTTCTCTTTCGCGTCGGCTGTATCATCCGGCGAGCGGGGTCGAATAAGAATCTGGCTGAGGGTGTACTCCTCCGAAAGCGCAAACCGATCTCGGTGTTCCTGGAAGTATCGTTTCATGTCGGACTCTGCGACCATTACCCCGCTTCGCACCTCGCGATCGAGGACACTGAGCAGCATCAGCTGTTCTCGAATGTTTTTCACATCTGACAGGTTTGTCTCGTCGACCGCTTCCCCTCGTTGTTTCATCTGCTGAATCGCTTGCTTGACCTCCTCGTCGGTGACGGAGATGCCGCGCGACTTGGCTGCCTGGAGTTGTAGCGTACGCTCGATCATTGAGGTCAGCGCCATATATTCCGCCGTCTTGAGCCGTTGCACAAGGCTGTCGCCGCGATACTTTTTCTGAATCCGTTCCCGCTCCGGCGCGAGTTCCCGTTTTATCTCGGACAGCATGATGAGGTCCGAATTGACGATCGCGACGATTCCATCCTCCACCTGTGCGGCTGAAAGAAGGACCGTTTGCGCGATCAGGCCGAGTGAAACGAAGACTGAGAGTCGGAGCCAGCGTGACGCCATCATGATGAATAGACGGATGGTGAATATGGATATGAGACTCTCCCCGCGCCAATGGGATCGGCCGGTCGGCGAGAGTGTGACGGATTGTACACGAATTGTGGAGGACTTGAGGAGTTTAACCCGCATTATTCATGATAGTTTCTCACGAGATCGTGTCGTCGTCCAGCGAGCCGGCTCGCCGCAGCCGAGAGTTCGTGGTTACAGCAGAAGTGTTCATTGATCATGCGGACCAGAGAGGGCAAGTTCGATCCGTGACGGCTCAGCGTGCGCGGACGTCATCGGTGACATAGCGGGACGCATCGGCGAGGCGGATGACCGCCTTCGCGCGGATGTCGGCGATCACGCCGTCAAAGCGGTTTCGGCGTTTCTCATTGAGCAATTCTTGTCGGAGTCGTTCACGAACGGCCACATCCGCTTGAATGATTTCTTTGTCGAGCGGTGTGATCTTGACCAGATAATAGCCGGCGTCGGTCTTGATCGGCGCGCTGATGAAGTCAGGCTTCAGAGTATGAATGACGGCGTCGACTTCGGGGACGACCAATCCCTGGCGATAGGGGCCGAGATCGCCTCCTTTCGCTTTCGTCTTCCCGTCGATGGAATAGCGCTGCGCAAACTTGGCGAAGTCGCCCCCTTGGTTGACCTGACGCTCGAGATCTTTCGCAGCCGATACATTCGGCAATAGCATCTGCCATACCCGCACTTTCAACGGCGTCAGGAGTTCGTGGGCATGCTTCTCGTAGAAGGCATCCAACTCCTCATTCGTGAGTTCGACCTTGGCCTTGATTCGGTCCTTGAGAAGTTCGTCGAGAATCAGTTGTTCCTTGTAGCGTTGCGTTCGATCACGGATGGCCTCGTTCTGATCGAGCCCAAGCTTACGCGCTTCCTGTAAGAGCAGTTCGCGGGTGACGAGCTCGTCGAGGAACAAGCGTTTGCCTCCGTCTTTTTCGTACCGGGCCCTCGTGGCTTCTGCCAGTTCGGCCCAACTGGTGTCGAAATCGGTCTGGGTGATCGGTCGGCCGTTGACGAGGGCCAGCACGCCTTCCTCGGGCGGTGGCGCGCAGCCGTTGAGCAGCAAAAGACCGCCACAGATAGCACCGATGAAGAGTGAAACGAGACGGACAGCGACGACGTTCACGGATCCGTTCGATGATCGAGTCATAGGTGCGCGCGATCTTGTTCCTGAGGTGATTGCAGAGGCATTGAGGTGTTGGTATCACAGCCCCCCAGGCTTTGCAAGGTTGCGGTGAGTTCTCGAAAGATGGAGGTCCAGTCCTGATGCGGCATCTGGAGCTCGAACGACAGCGGAGACACAAAGCACATCCGCTTTTTATACAGGTCCATCATCCGGTGCATCGTCTGACTTGAGATCCGGTTCTTGGCGTCGAGCGTCACGACGACAGAGTGAGGTTTGAGTTCGATCGAGATCAGGCGCAACGCCTTGGCCTGAAGCCGGATCTGCATGACTTCGAACAGTCGCTCAACGGAGTCCGGGGCCAGTCCGTACCGATCCTGTATCTCGCCATGGAGTAAAGCGAGATCTCCGACCTGGGTACAGGACGAGAGTCGCTTGTAACACGAGAGGCGCTGGTGGGGATCGGCGATGTAGTCATCAGGAATGAATGCGGAGACGTTGAGCCGAAGGGTGGGGTCCGGCTCTTCTTCTACCACCTGGCCTTTGAGGCGCTGAACAGCCTGCTCGACCATCTGCATGTACAGGTCGAGCCCGATGGCCGCGATATGCCCCGACTGCTGCTTACCAAGGAGGTTGCCGGCGCCCCGGATTTCCATGTCCGCTGCGGCGATGCGGAATCCGGCGCCCAGTTCGGTAAATTGTTGAATGGCGGTCAGGCGCTTTTGGGCGTCGTCGCTCAACTGCCCCTCGTCCGGGACCAGGAAATAGGCATAGGCCTGGTCGCCACTCCGTCCCACCCGCCCGCGCAGTTGGTACAACTGCGCGAGGCCGAACATGTCGGCGCGATTGACGAAAATTGTGTTGGCATGGGGCACGTCGATTCCAGACTGGATAATGGCTGAGGCGATCAACACATCCGCCTGTCTGAGAAAGAATTTCAACATCACGGCTTCGAGCGGTTTGGCGTTCATTTGCCCATGGGCCATCACAATACGCGCGTCAGGCACCAGTTGCTGGAGCCAGGCTCCCGTCTTCTCCATCGTTTCGACCCGGTTATGGACGAAGTAGACTTGTCCGCCCCGTCCCAATTCGCGCAAGATCGCCTCTCGGATGAGCGTGTCGTTCGATCGGACGACCTGCGTGCGAATGGACAAGCGTCCCGCCGGAGGGGTTTCGATGATCGAAAGATCACGCACGCTCGCCATGGCCATCTGCAAGGTGCGAGGAATGGGGGTAGCTGTCAGCGTCAAGACGTCGACTTGCGTACGGAGTTGCTTCAGACGTTCCTTGTGTTTGACGCCGAACCACTGTTCCTCATCGATGATCACGAGTCC
>CAZVEZ010000119.1:0-8220 GCA_964626135.1 uncultured Nitrospira sp.
TCTTCCTCATGCTCTTCGCGCTGTTTTTTCTCTTCAAAGACGGGAAGCGGTGGTTTTCGTCGCTCGTGGATGTGATTCCACTGGGCGTGTCCCATAAGCAGCGGATTGCCGATCGCATGGATCAAACCATTCGCGCCGTGGTGAAGGGGATAGGCGTCACCGCCATCGTTCAAGGTCTTCTGGCGGGACTGGCCTATGGGGTCCTCGGCGTGCCGTTTCCGGTCGTTCTGACGACCGTGACGGTCATCCTTGCACCGCTTCCATTCGGCGGGACTGCCTTGGTGTGGGGTCCGGTCGCGCTCTACTTCTTTTTTGCCGGTCCGCTGTGGAAGGCGTTGGTCATGTTGGGTTGGGGCATCGGCGTGGTGTCGATGATCGATCAGTTTCTTCGGCCCTGGTTGATCGGGCAGACGGTTGAGATCCCCGTATTCTTTCTCGTACTCAGCGTCCTCGGCGGGCTGGCACTCTACGGTCTCATCGGTCTTTTCGTCGGGCCGGTTCTGGTGAGTCTGTTGATGACCGCCGTCCAGATCTACCGGGAGGAGTATCACGACGTTGAAACAAATACGCCGGCAAGTCCTCCCACTCCCTCCTAACTGATTGATCTCGTCTGTTCGGCCTATTCGGTTAGTCTGCTTCGTCTGCTTGACCCAAACAAACCGGACAGACTGAATAGACGAGACAGAGCAGATAGACCAGTCGCGCCTATCTCGCGCGTCGCGCCTTTCGCGCTCCACCGTCATTCCAGCGGGATGGTGATGGCGATTCCGCCCATGACGTCGTTGAGCTTGAAGTCCCGTTTCGGGCTGAGCAAGTGACCATTGTGGCAATCGACACAGGCCTGTGAGACGGCCAGATCAGGATAGATTGCCTGAAAGTATTGTTTGCGCCCGCTGGCCACGATTCCGGTGACCGGCACGTCGGAATTCTTCCGCAGAGATTCCAACGCGTTGCGCTCCAGGTCGCTCGCCGGAGCGTTGCGCCGGTAAATTGGCCAGAGACCGATTAGTCGATACCGGATTCCACTTCCATTTTCGGCAGCCAGCTTGCCCGAGTGCTGGAGAAACTGCGCCGGCAACATGAGGGCGTGCTCCTGCTCCCAATGCTCGGATGCCGTGGTGACGCCTTTCGCCTGGAGCCGATTGACGATTTCCGTCGTGTACAGCGTGCGATCGGCCTTGATGACGTCATAGATATAGGCCGCTACTTTCTCCGGCGGAATACCGGGCGATCTAGGACGTTCCTTTTCGGCTGAGACAGCGGATCCCAACCATAGCCCGGACATCAGGATGGTGAGGGCTATGGCGTAGAGCGAGACGTTGACTCGGCGCATGAAGCCTCCTGTGTGGGCGGCTGAAGAGGAATCACGGGGAGGGTCACGATGCACGAGGCGCCGCTCGGCCCCTGATTCTCAATTCTGATGTCCCCTCCGAATTTTCTGATGATGCGGCGCGCGACGGTCAGACCGAGTCCGGATCCTTCGCCCTGTCCCTTGGTGGTGAAGAAGGGATCGAAGATTTTCGACAGATACTCTTTCGGAATGCCGGGGCCTGAATCCGCAATCGTGGTCACGACTGAGGTATCGATCAGAGACGTGGAGAGATGCAGGGTGCCATGGCCATTTACGGCTTGAATGGCATTCAATAATAGGTTGGTGAATGCCTGCCTGAGTTGATCGGGGAGCGCGAGCACACAGGTGTCTCCCGCGTAGACTCTCTTGATCACGAGTTCAGAGGCATTCATGCCGCCTATGAGTGTCGCTACGGCCTGATCGAGTTCCCGCTCGAGGTGAACCGGTTGCCATTGATCCGATGTCTCTCGGGCCGTGATGCCGGTGAAGTCTCGAATAATCGCGGCCATTCGACGACCATGCTGGACGATATCGCGGGCATAGGATTTGACGAGGTCAGGGTTGCTTTCTTCTCCAATGGCTTCTCCCAATCCGAGAATTCCGAAGAGCGGATTATTCAACTCATGCCCGATCCCGGCCGTGAGGGTTCCAAGGCTGCCAGATTTCTCGGCCTGGATAAGCTGGTCCTGGAGGCGGCTGTCGTCCGTCGTATCCCTGAAAACCAGGCCGACTCGATCCTCTCCCTGATTTCTCCCAGCCATGTGGAACCACTGATAGTGATATTGCCGAGAGCCGATCTGAATCTCCTGCCGGTTGCCGGCCTCTCCAGTTCCCATTACGGGAGCCAATGGATCGCGGGCCGTCTTGACGACTGGAACATTTTCGGCCCCGGATGCGGTCGCGGCATGGTCCCCGGTCCTCGCACGTTTGAATTCCTTTCGCAGATGCTCTCGTAGCGCGGGATCGACAGGGAGTATCTCGAACAAAGGGATAGATTGAGTCGAATCGTTTGTCGCGTGAAAGGAGTTGCGTCCGACACGGTTGATGTATTGCACCTGTTCGTCTTGATCGACCATGATGATCGGAGTTGGAACCGCATCCAGGATCTGGTCCGTCGAATGAATCAGCGACTCCACCTGTTGCGTTTTGATGGCCACTTGATCGGTCAATCCGGCAAAGGCCGCTTCCAATTGGCGATTCATTCGATTGAATTCGTCGGCCAGATCCTGGATTTCATCGCCGGTCTGAATGTCGATGGGCTGCCGGAGTTCGCCGCGCCCGATCAATTGCGCCGCGGCCTGTAACCGGCGTACCGGCTTAACGATGCGATTAGCCGCCAGGTAGCCGAGAGACGTCATCAACCCGACGGCGATCAGGCTGAATACGGCCATCCAGGTGAGGAAGTGGCGAATCGGAGCAAACAGTTCATCGGACGCTTGCCATACGAACGTGTGCCAGGAGCCCTTTCCCCGATCACTGTTGGTGGCCCGGCTGGTTTCCGGCATCGGGGCGAACCCGATAATCGAGGTCGATTGTCCGCCATGACCATCGCTCGGCGCGCTGACCCAGCCGGGTTGAAGCGGTGTGACGAGAGGAATGAGCTGCGCATCGGAGAGTTGGACGCCGGTCGGCAGGATGGGGCAGCTCAACACGATCCCGCGATGGTCGATCAACATCACATGTCCTGTTTTGCCGAAACGAATGGGCGAGATCGAGGGCGCGATCAGCTCTTTGGCGTCGATCACCCGATGGAGCACCCCGACGACTCCGTACCGGATGCGGTCCATAATGGGAAGCGAGATGCTGATGACAAAGGTTTGCGCACGCTCGTCGAAGTGCACATCCTCGATAAAGAGCTGGCCGACTCCGCGATGGAAAGCGCCTGTCCACCAGGCCGTGTCTTTATTGGCAAAGGGCGGGAAGGTGTTCGATGCGGCAACCAGGTTACCCTCGATATCGGTGATGTACAGCATCTTGGTGGCGGATCGGACGACTTGCGGGATCAATTGATCGGCTTCACTCTTCGCCCCCGAGAGGTATTCCTGAATGAGGCCGGCCATTGTATTCCCCATGATGGCCTGGACTGCGGTTGGATCCTTGGCGTCCCAGCTTTTCTTGAGTATCTCCATCGCCCGGCGTTCATTGTCCGTCATATCCAGCAGGGCATCGCGCCGGTGTTCGAGTTCAAGAACAATCGAAGGGTCTGCCGCAATCCGTGATGTCCGGCCGACCTCATCCGACATCAAGAGATCGACTTTTCGCGCGGTCTCCTCGGCCAGGGCTTTGAAGCTCTCGCCGCTGACGACCTGGATTTCGCGAGAGCCCTGCCAAAACGCGAGACCGAGTCCCACGATGAGAGGCACCACTCCCACGAGCAACATGGACAGAATCAGTTTGAGTTGGAGTCCCCACCTCGTGTCGGGGCGAGACGGAAAAGGCGCGGGATTCATGACCCATCTCCTTCCCCGGCCAGCCCGCTGTTGGGGAAGGTCAAGGTAAAGGTCGTTCCCTTCTCGATCTGGCTGTCGACGGCAATCGTGCCGTGCATTTTGTTGACGATCGTTTTGACATTATAGAGTCCCAGCCCCGTGCCTTTGCCGGGAGCCTTCGTCGTGAAAAACGGCTCGAAAATCTCGGGGATTTGGTCCGGCGCGATGCCGCATCCTGTATCGGAGATCCGGATGCCGACCTCTCCATCGAGGAGTATGGTCTCGAGTGTGAGTGTGCCGCCCGCCTGTTCCATGGCATGGACCGCATTGGTGATCAGGTTGACAAAGACGTGCAGTAACTCGTCCGGATTGCCGTTGACAGCGGCGCCGGGCTGGTAATGTTTGACCATTTCGATGTCGTGAAAACTCGACGCGTAGCGCGCGATTTTCAACGCCTCGTCGAGCTTTCCATTGACCGACACCAGCATATCCTCATGAGGGGATGCGCGCCGTGAGTAGCGCGTCAGGTCCCGGCAGATGGCGCTCGTCCGCTTGACGGCCTCAATAATTTCACGGGCTTGCTCATGGACGGCGGTCAGGTCGCGTTCTTCCGCAAGGTTTTCCGCCAAGCCTAAAATAAGTTGCAGAGGGTTATTGATATCATGCGCGATCCCCGCAGCAAAGGAGCCGACTCCCGCAAGCTTTTCCGACTGGAGGAGTTCGGCTTCAAGTTTGGATTCGTGCTGGACCAACTCCCACAGCAGCCGGGATGACGATCCACTGAGGATGTCTGCGGTCGGAGGCCTGTGGGCATGCAGATAGGCGTCCATCTCTTTATCGCCCGTGACATCCATGATCAAGCTGGCCCCATGGTTGCTGATCAGATCAGGAACGTCGGCGATCACGGGGATCCGAAGCTCACGTGCGCGTTGCAGTCCCGGCGCCGCCGGATCACGGTCTGCAATGCCGACGATTTCAATCGACGGAATGTGGCACAGTAAATCTATCAGCGCGCGGCCACCGCGACCGGCTCCCAGAATAGCGACCCTGGTATGGCTAGCGCGTTCCACTCAAGCGGTCTCCGTATGTCCGGGACAAGTCCGGTCTGTCTGGTCTATCGGTCTGTCTCGTGTATCCAGACAGAAGAGATCGACCAGATCGATCAGACAGGCCGAACAGACCAAATGAACAAGACAGAATGGAGGCTCATGGCTACAACTGTGCAAGTTGCCGTTGCTCAAGGGCTCGCGCGACGGCCGATCGCAACTTCTCTCCTTCGACCGGCTTGACCAGATAATCCACGACGCCTTGCCGGAGGAAAGATGTCGCCATATCGGTATCCGGGAAACCGGTCAGCACGATGACCGGGACGCGCGGATAGTGGCTTCTGAAGTAGGCGACGGCGTCGGCGCCATTGATTTTCGGCATACGGATGTCGCAGATGACGACGTCGAGCAGGAGCCGGTTTTCGCCGGAATTGATCACTTCGATCGCCTTCTCGCCGTTTTCCGCTTCAAGAACTTCATAGCCCGCTTTCTGCAGCGTCATCTTCACGACTTTACGAATGTCGGGCTCGTCGTCTACCACGAGCACCCGTCCTTCGCAGGCTTCTCCCCCGACAAAGAATCCGGATTTGAAATCACTCATGGCATCCTCCTTGGTTGAAAGGTGATGTGGTTGTCTCGCGCGGTTCATGTGTGCTTGTCCCGTCTGAGGCGCAATGCGCGTGCCAGGATGGCCATGCGGAAACGGTTCATATTCCCTTGCAAAAGGAGTTTTATGGGACAGTGGCGCAGGCGGGTATGGTGGATATCCACCACCATGGGCTGTAATGAACCACAGGCCCCGAAGACGGGGCCGCGCGACGTGCGAGAAAAGCGAGAAAGGCGCGACTCGAAATGCCGAGCCTCGGACCCTCATGTCTCGCCTGTTCCGCGAGTCTCGCTTGTCTCGCCGTTGAGTTCAGACAGGGTCTGAATTGCCTTTCGGCCTGGCGCTGAGGTATTCTGATAATCACGAAATTGGAGAGGCTATGATTACACCGGATGTGTTGACGGAATATGTGCGGAAGGTGATGCCGGATGCCGCAGTCACGGTGATGGACCGGACCGGCACGATGAATCATCTTAAGGTAGTGGTGATTTCGGCAGCCTTTGCAGGGAAGAATCTCCTGGACCGGCATCGTCTGGTCTATCAGGCGTTGGATGTTCCGATGAAAGACGGGCGGATTCACGCGCTGGAAATTACAGCTCAAACCACGGATGAAGCTTAGGAGGCCGGCCCATGGCAGATCCCATTCAAGATGAAATCAACAAAGAAGTCGCTGCGCACAAGATTTTGATTTACGGCAAGGGCACCAAACAGATGCCGATGTGCGGGTTCACGAGAGAGACGATTCAGTTTTTCGACAAGTATGGATACCCGTTTGAGCTCATCGATGTCCTGTCTCAACCGGCCAAGCGTGAAGCGCTCGTCAAGATGACCAATTGGCCGACGCTTCCCAAAGTGTTTATCGACGGGCAGTTCTATGGGGATACGGACATCCTCGATCCGATGGCGGCCAAAGGCGAGATAGAGCCGCTGCTGAAAAAAGCGTTCGGAAAATAGGTCGGTCGGAAAGAAAGAGATAGGAAGGGCGTCTGCCAAACTCTCCTGCTCGCGCAACGCGCGGTCTCAGAAGACCCTCGTTGGACGCGCGCAATTGAGAGTTCGACAGACGCCCTTCCTATTTGGTTCAGGCGGCGGGTGAGGGAGGGGTGAAAAAGAGGGGCGACGGTCATGCTCTTGTGCTCGCGCAACGCGCGGTCTCAGAAGGCCCTCGTTGGACGCGCACAGTGAGGGCACAACCGTCGCCCTCGTCATTTTTCATTCAGTACCGGCTAGAGAGAAAGGTGAAAGAGTGGGAGTAAGAGACAGGCATCCTGTTGGTCTCACTGCTTCCGGAACGCGCACGATTGGAATGCGCTCGTTCGATGGGCGCAGTGAGACCAACAGGGACGCCCTTTCAATTGAGTAGAAGTGTGCAAGCCTGGAACGGCATTCGATTAATACCGGTTGTTCGACTTGCGCAGATGAGATCAAACCAGGCCTATTTGGGTAGGCCATGTAGAAGTGCGTCTTATTAATGGATAAAGCATCGATAGCTAGACGGGTAGGAAGCCGTAGAGTATAAAGGAGTTCACAAACCTTCGGTGAAAACCTCCGAAGCGTGTTAGACGGAAGGGAATTCGAAGATTCGAACGATATTGCGGATCTGTCACCTCATTGTTAGGGCGTCAACTCTGCTCAACTTGGAGGAATCACAATGCTATTCATTACGAGCAGGCAACCCACGATCAATACCGAGCCACGATTAAACAAAAATTTTATCTTTGACCTTCATAACAATTCGTCAAGCCGTGGGTTTTTCTGTTGTCGTAGACTCAAGAAAGATCAGCACGAAGAGATCGGCAGTAAAGGCATGCTATCGGCGATCAAGGCGTCAAAGTACAAGCAAGTTCTTCTCTACATTCATGGATTCTCAAATCTTCCGGAGGACGTATTTCTGAACGCTCAGGAGTTTCAGTTGCTGTGCGACAAGAAAAAGGATCGCGAGATATTGGTTCTTCCTGTTGTATGGCCATGCGACAATGACTTCGGCGTTGTGAAAGATTACTGGGACGATCAAAAATCCGCGGACCAAAGCGCCTTCGCCTTTGCCAGAATGTTTCAGAGATTCATGGAATGGAGAAGTTCTGCCGAATACAATCCAGATGACGACCCTTGTTTAAAACGAGTCAACGTGCTGGCGCATTCGATGGGCAATCGCGTATTTCGCCAAACTCTGAGCAACTGGCAAAAGTATCATCAACCTGGCGGGCTGCCTCTTTTGTTTAGAAACACATTTCTGGTTGCCGCAGACATATTGAACGAGTCATTGCACAAGGGGCAGCCCGGTGAATTGATTAGCCATGCGTCTCGTAATGTGGTTGTCTATTATGCGTCAGACGACTTAGCGCTCCGAGCGAGCAAGATATCAAATCTAAAGAATGCCGAAGCCTCGCGCCGCCTTGGGCATTCTGGGCCGGAGGACATGGACAAAACACCGAAGAATGTGTACGCAATAGATTGCGACGACGTTAACACCGTATACGACCCACCCAAAGGTCATTCCTACTTCAGGTCAGGTAAAAAGAAGGGCGAACCCGGCATCGTATTCAATCACATCTTTCAAACGCTATTGAGCGGCCGTGTATTCCCAAACGATGAATTCAGAAAGTCGACAATTTTAGGGCTATCACGTACGTAACAGAGTCTTCCATCTCCTATCCCTCGTCGCAGTCCTCGTTCCCTGTGGTCAGTCACTGGGGGCCGTTGCGTGCCTTGACACTCCGGTCTTGATGTCAGGCGCCGTCGATGGTCCAGATCACTAGATGGTGGCCTTTCTCGCACGCACTTCAG
>CAZVEZ010000120.1:0-8217 GCA_964626135.1 uncultured Nitrospira sp.
TTACATTCTTCCTCAATGATCCCGTGAACGGCGACGGCTTCGCACAATTCGATCGCCGCGTCGTGTATGGCGGCGATATCGGGTACAAACAGCGGGTCAACATTCTGGGCATGCCGGCGATCGGGACCGTAGGGTTTCAAACAAGAGTAGACGACGTTCATACCAAATTGGGGACTCAGACACTTCGGGTGCCGACCGGTACTACGATCGACAGCGATACCCTTACCGCGTCTTATTCTCCGTTTGTCAAGGCCGAAGTCCAGCCGCTGCCGTGGGTCAGGTTTGTGGGAGGGGTACGAGGAGAATTCTTCACGTTTGACGTGAGGAACCGTTGCGCCACCTGCGCTGAACAACCCGAAGGGCGAAAAGGTTCCGGCATCGTCCTCCCAAAGATGAGCATGATTCTTGGGCCTTGGGCGAGGACGGAATTCTTCGTCAATTACGGAGAAGGATTTCACAGCAATGATGCCCGATCAGCCATAGCAACCGGGGCGTCTCCTCTTGCAAGAGCGAGAAGCTATGAGGTCGGGGTCCGTTCCAGGCCATGGGGACCGCAGGGCCTCGAGTTGATTGCTACCGCTTGGCGGTTGGATCTCAAGTCGGAACTCGTCTTTGTCGGTGACGAAGGGACGACGGAGGCTAGTGGAGCAACTAGGCGCCAAGGGGTGGAAGTAGCCGCCCGAGGACAAGTGTGGGGACCTTTGTACGTCAACGGGAGCTTTACCTGGACCCACGCGGAATCCCGCAACGGTGACGCCATCCCCTTGGCGCCCGAATACACCGCTTATGGCGCGGCAATCCTCAAGTGGCCCGAAGGGCTGACGTCTCAACTGCAAGTCACGTATCTTGGGGTGCGGCCGCTCGTCGAGGATCGGAGCATCAAGTCGCCTTCGTGGGTCACATTCGATCTCTCGGAGCGATATCGCATCCCGGTTAAATTGCCACATGGACGATTGGAAGCGTTTTTCTTCGTGCAAAATCTATTCAACGCCGAATGGGAACAAGCCATCTATGCGTTCGAATCCCGGCTCCGCAATGAGACGGCAGGGGTCGTGGATCGTCACTTTGTGCCGGGTAACCCGCGGACGGTGATGGGAGGGGTGGCGTGGTACTTTTAAGAAGATTGTTGGAACGGACGTGGTCCGTGAGTTACGGTGCGTGAGGCATCAATCGATGCAGAGGAGCGTAGCGACAGAGCGCGTCTGGATCTGCAGGGATTTGCTGCGCAATATATTGCAGCATGGCATCAGGCAACACCGCCTCCGTCGACCACGCCCGTCCAGGATGTTTGAGCAAGGCCAGTTGCACGGCGAAGCCCAGACGGTTATGGCTACCCCGTCGTGTACGGATCCAAGTCAACTCAGACGTGGTGAACGTGTAGAAACGTACGAACTCGCGCGGCTCAGAAGGTAAGGCCAGAACGTGGGTTCGTTGGGCAGGTGTAGGGCACGCACGGCGAGTCATTCGGGGGTTTATCAACCATACCCTGATAAACCAGTGCCCAGGGTACTCGATCAGGCCTCGTAAAACCTAGCCACTCCACAAGGTTTATGTTCTTAGCGTACAGTTTTGGCAGAACGGCGAATGACCCCATGAACAGCTCCAGGGGTACCAGGTGGGGAAGCAACTGTGGACGGGGCGCAGTATAGCAAAACGTTCAATCAACGACCCTATTATTCAACAGTCCCCCACTGCATTTGCTGTCTCTTGACGAGAGCGTTCGCCAAAGTTCGGAATGAAGGCGCGATTGTTGCGAGTGTAGGTGTCGAATTCGGGGACGCTCCGATTAAGTTTTACGATGGCGGTTGAGCGGCTCTTCCGGAGGTCAAGTTCAAACAACAAACCCTCTATCCGATCCAACGCGGCATTGACGTTGCCGTGCCAGAGACAGTGCTTCACCGCCTATTAGCCACATCCACCCGAAAATCCACAATAAGAGATGGGAGAGGCTGAGCACCCAACCCTCTCGATGCAGCGACCGGCCTTCCGAAGTGGCATCTATCTTTCCTACAGGTTTCTTCCTTCATTCCTGATTCAGTTTCGTTTGGACCAGCGAGCCATTACAATGCTCCGGCCTTCGTGTGCCCTCGCACGAGTGTGTTCATGATCGGTATGGAGCCCACATCCTTCCCCACCGACAACGAGGCCACGGATACCGGTGGTCAGGAAAGCCTCACCGAAGCCGACCGTCTGCCCACCGACATTGATCCTGAGACCCTGCGGAAATATTTCACGCTGACCGAATCGGACTTAGCCCAGATCCACCAGTGCCGTGGTGTCGTGAACAAGCTCGGCTTTGCGGTGCTGTTGTGTACGCTGCGATGGCGCGGGTCCTTCCTGCGCTCGCTGCAGGATCTTCCCCAGTCCGTGCTCGAAACAGTGGCGACCCAGGTGGGGGTGCTGCCAATCCCGCTAGACGGCTATCCGCAGCACGAGAACACACGCTACGAGCACTGCGAACGCATTCGCCAGTACTTGCAGTTTGTGCGCTGTGATGCCACGCAACGGGATCGCTTGTTTGGCCACTTGGTCGCGATGGCCCAAGGTCGTCCACGTGCCACGGCTCTCCGTCACGTGGCGGAGGGCTGGCTCCAACGAGAACGGATCGTGCGGCCCGGGCGGACGACGCTACGCGATGCCATTACTGCCGCGCGGGAAACTGCACTCCAACGAGTCTATACCCTACTGTCTGAGGCCCTGACCGATAAGCACGCCGCTGAACTAGACGCGTGGTTGATCAGTGTCGCTTCAAACCCGGAGGATGCTCCTCATCGTCAGACTGCCTCTCGCATTCGATCACGCCTGGAGTGGTTCAAGACGGTCCCGCGCAAAGAATCCCCAAGCGCCCTGCTCACCTTACTGGATCGACTGACGGAACTGTGCGCCTCCCAGCTCAGTGCCCTGCCGATCCTGAGCGAGATCCATCCCGCCACGCGTCGACTCTTAGCCAGCTGGGGCTACCGCTATGACGTGTGGAGTCTACGCCGTTTCGCTCCCGCCAAACGGCAGGCGATCGTCTTGTGTTTTCTGCAGGCGGCTCGTGCTGAAACGACGGATGGCATCATCGAGATGCAAGATAAGCTCATTACCGGCGTCCATAATAAGGCCCGCCAGCGCTATGAAGAGCTGTTGCGTGCGACGGAGGAGGCGCGCACACGGGCGGTCGAGGTGCTAGAGGAGATGGGGAGCCTGGTGTTAGATGAGGCCGTGTCGGATACGGGTTTGCGCCACGCTATTTTCGCCAAGATTCCGAGCGACGATCTCACCCGACTCGTGGCGGGCTGTCGCGCGCTACGAGATGACCATGCCGGGTCTCCGCTGGGATTGGTGGCGCAGTGGTATGGGTATACCCGCCAATATTCACCTGTCCTGTTGGAGCGGACACCGTTTCAGTTCGCCCAGCAATCACCACTCCGTCGAGCAATCACCTATATCAACCAGCTCAATCGTCACCATGCGCGGAAGCTGGACGCGGATGCGCCCATTGAGTTTCTGCCACCCAGGTGGGTCAAGCACGTCGTGTGGCGAGATCGCGCGGGAGTCGTGACGCTGTCCCGACCTCACTATGAACCAGCCTTATTGACGACGCTCAACGAACGCCTGAAATCCGGTGATGTGACCGTAGCGGGCTCCCGACGATGGACGGATTTTGAGGACTATCTCATTCCACGCCCGGTGTGGGCAGAGCGCCAAGACGCGTATTACGCCGCTCTCGGGTTGCCTCAAGATGTTAACCACTACTTAGCACAGCTGAATGACAACTTGGCTCAAGTCGCCGGAGCCA
Source organism: uncultured Nitrospira sp. (assembly GCA_964626135.1). GTDB lineage: Bacteria > Nitrospirota > Nitrospiria > Nitrospirales > Nitrospiraceae > Palsa-1315. The sequence goes on from CAZVEZ010000120.1 coordinate 3,785, forward strand.
TCAACCGGCGCGTGCCCTACAATCAGGCCCTGCGCATCGATGCGGCGAAACGCCAGTTCCATCTCGCCGCCCTGAAGGGCCTTGAGCGGCCCGATGCCGTCAAGCATGCAAAGACGCTGATCCAATCACGCCTCGCACGAATTGATTTGGTGGACCTCCTGATCGAGATGGACCATCAGACCAACATGCTGCACCATTTTCTCCGTCATCCGGATGCCTCGCGGTTATCACCGGCGATCCGTCGGCGAAACGTCCTGGCTGCCTTGATCGCGATCGGCTGCAATATCGGGCCACAGCGGATGGCGATGGCCTCCGGTCTCAATCTTCATGACATTAGCTTTGTCGCGGACTGGTATCTCACCGAGGAGGCCTTGAAAGCCGCGAGCGTTGACCTCGTCAACTTTGCGACGCGTCTCCCGATGAGCCGCGCCTATGGACAGGGCAATACTTGCTCCGCCGACGGCATGCGCTTCTATGTGCCGGTCAATATCTTAGCCGCAGACTATAGCCATGTGCTGCACGGGCGTGGCGTGACGCTGTTTGCCCACACGTCCGATACCGGCCTGCGTCTCCATCAGCAACCGATTCCCTGTCGGCTGCGGGAGGCGGCCTTCAGTCTCGATGGCTTACTGGAGCATGATACCGAACTCAATCCTACCGTCTGTTATACCGACACCCCATGGCTACACCGAAGTCGTCATGGCAGCAGCGGCTCTGCTGGGCTTTGACCTCGCCCCTCGGATCAAAGACATCAAGGACCAAACGCTGTACAAGATGGATCGCCAGCAGTCGTTCCCGAAATTGGATCCCATTCTGACCGGCACCATCAAAACACACCTCGTTCGACAGGCGTGGGATGACACCATTCGCGTGATGGCCTCCATTCAGGACCGAATTGTGTCCGCCTCGCTCATCCTGCACCGCTTGGGCTCCTATGCCCGACAGAACAGCATCCATCAGGCATTGGCCGAGATCGGCCGGGTGCACAAGACAATCCACATCCTGAAGACGTTGGACGACGAGGAGTACCGCCGCCGGATGGGTCGTGAACTGAATAAAGGCGAGGCGTCCCATGCGCTTTCTCGGTTTCTTTGTTTTGGGAAGGAAGGCCATCTCCGGGGCCGGGAATTCGGCGATCAACTCCATACCTTCAGCTGCTTATCCGTGCTTCACAATGCGGTGGTGGCATGGAACACGTTGCACATCGGGCGCGTGGTCGAAGAACTCCGTGCAGAAGGGTATGGGCTCGACGAGGCGACGCTCGCGCTCACCACGCCGCTGTTCCACAAACATATTAATCCGTATGGACGCTATCATTTTGATGTGGACCGCATGCGCCAAACGCTCGATCCGGTGGGTCCGGAGGCTTAATGTGGATTTTCGGGTGGATGTGGCTAATAGGCGGATAAAGCGTCAGCTGCCATGGAGTGCGGACGAGACCGGCCTTTCCTGACCAAAAGGCGGCGTTCGCCGACAGCGTACGGAAAACTTCGGATATTCAGATGATGATGTGGCACGCCATCGCACTCCTCCTCAACGGCTGCGTTAGGCTCGGCAAGAGCTATCCTGAGAAACAGTACTATGCGGTGGATACGGTACGCAAAGGCGAGAAGCTTCCATCTCTTCCCGGTACTGTCCTGAAGATAAGAAAGTTTCGGATCTCTCCAGCCTTTGAAGGTAAAGAGTGGGTGTATCGCTTGGGCATCGCATCTTTTGCGAGAGCATAAAAATCTGAGGGAGCTACGCCGCGTTAATGAGTTGATTATCGCCTATTAGAAGTCCATCTCAAACCGGGAGCAGACGAGTCCCATCGCAGGCTCCTCGTGGGGTGCTCGCCGGTCGCGATCGAACCCGTCACTTGCTAAACTACCGTGGTCCTGGATTTGCGGCATCCACCTGATGTTGTGGCGCCGGTTTCTGGCCGCTCCGACAGCACCCTGGCAGACCTGCACTGGGTACACCAGATTGGGTTCGGATGGCCGGAGGTTCACCTTCATGGGGTAACAGGAGGGACGCCGCGACCAGAGGCTATAGAAATCTGAATAAATGACCAAACAGGTCTGCCCTTTGGATTGGCCGTGGGAGTTTGCCATGCGAATGCCTCTACGGACCGAGGCCCGAAACGGTCGCGAGCCGAACCGGTGCCGATTCTGGCCAAGGACGGACTGGTTGCCGAGCGTGCCACGAGAAAAACACCCCGCTCCCCGTGAGATTGGCGGTAGAGACCCTTGGTTTTGGTTATTGCGGAGTATCGCACTTTCCCTCCCGTTACCCCGAGTAGGTGAGACCCGCGTTTGTGGTATTCAGCCCCAGCCCTGCGCGCGGTTCTGCCCTAGAATTCCCCAGCAGGTTCAAGAGCTGCCATTGCGATTCGCTCATTGTGTTGTGGCGGTGAATGGTGTTCACCCTAGAGGGCGAGATGATGAACATTCCGTTCTTCTGGCATCCGATCTGCAACAGCTTCCTGATACAAAGGTCGTTCTGAGGTAGCGAGAGGAGGTCTGTCATGGCACGGAAAGTGACGCGGGCTGAGGTGATCTTAGAAGTGTTAGCAGTCGCTGAAGCGAGCGGTTGTTCGTTCGAGCAGCTCATGACAATCTGTCCGGGGCTCACCTGGAATCAGATCTTCTTGGAAGTGGATCGGCTCAGTCGAGACAGCCGTCTCCACCTCAGCCTTGACAAGCCCGGAGTCTACCGCATCAGATTACGGAAACCATCAAGCTCCACCTCGGCCCCTACGGGTGAGGGGTGAATCGTCGAATCTGAGAGAAGGGTCTTATGCTGATCATTGGTGAGGCCATCTGCAGAGGTGAACAGAGGGCAGTTCATGGCGACCATGCGATCGTCTTGAGCTGTCGAAACTTGTTGCTCTCCATCATCATGGTGGGGATCGCTGGCTGTGTCTCACCCGAATTGATCGATCTGAACTCCTATGATCCCTCGCATGATCAAACAGCTATAGCCAGCTATTATAAGAATCAGGCCGATGCGATGCGCGAGAAGGCTCACGCGCAAGTGATCGCCGCAGCACGTTACGAAGCCCTATTTGGTCCTGAGGCGGATTTGGTTTTCGGTGCCCGGTTGTTGGGACATTACTACGAAGAGACAGCAAAAGAACTCGAAGGGATAGCCGAGGCTCATGCCTCCGTGGCCCGTAAGGCACAACACCACCCAGCGGCTCCGTAAGCCTTGAAGACTTCTTGCATGACAAGAAAGAGGAGGACGATATGAAACTATCAGTGACAGTTCGTCTGTTACTTTTGCTGATCCCGATACTGATGGTCCTCCAGGGCTGCATGAGTACGGTTCCTCCGGGAAGTCGAGGGCTGCGTTGGTACCCCCTTACGACCGGAATGACGAAAGAATCGCTCAAGGAAGGCCTGTTCTGGCGGGCGCCCTGGAACGATGTCTTCGTGTATGACACAAGATATAAAAGCTTCAAGGAAAAGGTGGACGCACTGACCGCGGACGATCTTCCGGTCACCGTCTATGCCGCGATCACCATGCGTCCAATCCCGGATGAAGTCTATTTTCTCGCTCAGGAAGTGGGACCAGACTGGTACAAGCAGTTGGTGCACCCACAGCTCTTGTCGGCGGTGCGCGGCGTGGTCGCGAACTATACGATGGTCACGCTTCCGGAGCGCAGCAGCGAAATCGGGAATAAGATCGAAGCCGTGGTGGTCGAAGCGTTGAAGGGGCGTCATCTAGACATCTACAACGTAGCGCTCTCGGAAATGGAATTTTCCCAAATGGTCTTGCGCGCCATCGAACAAAAGCAGGCCAAGGAACAGGAGAAAGAGCAGAAGGACTTCGAGGTCGTCATTGCGCAGCGCAATGCCGACATTGCCCGGATTCAAGCTAAGGGCGAGGGAGATTCCTTGAAAATTCGGGCGGAGGGCGAAGCCGACAGCATGAGGATCCGGGCCGTGGGGCAGTCGCAGGCGCAAGAGATCATCACCAAAACGCTGACGCCGGACTATTTGCGGTTCAAGTTATATGAGAGCCCTAATTCCAAGACCATCATCGTGCCAGAAAAGCTGAATGTTCCGATGATTATCAGTCCTGGTGCTGATCAAGTGCGATAGAGGTCGTTATCGGACTGATCACGAACGGAGTGGGGATGGGTAGAGAGATGGCAGGAGGAGAACAAATGGGCAGAGGCAAGCACGTGGCAGCATTGCCGTGGAGGCAGAGATGAATCGTCATCTCCTGTTGTGCCTGATCGCCATCGCCTTACTTGCAACAGTCGGTTGTCCTCCCCGTCACCCGCCGCACACGCCCCAGCCATTTGGTACGGAGGAGGTGACCGGCAGTTCGTCTTTGTCGGTAATCCTACCGCCATGAAGAAAGCGTCACTTCGCTTTCCGACGAGCCGACATGGTTAAATTCCAACAAAGGTACCAAATGCGACATAGAAATCTGCGACGCGAGAG
>CAZVEZ010000121.1:0-8183 GCA_964626135.1 uncultured Nitrospira sp.
ACACTCATCCGCTGCTTTCGCCGATTTTATTTACGATTCCATTGCAGCTTTTGGCATACCATATCGCAGTGCTTCGAGGGGCAGATGTGGATCAACCGAGGAACCTGGCCAAGAGCGTCACGGTCGAATAGTTGGGAACATTGCTATCGATCAGTCATGTGCCCGATGAAATTAATGTTCCTGTCCGGACCATTTCAGGAGTAGGAGCCTGAAAAATCGCGTAAGGTAAGAGAGGGAGTTCGCTAGAACGGTGAGAGTGTTCTTGCAGTATCAAGGGCTTCAGGTGATGTCAGATGAAAGCGTTATTTTCGATACACATATAGCAGGCTCTTCCTTCTGTTGCATCGTGTTTTCGCCGCGCGTGCGTAATTCATCACCATAACGACTCACCGGTTTCCCAACGATACACCGTATTTTGAGGAAGGCATTAGCGTGATATAAGAGAGAAGAGCTGACCCGATCGTGTTTGGTCGTCACACGAGGTGAGCGCTGATGAAATCGTATATCGCAGCTTGCTGCGCCGTAGCCGGCATCGTTTTCTCCACGCCTCCGACTCTTTTGGCTGAAGAGGCGTGGCCTTCGATTAAGTTGCTCCCCGTTGTGTCTCGTGGCGCTCTTTCTATCGTACCCTTCTCGCATAGTCTTAATTCCCCTGTATTTCTTACTCATGCAGGGGATCAGTCGGGAAGACTGTTCATCGTCGAGCAGCCGGGGACTATCAGAATATTAGAGCGAGGAAGTCTGCTGGGAGTGTCGTTTGTAGATATCAAGGACCGTGTCGCTTTCAGAGGTGAACAAGGGCTGCTGGGATTGGCATTCCATCCCGAATACCAGCGCAACGGACGATTTTTCGTGAATTACACGAGAAAGGCTGACGGCGCGACAGTGATCGCTGAGTACCGTCGAAGCGATCAGGTAAACCGTGCGGAACGTGAGGAGCGAGTCCTGGTTTTGATCCCTCAGCCGTATTCCAATCACAATGGCGGCATGATCGCATTCGGCCCCGACGGGTATCTCTATATTGGGATGGGGGACGGTGGATCTGGGGGCGATCCGCAGAATCGCGCCCAAAACAAGGATGAATTATTGGGGAAACTGCTTCGGATCGACGTGAATGGTCGTCTTCCCTATGGTATTCCCGAAGATAACCCGTTTGTAAAAGGCGAGGAACGGCCTGAGGTCTTCGCCAAGGGACTGAGAAACCCCTGGCGCTTTTCATTTGATCGAGAAACCGGAGATCTTTGGTTGGCCGATGTCGGGCAGAACAAGTGGGAGGAAGTCAATGTGGTGAGGAAGGGCGGAAATTATGGCTGGCGAGTCATGGAGGGGTTTCATTGCTTTAACCTTCAGGAGCCGTGCAGTAAGGAAAGGTTTATTCCTCCGGTCCTTGAGTATGACCATCAAGGGGGCCGCTGTTCCATCACCGGAGGTTATGTGTACCGGGGGAAAGCGATCCCGGCGCTCGTCGGCGCCTATCTCTATGGAGACTACTGCAGCGGCGAAGTTTTTGCGGTTCGCACGGCCCAGGGCGAACGAGTGGGTGGCGAACCGTGGGTCCTCAAGACCAATGTGTCTATCTCCTCTTTCGGTGAGGACGATAAGGGCGAGATCTATATGCTCGATCATAAAGGGTCTGTCCACCAGCTTGTACCGGGATCCAAGTAGTCTGTTATTCTTCAAATGAAAAATCTTGCCGTAATCAGATAATCCAGGGCAGCCATGTATCACGGCAAGCTGCACCCGGTGCAGCTAAATGGTAATTGCGCAGGCTCACATGTGGTAACGTTCTGCTCATCCCGATCAAAATCCTCAGTCAGAAAATGAGCTCACGGTGAATATCAAAGTGAGTCCGAGAGGAGGTGCGTTGTCTCGGATCGCGGATTGTTCTCCGCCAAAATTACAAGACGAGATCTTTGCCCAGAGATTCAGTGTGCCCTTCGCGTACGATGTACACTTTACGAATAAGGCTCTGGCGCCATCCAATCGATCATTGGTAAATGCCATTTGCCTCAACAAGACAAGTGGATTGCATAGGGTATTTGCAATCGTTGATGAAGGATTGTCAAAAGTTCGCCCGGGCTTATCAAGTGAGCTTAGAAACTATTTTAAAGCGCATCGGGATTCAACAAGACTTGTTGCTCCGCCTTATTCTGTTCCCGGAGGAGAGAAGGTAAAGAATGATCCGCGCTGGCTCTTACAGGTACACAAAAAGCTTCACCACTTTCACATTGATCGCCACTCGATTGTCCTGACAATCGGTGGAGGGGCCGTTCTTGATATGGCCGGATTCGCCGCGGCTACAACACATAGAGGTGTGCGGAATATTCGAGTGCCGACAACTCTTCTGTCCCAGGCCGACGGAGGGTTGGGAGTAAAAACGGGGATCAATAGGTTTAAAGTCAAGAATTTTCTGGGTACGTTTGCTGTCCCAGTTGCGGTGATCAACGATGATGATTTCCTTCGCACTCTTCCGCCACGACATCTCACCTCCGGGATGGCCGAAGCCGTCAAGGTGGCGCTGATACGCGATAAGATTTTTTTCAACTGGCTTCTTGATCATTCAACGTCACTTCGGTTCCATCAACCCTCCATGATGGCAAAGCTTATTAAATGGTCTGCGACCCTTCATCTTAACCACATTACCGTTGCCGGCGACCCATTCGAGTCCGGCAGCGCCAGACCTCTCGATTTTGGTCACTGGGCTGCGCACAAACTCGAATCGATGACCTCGTATCGACTGCACCACGGCGAAGCGGTCGCCATAGGCATTGCCATCGATTCGCGATACTCAAGGGAGATTGGGTTATTAAGCGAACAAGCCTTCGGTCGGATTCTTCTCCTGCTTGATCAGTTAGGACTTCCGTCGTGGCATCGTAACCTTGATCTCAAGGGGCCGGACGGGCGGCTGAAAATTCTCCGGGGCTTGGATGAGTTCACTGAACACATCGGCGGCGACCTGGCCATCACCCTACTGAAACGGATTGGCGAAGGCACTGAGGTCGATCGCATCGATCACGCCGTACTCCTGCGAGCGCTCACCTGGCTCAAGAAAAGGCATTTGAGTCGATGCGCCTCGAAATAGCAGGCCGTCCCCACCTGACCTACTGTACGAACATCCATCCGGGGGAAACCTGGATCGAGATTCGTCGTAATCTCGAACAATACGTTCTGCGAGTCCGCGAAAAAGTCGCTCGTCACTGCGCGTTCGGGATTGGTTTACGGCTCTCGGGCCAGGCGGCACATGCGCTTTCCGACCCGGGAACATTAGGGGATTTTCGCGGGTTCCTCCGAGACCACAATCTCTATGTGTTCACGATCAATGGATTTCCGCACGGGGCCTTTCACGGAGCCAGGATCAAAGAGAAGGTGTACTTGCCGGACTGGCTCGACGAGGAAAGGCTTCACTATGCTGACGAGCTGGCGCGCATCCTCGCGACCTTGCTAGCCGACCATCCGGAGATCGACGGCAGCATCAGTACAGTTCCGGGAGCGTTCAAATCACGAGTCCAATCGCCAGACGATGTCTCATGCATAGCCAGCCGGATTCTGCAGCACGCCGCAACTCTGCACCGACTGAAAGAAGAGACGGGCCGGCGCATTGTCTGTGCGCTGGAACCGGAACCCTGCTGCCTGCTCGAAACCATCGCTGAGACGATCGCATTCTTTAAGAACCGTCTCTTCTCGCCGCCGGCGGTAGCCGAGTTTTCCCGGCTAACGGGGCTCTCTGCGGTTTTGGCGGAAGAGGCGCTGCGCCGGCACCTCGGCGTGTGCGTGGATGCATGCCATGCCGCGGTGGAGTTTGAGGATCCGGATGAGATGCTCTCAGAGCTCCGCGCCGCTGGTATTGGTATCGCGAAGATCCAGCTCAGCGCCGGACTGCGCATCCCGCGGGTCAACCGAGAGACACTCGCTGCGTTACGTCCGTTTGCAGAATCGACCTACTTGCACCAGGTCGTGGAACGTCAGGGCATGGAGTTGATTCGGTATGAAGATCTTCCACCGGCGCTCGACAACGCCGGTCATGCGCCAGAGACCGGCGCCGGAGAAAAAGAATGGCGTATTCACTTTCATGTCCCGCTGTTCCTCGACAGACTCGGTCCGTTTGAGAACACACAGCCTTTTCTCACCCGCCTGCTCCGGCTTCAAGTCGAACGCGCTCCGACGGCCCACTTGGAAATCGAAACCTACACGTGGGACGTTCTCCCTGAAGAGTATCGCGGAATGCCGGTGGTCGATGCCATCACCCGTGAGATGCAATGGGTGATAGGATCTCTCACGCAATGAACTGGGCAGTGGCGCTTCGGCTCGGCCGTGTCTCGAACCTCCCCACCGTGTGGACGAACGTGCTGGCAGGCGCCGTGTTGGCCGGTTCCACACCGACGCCATTTCCACTGGGCATTCTGCTGCTTGCCATCTCTCTTTTTTACATGGCCGGCATGTATTTGAACGATGCGTTTGATCGGCATTTCGATGCCGCGGTCTACCCGCAACGGCCTATCCCATCAGGCGCTGTTGCAGCGGGAACCGTCTTTGTCATGGGATTTCTGGGGCTTGGGGCCGGTGAACTGCTGTTGATCGTCGTGGGATATGGAATGGAGGGAGGTCAGGGATGGCCGCCGGTGATCGCGGGGCTCAGCCTGGCTGCGACCATCGTGTATTACAATGCGTACCACAAGGGCAATCCGCTTGGCCCGCTCTTGATGAGCCTTTGTCGGGCGCAGGTCTACCTGATCACGGCTCTGGCCGTCGCCCCCGAGTTGTCTCAACGGGTATGGTGGGGAGTAGCTCTGCTCGTCGTCTATATTATGGGGTTGAGCTATGTGGCTCGGCAAGAAACGCTGGCCCGTCTGACGAACCTTTGGCCGCTGGCGTTGCTGGCCGCGCCGCTTGTCTATGGCCTGCCTGATGCGCTACGCAGTATGGGACCCGCAGTGATCTACATGAGCTTTGTTGCATGGATCGTCTACGCCGTGTGGCGGTTGATGAGGCGAACTCAGACGGATGTTCGCGAGGGAGTCTCGGTACTCATTTCGGGGATCGCCCTTCTCGACGCGCTGCTGATCGCGCTGGCCGGCAACATCTGGCTTGCGGCAGTGGCCGTGGGTGGAGCTCTCCTCACGCGCCTGGCTCACCGGTTCGTTCCTGGAACCTGATCTCCGAACACATGGCGCAGGATCAGCGTTTTGATATCCGTCGCAGCCACTGCGCCTGGCGGCAGACAGCTTGCGTCCGAGGTGATAAACAAGGGCCCTTGTTCCGTTTTATCCGTCACGCGTCCATGCGACCCTTTGGGTAGTGTGGCATCCAGCCCGATCACGTCCATGAGCATACGGAATCCCAACCTCTTCTGCAGCAGACGCCGGGTAATGCGGAGTTTCGGCAGACGCAACGTCGGATCGATGAACAACTCGACCGGGTCATAGCCGGGCTTTCGATGGATGTCCACGGTGCGCGCAAAATCCGGCGCCCGTTCATCATTCCGCCAATAGTAATACGTGAACCATCGATCCGCCTGCGAGATCGCGATCAACTCGCCTGAACGTGGATGATCGAGGCCATACTGTCGTTTGCCTTCGTTGTCGAGTACCAGTTCGATGCCCGGCACATCTTCGAGCAAACGTTTGACCTCTTGAACCTTGTCCGGTGACTTCACATACACATGGGCGATCTGGTGATCGGCCACGGCGAACGCGTCCGATGCGCCTGCGTTCAATAACTCCCGTCCGAGTTCCTCGCGCACAGCCAGGAGGCCGGCCTCGCGTAACACACGATTGATGTGGACCGGGCCGCTCACCTCGGTGATCCCATACTCGGAAAGCACGATGACGCGCGTGCCATCCTTTTGCGCATGCTCAATGAGTTCGCCGCAGGCGGCATCGATCCGGCGTACATCGTCCCGGATCACCGGATGGTTGGGACCGAGGCGCTGAAGGTTGTAATCGAGATGCGGCAGATAGACCAGGGTAAGGGTGGGCTTGTGCCGGTCGTAGACATATCGTGCGCAATCTTTGATCCACTGACTCGAAACAATGTCGGCCCCCGGCCCCCAGAATCGAAACAGGGGAAACTCGCCGAGTTGCTGATTCAGTTCCTCGCGGAGCCCCGACGGCTGCGTGTAAATATCTGGAAGCTTCCTCCCGTCGGCGAGATACATCGGTCGTGGCGTGACCGTATAATCTGCCGAGGAATGCATGTTGTACCACCAGAAGAGTTTTGCGCAAGTGAACCGAGGGTCCAGTTTCCTCGCAGTGTCCCAGAGCTTCTCGCCCGCGACGAGCAGGTTGGATTGTCTCCAAAGAAACACCTCAGCCAGGTCGCGGAAGTACCAGCCATTGGCTACAATGCCGTGCTCACGTGGAAGAAGGCCGGTTGTGAACGTGGCCTGAACGGAGCAGGTGAGAGCGGGTGTAACCGTCGTCAGCGGACGCACCCCGCCTTGCCGAGCCAGTGCGGTCAGGTGCGGCGCATCCGGGCCAAGCATGTCAAGCGTGAGGCCGACGACGTTAAGAACGAGAACGCGGTTCATGAGATTCACAGGAGGTATCTACGACGGGAAGCTGACCACGAAGGACTGAATTGCCTTCCCAAAGTTGACGCTGATCGACGAATGGCCTGGCTTCGGAGACATCGAGATCTAGGCGCCCGGATTGGCGAAAGAAGTTCACGGGATTGTTCCAGACGATTTGTGTAATTGTGCGTTGAGGTATGCCCGCCTCGATCATCACCTGTGCAGTCTTAGGCACCTTCAACGGATCGCTTACGCCCCAGTCTGCCGCGCTGTTGATGAGTATCCTTTCTCCACCGTACTGCTTCACGAGTTGAACCATCCGTTGCTCATCCATCTTGGTTTTGGGATAGATCGAATGACCGGCCCAGCAGCCACTCGGGAGAACCAGCGGAAGCGTCTCTTCATTGTTATGATCGATCAGCACGAGCTCGGGCTTGATACCCGATTCGAGCACGAGTGCCAGGGTCCGTTCCGTGCCGCGCCTCTTATCCCGGTGTGGTGTGTGAATCAGCACCGGCAAATGAAATTCCTTTGCGAGTTCAATCTGGGCCGAGAAATATTTGGTTTCATCCTCGGTCTGATCATCAAAGCCGATCTCGCCGACTGCCACGACACCGTCTTTCTCCAGGTAGCGCGGCAACAGGTCAATCACGCCTTGGGCTACTCTTGGGTTGTTCGCTTCTTTGGGATTCAAGGCCAGCGTGCAAAAATGACGGATTCCGAATTGGCTCGCCCGAAACCGTTCCCATCCTAGCAACGACAGGAAATAATCTTCGAAGGTACCGACATGCGTGCGAGGCTGACCCACCCAGAATGCGGGCTCTACAATCGCAGCAATACCGGCCGCTGCCATTGCGGCATAGTCATCAGTGGTGCGGGAGGTCATGTGAATGTGCGGATCGAAGAGCTTCATCGTGTAGTATCCTCGTATTGATTCATGATCAAAGCCACATCTCCGTGCACGATCTGACCGGCTGCAGTCCGTTCCTTGACATGGTCACTGACCATGCCCTTAAGCCTCGGTGTGACTCGATCGGGCAGACCCACAATACGCTGGAGAGCTACGCCGGTAAAGATAGCTTTCAACACCAGTTGATTAAAGTTCAAATCTGGGAAATAGCAACTTGGATAGGGATTCTCGCAAGCGATTGATTCGAAGACCGTCTGCACGTTTGCTCGACATGCCTCCACCGCCGTGTGGAGAAACCGGCCTTGGTTTGGCAGGATCGAAAGAGCGTGCAAGAGCGCTTCCTGTTCCCTGCTATCGCCATGCGTGAACAGTGCGTGAATGAATTCTACATGCTCCTCCTCAGGTAGCCGTTCGAGGGCAAACAATAGGAGCACGGCTCGCGCGAATTCATGAAAGGGACGCCCCTGAAAAGCCAGAAATTTCGCTGTCTTCTCACTATCAATTTCCTGATAGGTGAACTCCAGCCGGTCGTGTCCGAGCATGCGCGCGAGCATACTATAGGCCTTTGATAGCTCGCTTCCTGACGCGAGAGTAAATGGTGTGCTCAATACCGAATCCCACCAGGCCTTGGCATGTGGGGCACACCGCCGTCTGACGAGGTCGAAATAGAATTTTTCTGGTAGGCTCACTGGTTTTAGCAGGCTGTGGAGAAACTCGGTTTATACATCACGCGCAAATGGAATCATACGTATGGCGCTGATCGCA
>CAZVEZ010000122.1:0-8175 GCA_964626135.1 uncultured Nitrospira sp.
CAGGAAACCATCGGGCTATTCGCGCCCTGACATTTTCTCCTAAAGCCGATGGAGCCGTGGCCCTTACCGACGAAGGAGAATTGCTCACCTATGCGATTCACAATCCCCATCCGGAAACGACAGTCGCCACCTTGTTCAATCCCGTCTGGTATGAAGGATATGAGCGTCCGGAACATGTCTGGCAATCCTCCAGCGGCGCCGATGACTTCGAAGCGAAGTTTGGCTTCCTTCCGCTGATCTTCGGCACACTCAAAGGGACTCTTTATGCGATGCTGATCGCAGTGCCATTGGCCCTCTTAGGCGCAATCTATACCTCGATGTTTATGCACCCCAATCTTCGAGCCAAGGTCAAACCGACCATCGAAATCATGGCGGCGCTTCCGACCGTTATCCTGGGATTCCTGGCCGGTTTATGGCTGGCGCCGATGCTTGAACGGATTTTCCCCGCAATGGTCGCCATGATGGTCGTTGTTCCCTCATGCGTTGCAGCCATGGCGATTCTTTGGCAATATATCCCGGCCGCAATCATCCGCCGCCTTCGCCCTGGGATGGAAACGTTTGTCCTGATTCCTATCATCATCGGCGCCGTCTGGATCTGTCTGGGCCTGAATCAGCCGATCGAGTCGCTACTGTTCGGAGCCGACTATAAGAGCTGGTTTGCCGCCCATTTGGGACTCAAATATGATCAACGAAATGCCCTCGTGGTGGGATTTGCGATGGGCTTTGCCATCGTTCCCATCATCTTCAGTATTTCCGAGGAAGCATTGTCCAATGTCCCGCGACATTTGATTGCCGGATCGCTTGCACTGGGAGCCACTCGCTGGCAGACCCTTGTCAAGCTCGTGCTGATATCGGCGAGCCCTGGAATCTTCTCTGCCATGATGATCGGGTTTGGCCGGGCTATCGGAGAAACGATGATCGTCCTCATGGCAACGGGAAATACGCCCATCATGGATTGGAGCCTTTTCAATGGCTTTCGCACGTTATCGGCCAACATCGCCGTGGAAATTCCAGAGGCTCCTCATGGAGGTACGCTCTATCGCCTCTTATTTTTGGCGGCCGTCCTCTTATTCGTATTTACGTTTCTGATCAATACCGTCGCGGAGGTCGTCAGGCAACGGTTGCGAACCAAGTATAGCCAGTACTGATGCGCAGCCCATTTAAAACATTTCTCGCCTCAGGCAATGTCTTTATCTGGGGATGCGCCGCCGGTGTCTCGATCTCCCTGCTCATGGTTTTCGGACTGTTGCTGTTAATCATCGTCAACGGCCTGGGATATTTTTGGACCTCGGGTATCGTCGAACTCACACTCAAAGATGGACAGCGCGTGATGGGACAGCTGGCCGGACGAGAAGTCATCCCTCGCTCCGTCACGCCTGACCGCCCGGAAGGAAAAGGCCGTCTTCGCGTCAAGATCGGAAACCGTGATATCTATGGTCTAGATTTCAAATGGATCAATGCCGATCAGATCGTCTCGCAGACGTATCCAACAGATACCGCGCTCCTGGAGCGTCGCGAATGGGGCAACATGTATGCGAGGGTCAAATCCGTCTATAAAGGAGAGGAGCTTCAGGCAGAAGGAAATGAAGCCGGATGGATCGCGTTGGGTCCGCTGATCGGCATCACCAATGCCCTCCATAAGCAGATCTCTCGGATCGAAACCATCGAGATCGGCTCGATCAATTCAGATATCGAACAGGCGCGGTTAAAGACCCGCGCCCTTGAAATGCGACATTCGCTCTCTCCCGGCCCCGGAGATTCTCCGGCCTCCGAGGTGAAAGAGACCGGGCAGATCCAGAAGCTCAGAGCACAGATTGCCGCCGCTGAAGCCCGGTATCAAGAAAAAACCTTGGAGCTGGACACGCTGCGCGCGCAATTCGATGAATACTCTGTCGTGATGGTGGATGCTAACGGCCGTGAAAAACAGATCCCGATCGGGCAGATCATTCGAGCTCTGCGGCCGAACGAGATGAGTCTTTTACACAAGAGCTGGATCTATCTCACGAACGTGTGGGCAGTCCTCACCACCGAGCCGAGAGAAGCCAACACCGAGGGCGGCATTTTCCCGGCCATTTTCGGCACCGTCATGATGGTCATGGTCATGAGCCTTGCCGTCGTCCCGTTCGGCGTGCTCGCCGCGCTCTATCTGCGGGAATATGCCAAACAAGGCGCGTTGGTTCGTCTCGTGAGAATCGCGGTCAACAATCTTGCAGGTGTGCCCTCGATTGTCTTCGGGGTGTTCGGATTGGGCTTTTTTATTTACGCCATCGGAGGGACGCTCGATACGCTCTTTTTTCCTGAACGACTTCCAACCCCGACGTTCGGCACCGGCGGCATCCTATGGGCATCCCTGACGTTGGCCTTACTCACGGTGCCGGTGGTCATTGTCGCCACAGAGGAAGGGTTATCTGCCGTGCCCAGGGAGTTTCGCGAGGGATCGCTGGCTCTCGGCGCCACGAAGTTGGAAACGATGCTCAAAGTCGTGATACCCTCTGCTCTGCCTGGCATTCTGACGGGATTGATTTTAGCGATGGCCCGGGCGGCCGGCGAAGTGGCGCCGCTCATGCTGACCGGAGTCGTCAAACTGGCGCCGTCTCTCCCGCTGGATAGTTCGTGGCCATTTTTCCACTTCGATCGAAAGTTTATGCACCTGGGATTTCATATCTACGACGTCGGCTTTCAGTCTCCCAATGTAGAAGCCGCGAAGCCGATGGTCTATATCACCACCCTGGTATTGATCACCGTCGTGGTGCTGTTGAATCTTACTGCGATCGTCCTCCGTAACCACCTGCGCAAGAAATATGCAGGATCGGTCTTATAGAGGATCGGAATGGCTTCTTCTCCACCTATGACGCAACAGCCGCAGCAATCACAACCTCTCGCCTCACAAAGGCTCAACGCGCAGGACGATCATGTCCAGTCCCCCGACACTCGTTCCACAAGCCACGCGGTGAAACTTGCGCTGCGCCAGGTCAATTTTTTTTACGGGGACCGCCAAACGCTCTTCAACATCGATGTCGAGATGATGAAACATCAAGTCACGTCGTTCATTGGACCGTCCGGTTGCGGAAAATCCACCTTGCTGCGATGCCTCAACCGGCTGAACGACTTGATCGAAGGCGCTCGAGTAGAAGGCGCCATGCTGCTTGATGGCATCAATATCAATGGCCCCGATGTGGACGTCACCGACCTCAGGAAGCGTGTCGGCATGGTTTTTCAAAAATCGAATCCCTTTCCGAAATCGATCTATGAAAACGTGGCCTATGGACCGCGGCTTCATGGAATCCGAAGTCGAAGCCAATTGGCCCAGATCGTAGAAGAGGGGCTCCAAGGCGCAGGGCTCTGGGATGAAGTAAAAGATCGCCTCCAAACCAGCGCCTTCGGCCTTTCCGGAGGGCAACAACAACGTCTGTGCATCGCCCGCGCGCTCGCAGTCAAGCCGGATGTCTTGCTGATGGATGAACCGTGCTCGGCACTGGATCCTGTCGCCACCGCAAAAATTGAAGAATTGCTCTTTTCCTTGAAGCAAGATCTGACAGTCATTATAGTGACGCACAACATGCAGCAGGCCGCGCGGGTATCCGATTGGACAGCATTTATGTATCTCGGTGCACTGGTCGAGTTCGGCCTTACAAAGCAGGTCTTT
The DNA here is from genome assembly GCA_964626135.1 of uncultured Nitrospira sp. Taxonomy (GTDB): domain Bacteria; phylum Nitrospirota; class Nitrospiria; order Nitrospirales; family Nitrospiraceae; genus Palsa-1315. The sequence continues at coordinate 3,647 of CAZVEZ010000122.1, forward strand.
ACCACTCCCGCCAAGAAACAAACCGAAGACTATATCACCGGACGATTCGGGTAACCGTTATGACACAGCGTCACTTTGACGACGAATTGGCAGACTTGAAGACCACGCTCCTGCGCATGGCGGGCCTCGCGGAAGATCAGATCGACAAGGCCCTTTCTGCGCTGGTGACGCGCGACTCGGCCTTAGCCCGCCAGGTCATCGAGCGGGACCACCAGGTCAACGCGTTAGATGTGGAGATCGACGAAGAATGTATCCGGTTGCTGGCCCTCCATCAGCCGGCCGCGCGCGACTTGCGGCTGGTGACGACGGCGATGAAAATTTCGACTGAACTCGAGCGGATCAGCGACCTGGCGGAGAATGTCTCCGAAAGAACTATCGAGCTGAACGAAGAACCGCAGCTGAAGCCCTATATCGATATTCCGATGATGGGGAAGATGGCCCGGACGATGGTGAAGGAAAGCATCGATGCGTTCGTCAAGGACGATGCCGCCCTCGCGCGGAAAGTGCTGACGGACGACGACTTCGTCGATGATCTGATGGAGCAATTGTTCCGCGAGCTGCTGTCGTTCATGCTCGAGGACACACGCACAATTTCACGCGCCATCCGCTTGAGCTTCATTGCCAAATATCTCGAACGGATGGCCGACCATGCCACGAACATTGCCGAGCTGGTCGTCTATCTTGTGGAAGGCAAGATCATCCGCCACATCATCCCGCCCGAAACTTCAGACCGCGATCTCACGCAGCATTGAGCCTCACTGCCATGTGGTCTATCTGGTCTCTTTGGTCTGACTCGTCACTGTGGTGTCCGGATAATAGGAGAACCGGATACATCAAGACACCGGATAGACCAGATGAATCAGATAGACGAGACAGACCAAAGAGACCGGCTACGCCAGGAAATTGGTCGAAAAAAGCGTGTACTCGAATCGGTGTCGTCGCAGAACGACTTTATGGCATCGTGAGAGCTGGTCAACGCAGTGGAAGATTTGATTCCAGGTGTATTGCGGCATCAAGCAAACGAGTGTATCCAGGCTGATGACAGTCTGTTCACTGAGATGGTCGAGAATGGCGATGGTGAGCGTATCGGCGTCACAGGTCGTTGCCACTTTCTGGTCTGATCCGAGAAGAGCGCTTGCCGTCATAGATCCCTCCCTGTGAGATTAAGGAATGAACGCCCGAGCGAGACGATGAACAGCATGAAGCCGATGACGAGAGTGAACCGCATAGCCATCGCAAGGAATGATGTGAAGAGATCCGGGTCTAGTTCCATCCTTCTGCCTCCTCTCTCATATGGTATTCGCCGAAAACTTCCATGATTCATCGTCTAAACAGACTGTGATTGATTCTCCCGCTACGCTTATTTCCAGCAGAGCCGCTTTGGTAGGTTATTCTAGCCGTGGCATATTCCGGTTCAGTCAATAGCTCGTAAACGATGTGTAAATTGTTCGGCGAGCAACGCGATAAGCCGGTGCAGGTCATGAGTCACAGCAGTCACCGTGCTCAGTCTAAGTCGATTTGACCGGCGGTCCAGCATGCATGTAATAATATTTACTCTGTACATCAGTTAGCTACAGATAATAGCTCACCTGTCACATTATCCACCCATTCGTAGGGTTGTCCGCAGAATACAGGGTCTGTTACCGTGCGCCTCGTTCACACGAATGAAAAATGCGCCAATGACCCCTGCCGATAGTCTCATACTCGATGCGAAACAAGCGATCCTGGATGAGCATCATCGACGCTTTCAAGTGCTTCACCAGGAAGGCCGGTGGGAAGAGGCTCTCCAACAAATTCATGTGACCATGAGCTGCGCAGCTGATCTCCTCAATGAATCGCTCCGCGTCCTTGACGAGGCCCTGGACACTCACCGCCCTCCCCCTATCGACAACTCCACTTCCCCTCCTACGCCCACATAGAAACTAACAGGCAGTTGACAACGTCCGCCAGCATCGTTCTCGCCGCGCTCAGAGGCTCAACGTACTGCAGAGAGTACGCTTCGCCTCGTCGCGTGCTGCGGCCTTGCTGGACGGCCTTTCTGAACAGCCTGCGATCACTTCTGAAGGGGTCTGTGAGCATCCAGACCTTGCGTGCTTGTTCTACTCCAGTAGTTTGTCAACACCCAGCTAAGCCCTGTCTCTGCCATTTCTCCCGCGCAATGGAGGATCACTCAGCCGATCCCATGTCTCTACTGTCTTGATCTCATGGAGTGAACATTGGATAAACATTTGACAAGTCGCGATATTTTATCCATTCGATCGTCATACCTGAATTCTTTTAGATAGAGAGCCCCTGTTAATACGGCTGTAACATTGAAGGATTATCCTTCCTCACAGACCCCAGCCCCGTTGATTCAGCTGCATCGCACCCTGTCATCGATGATACAAATATGCCGCTCGCGCCCAAGAAAATTCTGATCGTCGAAGATGAGCCGGACATCGCTCAATTGGTGAAGATCTATCTGGAAAAAGACGGATTTCACACGAACGTCGCAACGTCCGGTGTTGACGCGCTCAAGGTCTTGAAGTCAGAACGACCGGACCTTCTGATTCTCGACCTCATGCTTCCGGAAATCGACGGCATTGAAATCTGTAAGAAGATCCGCACGACACCGGATACCGCCCTCCTGCCCATTATCATGCTGACGGCCAAGGCAGAGGAGTCCGATACCATTATCGGCCTGGAACTCGGCGCAGACGACTATGTCACGAAACCGTTCAGCCCCAAAGCCTTGGTCGCCAGGGTCAAAGCGCTTTTTCGACGTCTGGAGCGGACACAGAATCAATCGCCGTCTTCCTTGAGTTTCGGGCCCCTCGCGATGGATCTCTCACGGCACGAGGTCATAGTGAACGGCAATGAGGTTTCTCTTACGGCCAAAGAATTCGGGCTGCTCGAGCACCTGTTGCGCCACCCAGGGAGAGTGCTCACACGCGACGTCCTGCTGAATTCCATATGGGGCTACGATTACTACGGCACGACACGAACCGTGGATGTGCATATCCGCAGGCTGAAACTGAAGATCCCGCTGCTCGACGACGCCATCATCTCGGTCAAGTCTTTAGGGTACAAACTGTCGGATCAGGCGTCAGAGATGTAGCCTCAATTCGCGATCAGAAACGCATGATAAGGGTATGGTCCCTGTTCCTTCTCGCTGTCTGCCTGCCTGCGCTCCTGTTGTCTTGCAGCCGTCCTCGCGTGGATGAATTCGAATCCAGTATCGGCCAAATCTCACAGGACGAGATAATCCGCCGATTCGGTTATCCTCAACGGCTCAAGAAACTTCGAACCGGGACCGAAGTGTGGGACTACGAATTTCTGTCGGGAAACTCTCGATGTGTGGGCTACCGGATCTACTTTGACGAGGACCGTCAATCCACACGGTGGGACCCCTTGGAGTGCCAGGCAGAAACTCACTAGGTGCGAGACGCGAGCCTCAGAAAACCTCGAACGCTCCTTCAACTCGCGCATTTCTCCGATCTCGCGTATCTCCGGCGGCTATCCGCCTGAGCAGACCGTGCATCGGTGAAGAGGGTGCTAGTACTTCGATTTCTCCGAGGTGCGAGCCGTATCCTTTGCGGATGGATCTGAGTCGAGAGGCTCTTTGATCTGCAATCCGATATCGTGCAACGCTTTTGCGTACTGCCCGCAATACTCACGGGCGCGCGCCGGCGCCTGCTCATACTTCTCCAAACAAGCCCGGTACGACTTCAACAGCAACGTCGCCTCGCTGTAGACGGCAGCAGCCGCTTCTTCCTGTCGAAACTGTTGACATTGAATCGCCGCTTCGCGATCGAGCAGTGTTTCACCAGGCATTTTCCCGCATGCAATATCAATGAATTTCTGAGGTCTGGCACAACCTGAAATAACAATCAGGGCCGCGCAGAGAGCCGACAAACCGAATGCTTTGATCATTGTCATGACTATCAAATCTCTTGACTCACGATGCTTGGACGGGCACATACAAAACCAATCGAACATCAATCGTTCTATTATGGAACTGCGCCATTACACCCGACGCACAGGCAGGTTACAAGCCTGTTAACTTCCTTCTTTTTAGCCGGCTCTCCAAGACAGACACCGCTCTCTCTTTGCGCCTTTCAAGGCACTCGCTTCATCGGTGCCCGCGCCAGGCAGGCGTTACACAAATATGATCGGACGCTGATGGTCCGGTTGCATCGGACGTTGTACAAGTACCGCCATAGGGAGGTGACGCCGATGCCGAACACAACATCATCGAACCATGCCCCCGGATCTGTTCCGTCAAAACATCGAGACATTCAGGCGCAGAAGAGCGTGAATTACGCAGACCTTCAAAACGAACTCAACAGACTTCGAACGCGGCTCACGCACGAAACCATAATGTCTCATGCAATCAACACGGAACCCGAACTCTTTCCCGACCCGGTCGACCAGGCTGCGGCTGAGCACGAGATCGACGTGGCCCTGTCCGTGAAGATGCTTGCCCTTGAAAAACTTCGCCGGATCGAACAGGCGCTCACATCCCTCCATGCACGTTCCTATGGAATCTG